>NZ_LSGP01000020.1 GCF_001611555.1 Anaerosporomusa subterranea
GGCTGCCAGCAGCTTCGCTGCTCTCAACCGCCGTTGCCGTTACCAGCGACGTTATTACATATTAACATAAGCACTAGCATTGTGTCAATATGTAGTTTTTGTTTCTTTCGGGTACTGATTGCCATCGCTTAGCGACAACTTATTCAGTATACCATAGGGGCTTGTACTATGTCAACAAGGTTTTTAGCCTTATTTAACTGTGAAGCTAAGTTTGATTAGCTATCACTAGGAGACTCACCCTTCTGGGAACACTAATATACCATACTGGCAATAGCTTGTCAATCACTCATCTACCAGTATTCGTCTAACGAAACCTCCGCAAAGCATAGTGTGGCACAGATTCTAGAATTATATACATTCAAAAATTTTAAAAAGCAGGGCGACTTAAAAGTCGCCCCCACGATTACTCATTATCGGTTTTCTTCTCTACCGCCGCTAAAGCAACGACTTTGTCATTCTCGCCGATTCTCATTAGGCGTACACCTTGTGTATTTCGCCCAACTACCGAGATCTCATCAACTTCCATACGGATGATGATACCGTCTCCGGATATGAGCATTAGCTCCTGGCCGGGTTTTACGATTTTGAGACCGACCACTACACCAGTCTTATCGGTTAGCTTATGGTTAATAACACCTTTGCCGCCCCGATTTTGCGATTTGTATTCTTCGGTAGGAGTGCGTTTGCCATATCCCTCAGCAGTTACAGTAAGTACTTCACCGCCTTTGAAGATTGTCTCCATACCGATGACGACATCAGCATCTTCAAGCGAAATCCCACGGACGCCACGAGCCGTACGGCCCATGCTGCGCACATTTTGTTCATTAAAGCAGATCGCCATTCCATGTTCTGTCCCCAAGATCACATGTTGGTTGCCATCAGTAAGCCGCACGCCAATCAGATCATCATCCTCATCAAGAGAAATCGCAATAAGGCCAACCTTGCGTTCTGTGTCAAACTCCATCAGTTCAGTTTTCTTGACGACACCATTTTTTGTCGCCATAAACAGATGTTTATTGGCAGCAAATTCTTTCAGTGGGATGACTGCTGTTATCAATTCTTTATTCTCGAGCGGTAGCAAATTGATGATCGCCGTGCCTTTAGCTGTCCGACCTGCATCAGGCAACTCGTAGCCTTTCAGGCGATATACCCGACCACGATTCGTGAAGAACAAGATGTTGTGGTGAGTAGTAGCGACAAACAGATGCTCAACAAAGTCTTCTTCCTTGGTCCCCATGCCAGTGACCCCCCGACCGCCGCGCTTCTGGCTGCGATAGGTGTCAGCAGACAGTCGTTTCACATAACCGTTATGGGTAATTGTGATAATAATATCTTCCTGAGCAATTAAATCTTCGATTTCGATTTTCGACACGTCGCTGGTAATCACGGTACGCCGTTCATCGGCGAAACGCTTTCTGACATCGAGCAGTTCTTCTTTAATCAATTGCAAAACTTTATGCTCGTCAGCCAAAACAGCCTCCAGCCACTCAATGGTCTCGAGCACATCTTTGTACTCTTGCTCAATTTTTTCTCTCTCCAGACCTGTCAGGCGTTGCAGACGCATGTCTAGAATTGCCTGTGCCTGCTTTTCACTGAGTGAGAAGGTTTCCATCAAAGCATTCCGGGCAATATCAGCCGTCTGTGACTGCCGGATGGTACGAATAACTGCATCCAGGTGATCAAGCGCAATCTTTAGACCTTGTAAGATATGCTCTCTAGCCTTGGCCTTCGCCAACTCAAACCGGGTCCGACGAACAATAACTACTTTTTGATGTTCAAGATAATAGTAAAGTACCTGTTGGAGGTTAAGAACTTGCGGACGGCCATCAACTAAGGCCAGCATGTTGACCCCGAAGGTCTCCTGCAATTGCGTATGCTTATATAATTGATTGAGAACGACGTCACCGTTGGCATCACGCCTTAACTCAATAACAACTCTCATCCCTGTGCGGTCGCTTTCGTCGCGCAGGTCAGTGATGCCATCAATCGTTTTGTCGCGCACCAGTTCGGCAATCTTTTCGATTAGCCTGGCTTTATTAACTTGATAGGGAAGTTCTGTGACCAGTATGCGAGTTTTGCCATTAGACATGCGTTCAATACGCGCCTGGGCTCGCATTTTCACTGAACCGCGTCCTGTCGTATAGGCTTGCCGTATCCCTTCCCGCCCAAGAATCAGGGCGCCGGTTGGGAAATCCGGACCTTTTATGTATTGCATTAATTCGGGTATCGTGATGTCAGGATTGTCGATCATCACAACAAGCGCATCAACCACTTCACCCAAATTGTGCGGCGGTATATTAGTAGCCATGCCAACGGCAATGCCTGACGAACCATTAACCAGTAGGTTGGGGATCTTGGCTGGCAGTACAGTTGGTTCTTTGAGCGACTCGTCATAGTTTGGTGCAAAGTCAACTGTATCTTTCTCAATGTCTTCTAGCATTTCTTCGGCAATACGCGACATGCGGACTTCCGTATAACGCATGGCTGCCGCTGAGTCACCGTCAACCGATCCGAAGTTACCATGGCCATCAACCATCAGATACCGGGTAGAGAAATCCTGTGCCAAGCGTACGATCGCATCATAGACCGAGCTATCGCCGTGGGGATGATATTTACCGAGAACTTCACCGACGATACGGGCTGATTTTTTGTGGGCTTTATTAGAAGCCATTCCAGCTTCATGCATTGCATAGAGAATCCGTCGGTGCACTGGCTTCAAGCCATCCCTAACGTCAGGCAAAGCCCGCATAACGATAACACTCATCGCATAGTCGATATACGAGTTCTTCATTTCTTCGTCAAGGCTAATCGGCAAAACTTTTCCTAAACCAAAATCCATTTCCTCACCTCAGACCATCATTATCCATAGTCTATCCACTTATTTACATTACCATAGTAAATTCTTTATAGCGCTGCTTCTGCCAGCCAATTGGCCATCGTCTGATGCGGTTTGCCCAAAGGTACGGCTGCGAGTTCGTCTAACGTCATCCAGCAACCGTCTTCGCGGCGTTCATTGTTATATCCCGTGCCTGAGCCTTGATAAATTTGCAAATCCCAGGTCCGGTGACTGAATACATGCTGCAGATTGCGCCACTGGGTTAGCGAAGCAACAGTTTGCCCGCTCTTGGCAAAAAGAGACCGAAGCGCTGTTTCTGGATCGCTATCCACCGCTTCAATCGTCGGGAACTCCCACATGCCAGCCAGCAAACCACTCTTAGGCCGCTTTCGCACAAAAAATTGCTGACACTGATTTTTCACGATGCCGACCGCCATCTTAACCGGGCGAGGCTCAGCTTTTTTTGCTTTACGCGGTAGTTCCGATTGACAGCCCTCCTTATATGCGATGCATTCATCAGCCAGCGGACAAAGCGAGCAGCGCGGCACTCGACCACAAACAGATGAACCAAGGTCCATAACCGCCTGATTGAAATCGCCTGGACGGTCGGAGGGGATAACCTCGCGAACCTTTGCTGTCACAGCCTGTTTACCAATTGATGAGGTTATCAGCTGTTTTAGACAAAACAGACGGCTGAATACTCTGAGCACATTGCCGTCAACGGCAGGCTCAGGCTGTCCATGAACAATGCTCAGCAGTGCGCCGGCGGTGTAGCTGCCGACACCGCTGAGGCTTTCAACCTCTTGCCGGGTTTGCGGCAAAACGCCGTCATAGCGTTCCAGCGCTTCTCTGACCCCTGTCTGCAGGTTGCGGGCGCGGCTATAATAGCCAAGGCCTTGCCATGCGTGTAGTACATCTTCTTCAGGGGCATCTGCTAACGTTCTCATATCCGGAAAGCGGTCGAGGAAGCGCCTGTAGTAAGGCTCAACCGCTTCAACCCGGGTTTGTTGGAGCATGATTTCAGAAACCCAGACTTTATACAGGGTAGTATCTTGACGCCAAGAAAGTTCTCTGCCGCATGCGTCATACCAAGCCAAAAGCTTATCAGCGATAATAGAACGTTGGCTTGACTTAACAGCGGTTCTTTGTTGTTTTTTCAATTGATTGGCTTTCCTCATAAACGTAGTAAAGTCTTAACTTGAATAGTATTCACCTTCCTAGTTAAAAATTCCTGCCTGAAAGCTAGGCAGAATGCTGTGGCTGGTGAGCAAAATTATGCTTCCGCCATATAGTAATTTGAAGATGTGCTTTCTCCAAAGGAGTTGAACAACGTGAATTTCTTTTATGTGCTACTGCTAGGGGTCGCTGTCAGCATTGACGGTCTAATGGCAGGCGTAGCCTATGGTCTGCGTAGCATCCGTATTCCATTAAGCTCATTCCTGATTGTTGGGGCCGTCACTGCTGTCGCGTCTGCGTTCGCGATGGGTGCAGCAGCTATGCTGGGACAATATATTGATACATTTCTAGCGATGGTCCTCGGCGGTATCCTGTTAATTCTTTTAGGAGCGTGGAACGTATTCCACCAATACTTAACCAAGAACATTCCCACTTATGAGGTGGAAGGAGAGGTCACAGCCGGCAAGCTGACTTTTTCAATCGGTCATCTGGTCATTAGCATTATGGCTAGACCGGAGTCCGCTGACGTTGATCACTTGGGAGTAATTAGTCCATTAGAGGCGGTATTTTTGGGGCTGGCGGTTGGCGCCGACGCGGCAGTAGGTACCTTTGCCGCAGCCTTAACCGGTGCGTTGCCGCTTTACACTCCCTTGATAATCGGGATTATTCACATTATCTGTATTGGCGGTGGGGTTGTGCTATCAGACCGCTTTGTGTCTGATGAATGGAAAAGGCGGTTCCCCTTTTTACCGGGGACGATGTTGATAGTGCTAGGCTTATTGCGCTTAGCTTAGCCGGGCTCTTCAAGCACGGGCCAATCTGTGACGCGCACGGATGCGCTAGTGCCGAATGCGCCATGGATGGCACAGCATTAGGCCGTTGTTACCCCCGGAAACTCATTGCTAGCGTACCCCGCGTACGCGTCGCCGCTGAGTTTCCGGGGTGCCTAGTGATGCTACTCTACTATGTTGCATCAAATGTTTAGTAGTCTCATAGGTAACAACATCTCGACCTTTCTGAACGCCCTTGGAGTCTGGCCGTTGAAAATAAAAATTATCTACTGCAGGCGTTTTATCCCCAACTGTTCTGCTTTGCGGAAATCCGTGTCCGCCTTTTCCGTGTCGCCTTTTTCCCGCAGAGCGAGTGCCCTGCCGTAATAGGCGAGAGCGAAATCCGGTTTCAACTGAATTAATGTATTGTAATCGCGGATTGCCATGTCATGACGCCGCAAAGCGCACAACGCATTGGCCCGATAGAGATAGGCTTCGTACATCGCTGGTGCCAGTTCGATCGCTCGGCTTAGATCCTTAATTGCTGCCTTATGGTCTTGCTGCAAATACAGCAGATAGCCGCGTTTAAAGTAGGGGGTGGGCGGAGGGTTGGTTACACCGCTCTTTTTGACAATAGCCAGCGTGAAATCGGCCATTGCATCATCAAGTTCATTTGTGAGCAAGCCAACGTCACCACGATGATAATAAGCAGCTGACAATTCAGGATTGAGTCCTAATGCTTGGTTATAATCTGCAAGCGCCTGATCATAGCGCTTATTCGCTTTATGAAGGTGTCCGCGATACAGGTAGGCTTCCGGCAAGTCGGGCTTAATCTCTATCGCTTTAGAAAACGCTTTAGCTGCTTTATCTAACTCCCCGGTACGGAAATAGGAGCGACCAAGAATAATATGAGCTGTGACATTCTTCGCGTCAACAGCTAGCATCTCATTAGCTAACTGTAGAGCTCTATCCGGTTGGCGAGCAGCGAGCGCCTCCTGTGCTTCGATCAGCTTACGATCTGCCGGACTTGGCGCCGGCAATTGCACAAATTCTTCCCCTCCGGTCTCCATCAGCCGGTTGTCCAGCTCGGCTGCCGTAATTGGGGCTCGATTTGGATTTTGACGATGCTGTAGCAAAAAAAAGAAACATGTTGACAATAACAGGATCGCTGCAACCGAGAGTATGAGCAGTCTCCTGCTGTTAGACTGATGGGGCTGCTGAACAGGTTCCACTGACATACCTCCTTTGGGCAGCATTGAGGACAGGCATTGGGGGAAACATGAAGATAGAAATAAAGGTTAGGGAATGCCGGCCATGATTCTTTGCAGCGTGCCGGGAAGAACTAAACCACCGCTGGCTCGCAGTCCCAGCAGCAGTCCGCCGACAATCGGCGGGTAAACGGCTGGCGCAAAATGCGCCTGCGGCGCTAGTTTTTGGATGGAGTGCGCTAACTTCTCCCTCAACCAGGAATTCTTCTCTAGAATGCCGCCTGCTAATACTGTGTGCAGATTAGTATCACTAAGAGCTAGTTTATCAATTACAGTGGCAGCCATCAGACTCAGCTCATTTAGCGCGTTGTTGACAATGGTTCTGGCCTGCCAGTCTCCATTATCAGCCAAAGTAAAAATAGCCGGCGCAAGGGCAGCCACTGAATCAACCGAAAAATCGGAACTATACAGCCAATTAATCAGTTCTTCGACATCGACCATGCCTTTTTCCTGCAGTATTACCGCACAAATGCCTGATTGCTTCTCTCTGCCATCAGCTGTTCGCAGCGCATGGCGCAATGCGTCCATTCCGATACAATAGCCGCTTCCCTCATCTCCTGCGCGGCTCCCCCAACCGCCTACCCTCACCCTACGTCCATCAAGAGCGACGCCACAGGCGATAGATCCTGTCCCTGCAATAATTAACAAACCGTCAGAGCCACCAGTTGCACCAATCAAGGTTACCATTCCATCATTCTCTAGCAGCAGTTGGTCCGTCTGGATGGCCGCGGCACGCAGTGTATCCACTGCCACGGCGGTCAGAACCTCACGATCTTTGCGAGTATCCAGGCCAGCCAGCCCAAAGACTGCGCACTCGACTGACGACGGTCTGCACGGTAAGGACTGCAACAGTTTAGTAATGACTTTTCTTGCTTGCCCTTCACCAATACTGTGATAATTTGCCGGACCACCCTGAGCGTAGCCCAGGACTTCACCAGATTGACTACATAATAGGGCCCGACAAGACGTACCACCAGCATCTATTGCCAGTACAGTCCCTCCCGCTAACATTGTCATCTAAATCCCTCCCCGGAGTCGTAATCGCCTGTAATTTGAGCATCTCCTATTCCAATACGATCATATAGTCTTTTTTAAGTTATTCTGCTTGCATATAACAGTTGACTCTCTAGACAAGCAGCAGTACTATCAGAATATATGGAGTTTACTGACAGCCTCGCGTTGCCAGTCCATGTTTGGCAAACATGATCGTTGCTAACCTTGCCCCACAGGTAAGTACTTAACGCATCTGTCATCATTGCCAAATTAGAAAGGGGTGGATTCGCATGTTTTCTCTCGAGCTGTGGTCTGCTGTATTCGCTATTGTTGTTATTGACATTGTATTGGCTGGCGATAACGCGATCGTTATCGGCTTGGCAGCCAGAAACTTGCCCAAGCTCCAGCAAAAGAAGGCTATTTTGTTAGGAACCTTTGGCGCAGTCGTTATCCGAATCTGTGCTACCGTATTTGTTGTCTGGCTACTCCAGGTTCCTGGCTTGCTCTTGGCTGGCGGCTTGATGCTAATCTGGATTGCCTTCAAACTGCTTACAGACAAAAACGAGAAAGTAGAAGAAGCAGTTGCCGCTAAGAGTAACCTGTTTGACGCCGTTAGAACCATCATCATCGCTGATGCCTGCATGGGGTTAGATAATGTGCTTGGTGTTGCTGGCGCGGCACAAGGCAACTTCACCCTCGTGATCTTAGGACTCATGATCAGCATTCCAATCGTCGTGTTTAGCAGCACACTAGTCATTAAGCTTGTTGAGCGCTTCCCCATCATTATTGACTTAGGCGCCGCTGTTCTTGGCTGGACAGCAGCAAAAATGATTGTCGGCGAACCCTTCCTGGCTGCGTGGACCGCAGACCCTTACGTAAAGTGGATTCTCGCCGTCGTTATCATTGGCGGTATTCTCGGTGCCGCAGCCTATAAGAATCGACTCTCGACAACAGAAGAAATTCCTCAGTCAGAATCAGAACTTTAGATATTTGGGTTACCCAGCCCTGCCGTATTACGGCAGGGCCTTTTTGCACTAGAACCGATAAGTTTGCAGGCACGTTGAGGTCTCGTAGCGTAAGGGGCGGAACACTAGCACGCGCATGATAATCGAATAATAATAGCGGTATATTTGTGTCGCTTGTGTTCTGCGTTGGACCTGTAAAGGGTATGCATGCCGCCGACTTTATTGATCAAGACGCCCTAGGGTGGTAGACGAGTCAGAAGTTTCATCTCCCAACCACGCAAATCGCGGGACCGCTTGTCCATTTATAACTACCGTCTCAAAAAACATTGTATACGGCCGAATCCAAAGCCCCTGATCGCCATATAAAGCACGATAAACAACAAAGCGCTCTCCGGTTTCTGAATGAGTCGCTTGGTCAATTACAAAGTACTCACCACCCTTGTAATGTCGGTAACGGCCTTTTTGTATTTTTTCAGTTGATTGCTGTGCTACCATCAAAGATCTCCTCCCTGCGCCTTATACACTACTTTACTTTCTGCGGCAAAATCCCCCTGATATCGCTTTTTAGCGGCTGCAAATACCGGTTTCTCCTATACAAGCAATTAACTTTACATAATTGCGTTACCTTCTTAATCTTGCAGCGTTAATATACTTGAGCAGCGCAAACGCGTTCGTCTCAATAACTTATTTTACAGGAGGCTACTGATGAAAATGCGAAACCAACGCACTACCTTTATTGCCATGATGGGCTTAATATTAGCATTCACTTTATTTCTGGGCGGATGCTCTGATGTCAGGCCGATTGATTCACAGACCCCAACCGCTCCAAGCACCACACCGAACGCTGAGGCGGTAAAAGTGACCTATAATTACAGCGACAGCGGCAACGTTACCTTGTCGGCAAATAACATCACCTTGCAAAAAGGCCAAACACTGATCCTTGAACCTGCTGCCGGTTTAACAAAAAAGACCCGTTTCCTGTCTAGCGGCGAAAACTTTTTCAATGACGTCATGGAACAGGTTAAAACTGATAACAGCAAGCTGGTCTTTGTTGCCAAAGCGCCTGGCAAAGGCAAACTTCAAATCATTCCGAACTATACAGAAACTGACCGGGCAATTGACTTCTGGGTAACAGTACGGTAAATCTGTATGGATCATCTGACAAAGTAGTTGAGTAAAGCGACTAGGAAGATCGCCGCGTAGCGCGGCGATCTTCTTCATTTTTAACATCTTTGCTCACCTTTGATTTCCAGACGAATGATCGCCGTATACTATGATCACAATATAGTTTCGAGTTATAATCATACATAGAATAAACTTACTATCTCTGCGTGGGAGGGAAAGCGTATGGAACAATATCTCTGGCTAATTTATGCTTTGCTGGCGGCGTTAACCGCCGCCCTAGTATCGATCTTCGGCAAAATTGGCCTTCAGTCAATTGATGCCAATTCCGCCACTGCAATCCGCTCAATCATCATGGCCGCGTTCCTTGTGTTAGTCGTCGCCTTGCAAGGCAATCTTAGCAAACTTCCCGTGATTTTCGCGGATAAGAAGGCAATTTCATTTATTTTTCTCAGCGGCATCGCCGGTGCTTCATCCTGGCTTTTCTATTTCTTAGCATTGAAATATGGCAAGGTGTCACAAGTCGCCCCGATTGACAAACTTAGTGTAGTGGTTGCGACTGTATTAGCGATCGGCTTCTTAGGCGAGAAGATCAGCATGATCAGCGGCTTGGGGATATTACTGATCGGCGTTGGCGCAATCATGGTCGCACTTGGCTGAACTTCACTGTGCAATGAAGAATTTATAATCAGATATTGATGCGTCCTGTGCGGTTATTCTTCGATAATTTATATCATCAAAATACTTCTCTAGGGTAGCTACAACATTAGCATCTAGAGCTCCGTCCAAACAATGCTGTTTGATGATCTTCATCACTTCACTGTTAGTCATACCTTTGCGATAAGGGCGATCTTCCGTAACTGCGGTGAATATGTCAGCTACCGCCATGATCCGCGAGCCAAGGGACAGACAGTTTCTATTTAAATGGAACGGGTAGCCCTTGCCGTCAAGCCGCTCGTGATGAAAACTTCCCCAAGCATTAATGGTTTTCAGATCGGCTATCGGCTCAAGCGTCCGATAGCCGTGATAAGTGTGAGCCTTAATGATTCGCCATTCATCAGCTGTTAACTTCCCGGGTTTTTCAAGAATTTCTGTAGGCACAGCCAGTTTCCCCAGATCGTGCAGATAGCCGGCGATTTGCATGGTCAAACATTCTTGTTCAGAGAAGGCCATTAATTCAGCGATGGCAACAGCGCTAGCTGCAACTCCCGTTGAATGCGTGGCAGTGAATGGACTGCGGAAATCAATCATTTGTGCAAAGAACTGAGCCAGGCGGGTTAGCCCCTGGTTATCAAAGATAGCTGTCTCATCTTTGACTAAACGCTGAAGAAACGATGCCGTCAACCGGTGCCTGATATCAAGCCAAAAATACTCTTTTGCCGCCAGTCCGGAAAAGGCTTCGACATGTTCTGGCTTGAACTCGGTTCCAGAAAGCTCGCCCACCTTAGCGACAATGGCATTGGCTTGCTCACTTAAATCTACATCCTGGTTAATCAGTACAGCGATTCGATCAGCCAGATGAATGATATGACTATGCTCAGGCGCCTTACCGCCTTCATGTTCACAGCCTTTCCCGTGATGCCATGAAACATGATGATAGCGTACAATATCAGAGATGCCATCAAAAGGATCCAGCAGCTTAAGTAAGCGATAGCCCACTTCAGCGTGTCGGTGAGGGTCCTTCACTTCAAAATCCAGGACTTTCACTCTGTCTGTCAGTGAAAGCGCACCCAGGTCATGAAGCGCTCCGGCCAATAGGATGTTTTTGCGTTCTTTATGTGAAAAGCCTAGTTCTTTCGAGATACAAAAAGCTATATAGGCGACCAGCTTATGATGATTAGCCAGCAATGGACTCATGAGGTCTGTAGTGCTGGCAATAGAGGAAACCAACTGCAATATAGGTATTTGCATTTCCCTGATCATGTTATCCACCTTTCCTATCTATATAACCCCATAGCATCGCCCGCTCCCAAAGAGCAGGCAATAATATGTGGCAATTCTCGTCATGTACATAAAAATCCTGCCTGAGCAGAACTCCCTCAACGTTAAACACAGACGAATCATATTTTTCTTGACAAGAGCATATTGCGAAGATAAAATAGCAATGATAATCATTCTCAATGTCCACCAGTAATGCGGAGACTTTACATGAAAATATACACGAAACTGCGCTGGATGTATTTGGTCTTCTCACTAAGTCCGCTGGCATTAATCTTATGGCTGGGATATCAAACACGTTTAGAACAAGACCCCCTATTCAACCAACTTATGGCTTCAGGGATTATTGCTGCCTTGTTTATTGCCTTTACCGGGCCATGGATCACTCAACAATGGATATTTCTGCACCAGATCAAGCGAATTGAAAAATTTTGCAGAAAAATAAGAGAGGGCGAATACGAGAGCACACTGCCAGTGCCCAACGAGAGTCGTGATAAAGATGAGGAGAATGAGATGATCAATCTGATGCGCGACTTAAACTGGATGGCGCATCGCATTGGCAATCGTGAAAAAGAGCTACACCGCTCGATCAACGAATTATCTGAGTCGCATCGCGAAATTCGCGAAAAATCGTTACACTTGGAACAGGCGAATTCTTCCTTGAAGCTGGCGCAAATGCAACTTCAGGCTCAAAAGACTGAACTTGAGCAGGCGTTTGCCCAGATGCATCTATTGGCAATGACAGATGCGTTAACGCAAATCGCGAACCGGCGCTCCTTCTTTGATTCTTTCCATCATATCCTTACTTTTGCTCAGCGAGAAAAGCGTCCAGTTTCATTATTAATGCTAGATATCGATCACTTCAAACAAATAAATGATCAGTACGGACACCAAGCCGGTGACTGGGTATTGATCGAACTGGCATCACGTTTGCGCGCTTGCATCAGGCATTCAGACATAGCAGCGCGCATTGGCGGCGAAGAATTTGCTTTGTTATTGCCAGAAACAGATTATTCCGGCGCTTCGACCATAGCTAATCGTATCTATGCCGCGATTAACCAGCAGGCTTTTGAATTGCCGGAGAATCCAGGGACTCGGGTTACCGCGTCGTTAGGAATGTGCAGTCTGAATCCCAATTCTCCCTATCCGGCTTTAGATGTGTTTGTCCATTATGCAGATCAGGCTTTGTATTGCTGCAAACAGGAGGGGAGAAACGGCATCTGCCGTTACGACCCGGCAAGTCATTCAATAAATAAAATAGCGCCCGCAGCATTCCAGCCATACATAACTCGATCTAAAACAAATTGAAGCAGCAAAGGATTCTGTCGCATGATTTCTCACTTTTCTCTAGCTGACCTTCACCAAATTGTTGATGCTCTCACAGCCGCTCTTGACGCAAAAAATGACTATACCTGCGGGCATTCCTGCCGAGTAGCCGGTTTATGCCAAGCTATCGCTCAACAGTTACGACTTTCAATAGCAGAGCAGCAATCGCTCGATATCGCCGCCCACCTCCATGATATCGGCAAGATTGGCATACCAGACTCGGTGCTGTTAAAGCCAGGCCGATTGACACCGGAGGAATTTGCGATCATTAAAACGCATCCAGTCATCGGCTTTTCGATTGTTAACAAAGTAACCTTGCTGGCTGAAGTGGCGCAAATCATTTTGCATCACCACGAAAGAATGGATGGACAGGGATACCCGGGATGTTTAGTTGGCGATGCTATTCCTCTTGGCTCACGTATTATTGCCGTCTGTGATGCGTTCGATGCCATGACTAGCAATCGCTCTTATCGAACCTGCATTTCCGGAGAGCAGGCACTGGCTGAATTGTGGCGGTGTGCGGGAACCCAGTTCGATCCGAATATTGTAACCGCCTTTAGTCAAATGTTGAAAAGTTCGTCATTTGCCAGTTTCGTCGCTGTCACTAATTAAGATGAACTTATTTTTTTCCTCATCTATTGAGAATGGATTTCATTCTCTTGTTTAAAGAAAGTACAGGAGGTAGATTTGATGCGAACAACATTAAACCAACTTGCCCCCGGTGAGACCGGCATTGTCGCCAAGGTGCGGGGCGGTGGTTCCATTCAACGGAGAATTATCGATATGGGAGTGGTGGCCGGTACACCGATTGAGATGCTAAAGTTTGCTCCTCTCGGCGACCCGGTGGAGGTCAGAGTAAAAGGCTTTAATCTCTCGCTGCGCAAGGCAGAAGCCGAATTCATTGAACTGGATATTCCAGTGAAGGAGGAGCATCATGCCATTAAGTCTGATGAAAACCGGTGAGCACTGCCGGGTCTCTGCAGTCCAGGGACCAGCTGATGTATCCAGACGGTTAACGAATTTAGGATTTACCGCCGGCGAACCAGTGACAGTCGTAGGCAAATGCGGTTCAGCAGTTATTGTTTGTGTACGCGATTGCCGCATCGCGCTCGATAGCGGCGCTGCATGCTGCATCTGCGTCAGTGAACTAAATTGAGAAATGAAACGGAGGATCAAGATGAAAGCTACACATCGCTGGACAGTCGCCTTAGCAGGCAACCCGAACTCGGGTAAATCCACTGTCTTTAATAACTTAACCGGCTCAAGCCAACATGTAGGCAACTATCCCGGTGTAACCGTGGAAAAACGCGAGGGCTTTGCCGGCAGTGATAATAAGGAATTCCGCATTGTCGACTTGCCGGGAACCTATAGTCTGACCGCTTACTCAGAAGACGAAGTGGTTGCCAGACGTTTTATTGTCGAAGAAAAACCGGATGTCGTTGCCAATATTATCGATGCATCCAACCTGGAGCGGAACCTTTATCTCACCGCTCAGCTGCTTGAACTGGAACAGCCGACAGTACTAGTGTTAAATATGATCGACGTCGCTAGCGGACGCGGTTACTCGATTAATAACAAGGCCCTGGAAGAAGTCTTCGCCTCACCGGTTGTCCGGACAGTCGGCAGCCGTAATCAAGGCACGAAAGAAATACTAGCCGCGTGTGCCGCATCGGCCGGACAGCAACACCAATCCTGGCGGATTGACTACGGCAACCTTGAATCTGCGATCGAACAACTCAGCCACGAACTCACCGCCAACGGCGAAGGCTTGCGATTTCCGGTTCGTTGGCTGGCAATCAAGCTGCTCGAAAACGATGAAGAAATACTGCGTCTGATACGCGACCTTAGCGCTGGGCAAACAATCATTCATCGGGCAGCCAAACTTCGGCAAGAGCTCCAGACAAAAAATGACGAAGACCCGGAGCTGACCATTGCTGACCGCCGTTATCAGTTTGTCGGCAAAGTCCTCAGCCGGATTCTCACCGTCCAGTCAGATAAAAACCAAACTACCTCTGACAAAATTGATAAAGTCTTAACAAACCGGATATTTGGTTTGCCAATCTTTTTCGCTCTCATGTGGCTTCTTTTTAATCTCGTATTTACGTTGGCCGAAGCTCCCCAGTCATGGCTGGAAGACGGCGCAGCGGCTCTAGGAACCTGGGTTGGCGCACATATGGCAGAAGGTGATTTACGTTCTTTGCTTGTCGATGGCATCATTGGCGGCGTTGGCGGCGTAATAGTCTTTTTACCGCAAATATTGCTATTATTCTTTGGTATTGCCTTGCTCGAGGGAAGCGGCTATATGGCCAGAGCTGCCTTCATCATGGATAGAGTGCTACGCTCTGTTGGTCTGCATGGTAAATCATTCATTCCGATGTTGTTAGGCTTTGGCTGCACGGTGCCGGCGGTAATGGCAACAAGGACGCTCGAAAACCCGCGGGACCGCTTAGTCACCATCCTGGTTTCCCCGTTCATGAGCTGCAGCGCTCGTCTGCCTGTATATACAGTGCTGATTTCCGCCTTTTTTAGCAAGGAATCTGCTGGCAGCGTTTTGTTTTCCATCTATGTTCTCGGCATTGTCATCGCAGTACTCATGGCTCGTATTTTCCGCAGCTTTCTCTTTAAGGGCGCTGTCGAACCGTTTGTCATGGAGCTGCCACCTTATCACCTGCCGACCTTGCGCAGTGTGCTGATACAGATGTGGGAACGCGGAGTTCTCTATTTGCGGAAAGCCGGTACAATTATTCTCGCCGTCTCAGTGCTGATCTGGTTTTTAACCAATTATCCCAGCGAAGTACAGTACAGCAAAGATTACGACACTCTAATTACCCAGTCGCAGACTCTGTTTGAAGAACAGGCTGCCAAGGAAATTGCTCCCGCTCTCCAAGTTGAGAACATCGAACAACACCAGGACTTTATGGCTTTGCTAGAAAAAGCGCAAGCAATTGATGAAGACTTTGAAAAGCAAACAGCAGAACTTGAGTCTGACAGTCCTGAATTTGCCGCCATTGAATTGGCGAAAGAAGAGCAGTTTGCCGCATTAAAGGCAGAAAACGAAAAACTCTTTAGCCTCGCAGAGCGTTATCAGGAGCTCAAAGCAACCGCAGAAGACGAAGTAGCGGCTCTTGAGCAAGAGCAAGCAGCAGAGAAGCTCGTCGCCAGTTATGCTGGCCGTATTGGTCAAGCCATCGAGCCATTAGTCAAACCCCTAGGCTTTGATTGGAAAATCAGCATTGGTCTCTTTGCTGGAGTTGCCGCCAAAGAAGTGCTGGTAAGCACGTTAGGAACCATCTATAGCGTCGGCGAAGCGGATGAAACATCTGTCGCCCTGCAGGAAGCCTTGGTTGCCGACCCGGTGTTTAGTCCTCTGGTAGCCTACACGCTAATGGTGTTTGTGCTGTTATACTCACCTTGCTTTGCTGCCCTTGCCGTTATTCGGCGGGAAACGAATTCCTGGAAATGGTCTTTGTTCACCATGGTATATACGATCGTTGTCGCCTGGGTAGTCAGCTTCCTGGTCTACACCATCGGCGGTTTACTAGGATTCTAGCATTTAGTTTAGTGTTTAGTTTTTAGAAAGTCTGCTTTGCGGCTTGTGTCCCTCGTGGGCCTCGCGCTATCGTACTTCTTCTCGTACTACTTCGTGTACTTTTGAAACCGTAACCCCGGCATCTTCGCAAACTTATAATTGCCGGTAGTTAAAATAATAGGAGGAATTATCATGAAAAAAGCTGCATTGTCATCACTGCTTACTGCACTGGTTATTACTGCAACCGCTACTACTGCTTTGGCGGCTGAAGCGGCAGACAATAGAACTCTCTCCGTCTCTGGTGAAGCAACACTGCAGTGGGAAAGAGTAAAACCCAAAGCTGATCCTGACAGCCACACTGGCGAGCAAACATTTATCCTCAACTTCAGCCAGCCACTGTCAGATAACGTATCTGCATACGCACGATTTGCTTACCGGAATTTTGGCGGCGATAATATAGATGATTCCATCCACGAAGTTGACCAATTCGGCCTGATCTATGAAGCTCCTGGCGGCACGCTGACTCTCGGTTCGCAAGAGGCAGAGCTCGGAACACTCTCCGGTCTGGCCGATCTGACTGAAGTTGGACGGGATAACATGTTTCGCGGCGCAACCTGGGCCAGTGAAAGTGAACAAAAAAATCTCAAGCTATTAGTTGGCAAAGTCGATAAAAACTTGCTTGAGACCAATAACAACAAAACAGTAACAGGTCTCGAAGTTAGCAAAGTCTTCGGCGACGTGACAGTATCTGGCGAATATCTGCATGTAAGCAATAATCCCAGCGTCAACTCAGTTTACGGGTTAGGACTAAAAACCGCTGTGGACAAATGGGAGTTCGCCTTTGAAGGGCTGCGCTCTTCAGCTGACCAAGCTGCCTCCGGGATGCTGGCCGGCGTAACCTACGCGGCAACGGAAAAAGAAACCATCAGCGCAACCTACCGCAATCTCAAAGCCAATTCGGTCGTCACCGGCCTGGCTACCTACGACGCCAATACGAAAGGTATAGAACTGGCCTGGGAAAAGAGTCTCACTGATCGTTGGAGCGTTAAGCTCAGCCACGAATGGGCAAAGACCATTGACACACAGAATAAAGAGCGAATCGCCGCAATCGAAACTACATATACGTTTTAATATGAAAACACCGCAAGCGCCGAACTAACGCTTGCGGTGTTTTATTTACTAGGTTCAACCAGTGCCTGTCGCTACCTCGTCCTCCAGCAAAGCGACAATCGAAAGATCCCGTCTTCTCTCTAAGTCGATGCTCATGCCATTCCTCATTTGAACCACAGGCCGCGATGCTAAGACATCGTTGAGCATTACCACACGGGCTATATTGCCATCATTTAGCTCTACCAACGCGCCGACAAGGTGCTGACTGAGGCGCGAAGTGAAGGTCAGACAAAGTTGCGGATCTAGCTTCCCATACATTTCGCCCAAAATTGTCTCTACCGCCGTAAATGGCGGCAATTTCCGCCTGTATGCCCTATCGCTGGTCATTGCATCATAAAGGTCAGCAATGGCGATAATTTTACCGTACTCGCTGATATTGGTGCAATGCAGACCTAACGGGTAGCCACTGCCGTCATCGCGTTCATGGTGCTGCAGGATGGCAAGTTTAACTGCAATTGAAACGCCATCTGAGCGATCGATCAATTGATATCCTTGTAGCGAGTGCCTGCGCATAATATCTATTTCTTCGTCTGTTAGCTTGGCTGGTTTATCCAAAATACTCTTAGAAATAAAGGCTTTGCCAACATCGTGCAACAGTCCGGCGAGCATGATATCCTGCAGTTCTTGGCCCTTATAGCCTAACCATTTACCCAGAAGGCCAGCAATAATTGATACGTTCAGTGAGTGCCTGTACGTATACTCGCTGTGTCCTTTGACTCGATGCAGACTATTCACCACACCAGGGATATCAATCATGATTTCTATATATTTCCCGACTAATTCTTTGCATTCATCAACTGGAACCTCATGAAATAATCTCACCTTCTCAAAGGTCTGACTAATGATCTCCAGAGTTTCAGTATAAACTTCGCTAAGAACCGGTTTCTCCAACCAATTCTTTTTCGGCACGACTACATCCACTAGTGGGACCCGCCACGACCGTAAATATCGAATCATGTCGCCGGTCAGCATCGTGCCTTGCTCTAATAGAACCTGTCCGTCACCAGAAAGAACCGGTTGTGAAACAACCATTCCCGCAATAAGTTTATCAATCTGTATAGTTCGGTGGCTCACAAGCAGTCCCCCTCCAGCGCTGCAAACATAACGATGGATGTGTCACTATTCTTTCTTTACCGCTTTTACCTTCTTTCGCCATTATTTTTCAAATTCCTCCATAATTAACCAGTACAAAAGTCCTAAAAGTCTCATTATTCTTTCATTGAGTAAAAAGAAACAGGAAGAATACCCTGACGGCTTCTTCCTGTTTCTTTTTACTATTGCCTGTAATAGATTACTCAAACGTTCCCTTCTTGATGACTACGCCATTTTCCATCATCCTAACACCCTTAGCAAAAACCATGTCAACGTCCAGCTTATCATTTAGCACAACTAGGTCTGCATGGCTGTCAATCGCAATGGCTCCCTTCAGTGGATACAGACCGAGCAAAGCTGCAGTATTTGTAGAAACCGTATGTAATGCCCGGGTCAGGTCAAGGCCATCCTGCAACACCAGATCCTTAAATTCTTTATGAATCGAGTCAAGAGTAGTGACCAGGAGGCGCTCTACTTTCCCTGCCTCGTTGTACACAGCCATGCTACCGTTACCGTCAGAGCTCATGGTTATCCGGTTGAGCGGAACTCCCTTATCCAGGCATTCGATCACAGCCCGACTGGGTTTGACCGTTCCGGTAAATCCATTTTGCGGACTGACGCCTGCCGTCATATCAATATAGCCGCCAAGCTTGGCAAACTCCATTGCCTCGTCCAGCAACTCCCGTTTCCGATTAATATGAGTCGGGTAAAAATGCCGAGCGGGAATTTCACTGGTTTCGACGGCTTCAACGATCTTACTCAGACCATCTTTACCGCTGCCCATATGGAAGTGGGCGATCCCTGGCTTACCGCTGAGCATGCCGCCGAGGCGGGCTTCAGTCGCCAATCGTTTTAGTTCCTGGACTGTGGGTTCGGAGGAACGGTGATCAGACACCGCCACCTCGCCAACGCCGACGATTTTATCAATGATAATGATATCGCGTCTAACACTGCCGGTTATGTTCAAAGGCGGCAGTTCATACGAGCCTGTGAACATATAGGTTGTAACGCCCTCGGTCTCCAGTCCTCTGGCCTTGGCTAGCAGTGACTCCAAATGTCTTGTCGTGCCATCAGTTCCCAGGACTCCCACCAGGGTCGTAATGCCTGAGCTAATTATCCCTGACAGCATGATTTCAGGAACCCGGCTGTAAAAGCCCGCCTCACCACCGCCGCCGATCATGTGAACATGTGGATCAATGAACCCCGGAACAACCTTTCTGCCTTCAACGTCGATAAATTCAACCTGAAATACGCCGCTGCAAATGTCAATCCGGGGCGCGATTCTGGCAATCCTGTCCCCGATAATCAGTATGTCATTATGGCCTATATGCTCTGGCGTATAGACGTCACAGTTTTTTAACAGAGTGAACAACATCAGCCTAGCCTCCCTAAAACCAAAGAATACGTAACCGCGGAGTATGCAGAGCCTAATCCCTAAAAGAACATCATCAAAGCCTTCATTACCCACATGCAAAGCAGTGAATTGATTACACAAATGAGAGTAATCCCTGTGTAGTATTTTGTATCAACTTCCGCCGTTCCCAGGCAGCGACCTACATTTTGCACCGGATTGCCCATGATGTAAATTGCCGGCAGCAAAGCGGTAACATCTGCCGGAGTTAATATTCCTGTTGTGTACAGACTGGCAGCAACGCCAACACCGCCGCCCATGCTCATAAAGGCCGCTACCAGCACTGTTGCCGCCTGGCCAGGCATACCCCAAAGCGCCATGATGGGGCCAAATGCCCTGCCGATGAGATCCAACAGACCTGATACCTGCAATGCCTTAATAAAGATAAACGCCATCACCACATTGGGCAGTAAGTTTGTGGTGGCAATGTTGAAGCCACGCCGGGCTCCATCGACAAACATATCGAGTACATTCTTCTTGACAGTTACATTTGTTGTTGACATAGTCGCCACCTCCTATTTCCCTACCCCTATGGTATTTACTGTCTCACGCTTCTGCATGGCCTTAATGTAGAACCGAACCATATTTGCGCCCAGTATTTTAAAGAAAAACATCATCACTAATGGCAACAGAATGGGCACAGTGATGAAGCCAAACAGAGCAACGCCAGAAGAGAAGTAGTTAGTAACCGTCGCACTGGCGCTGATTTGATAAGTTGCGAAGATGGTGCGCTCGTTGTCAGTGATCTCGCCGCGCTCCACCAATTCCTTGATCATGCCTGCACCAGCATCAGTGCTTTGAAGGTTGGCGATTAGCGCCAGACCGCAGACCCCGGGAATACCCAGTAGCGGCTTTAGCAACGGAGTCATCAATTTCTGCGCTACCCGCAATCCGCCCAGACCGTCGACAACAGCGATAACGCCCAGCGCGAAGATGACTGGAGGCATCAGTTCCAGCGAAAACATAAAGCCATCGCGCGCCCCACCGCCACCGGTTCCGCGGAAAGTAAATATCTTGCCAGCCTCGCCGGTAATCTTTCCATATGCACCATTAAGTACACTAAAGTCCAGAACCTGTGTCCAGTCTTTGGCTGAGGCAAATACGCCTGAGAAAAATACAATAGCAAATAAAAATGCTGCATAACTTACCCAACTAATTTGAGTGGATTGAGTTTCCTTTCCCTGCATAAAATCTCATCTCCCTTTATGATCTTGTCTCCCAGATCTCCCAGCCGGTTAGGTCCAAACAAAAAAACAACCACCTCCATTGGAACAATGTCCGGCGGAACAGTATCTCGCAGCATCATTGTACTACCATATTTGCCCATATTCAATAACATCTTGTCAACATAATCGGACAAATCCGCTCCCCACTCATAGAGGATGGCCTCTAGAAGACAGTTTCCCATCGGAAAATTCGCTATGTCGAGAGCCTAGCGTTCCAATTGCGAAGCAGCTCCCGACAGTTACAGGAATTTTCACAGTGCAAACGAATATACAAAGACAAACGGCCGTCATCGAATACGATAAACCCGGCAGTTCATTATTTATAACAACAAGCGACAGGAACACATACTTGTCAGATGTGTTCCTGTCGCTTGTTGTCTAAGCTATTGAAGCCGCTGCTACGCATTTCTTTTATTTGTATTTAGTTTTCCCTTTTCAATTGGCGTAAACTTGGTTCCGGCGGAATCCTGCTCTTTTTTCTTTCTTCGGTCTTGGGATAACTGGGAGTTGCGTCTAGAGATAGACAACACTTTTTGAACCGGAATTATTCTATTAATCATCATATCCATAGTATCATCCTCCTTAGAAAATATCCCTCATTATAGTATCGTTAGAAACCGTCATAATCTTTAGTTTAATCCCACCGTGTTTAGAACAAGGATGTTTTTCGCGATTCTTTTTTTGCAGGATTAGCCTCGCTGCAGAGCGAACCCTCATTTAGACATATAATGCGGGTTAACTTGAATGGAGGATCTTTCGTGAAAAAGCTGTTAACTATCTGCTTAGTCATTACCGCAACATTTGTACTTGCCGCCTGCTCGGTAAACAAGAACGACACGACTGTGCAAAAGCCTGAGCAACTACAGACGATTACCCTGGGAATTCTGCCAGACGTTGATTCGATTCCGTTTATTATCGCCCAAGAGAAGGGATTCTTTCGCGAACAGGGACTAACAGTCAAGCTACAGTCGTTTAAAAGCGCCATGGACCGCGATAGCGCCCTGCAAAGCGGCAATCTGGACGGCGCGGTTTCTGACATATTAGCTGCAGCGTTTGCTAAAGAAGGCGGTTTTAGCACAGTCATTACTTCACTAACCAACGGCAGCTACAAATTGATTATCCACAAAGATGTCAGCGCCGCCTCAATTAAAGACCTAAAAGGCAAGGATGTCGGGATTTCCAAGAATACAATTATCGAATATGTGACAGATAAGATGCTGACAGAGGCTGGGTTAACCTCAGGCGATATTAATAAAGCAATCATTCCCCAGATGCCTGCCCGCTTGGAAATGCTAAAGAATGGCAAGATTGCTGCCGCCACGCTGCCAGAGCCGTTAGCCACTATCGCTGTCAATAACGGTGCTAAGATTCTTAATAGTTCTGACAAACTCGGAGTAAATCCCGGCGTCTTGTTGTTTACCGCCAAGTCGACCAAAGAAAAGAGCAAAGAAATCCAGGCCATGTACCAGGCCTACAATAAAGCAGTTGACTACCTGTCACGTGAACCAGCGGCAAACTATATTGATCTGCTGATTGAAAAAGGCGGCTTCCCGAAGGAAGTAAAGGGCAATATTGTATTGCCTGCTTATACCAAAGCAACAGCGCCTGCACCGAAAGAAATCGAATCAGTGGTAGAGTGGCTGCAGACCAAGCAATTAATCAAAAAAGCCTATACATATCAAGACTTAGTTGACACTGGCTTTGTCCGGTAATCTAATATGATCACAATCAAGAACTTGTCTGTGAGCTATGGATTAGCACCCGAACAATATGAAGCATTGCGGCATATTTCGCTTGAGCTGGCAGGGGGGGAGACCTGTGCCATTGTCGGCCCTTCCGGTTGCGGCAAATCCACCCTGCTACGGGTGTTGGCAGGCATCATTACCGATTTCAGCGGTGCGGTAGCAATTAACGGCCAGCCAATTACGCCCCACCAACAAAGGATTGGCTTCATTCCGCAAAATTACGGCCTGTTACCTTGGAAAAATGTTGCGCAGAATATCCTGCTTGGGGTGAAAATCAAGAGCAGGCAGGCTGCAGATGATACAGAGGCTCTATCAGTCCTGCTGCAGCAACTAGGCCTGAAAGGGCTAGAAAACCGCTATCCGGGTGAATTGAGTGGCGGTCAGCAACAACGGGTTGCCTTAGCCCGTTCCTTTCTTTTAAAGCCTGATTTGCTGCTGATGGATGAGCCATTTTCCGCCCTTGATGCCATCACCCGGGAGGAAATACAGGCTGTATTCCTCAATGCCTGGCGGCAACGTCCGGTTTCTACCGTTCTCGTTACCCACCATGTAGAGGAAGCCGTTTATCTCGGCCGAAAAATCGTGATTCTCACCGGCAGGCCTGGATTCCTTAACACAGTCATCGAAAATCCCTTATTTGGCGTGTCAGACATCCGTTCTAGCCGTGACTTCTTTCAATTGTGTCTTGAGTTGCGGAAGAAGTTGAAGGAGGAGTGGACACTATGACAGCAAAGGGCATCAGGGCATATTTATATGGTTTTGTGATGTTTCTGGTTCTATGGCAGGCTGTCGCCAGCATGCTGAAGCTACCCATTATCCCTTCACCCGCCACTGTCATGCTGACGCTGTCGCAGATCTTCTATTCTCACATCGCTGTTCACAGCCTTTTTAGCCTGTGGCGCATTGCTGCCGGGGTTATCTTGTCAGTCATTATTGGCATCCCCATTGGACTGTGCATGGGCTACTTTAGCCGCTGGGACAAGGCGTTATCGCCGATTATCTACCTCAGCTATCCGATCCCCAAAATTGCTCTGCTTCCAATAATCATGCTACTATTTGGCCTAGGCGACTTGTCAAAAATCTTCATGATCTTCTTGATCATTATCTTTCAAGTCATTGTCGCGGTAAGAGACAGTGTTAAAAGCATCCCCAAAGAAACCTATTATCCCTTGTACTCTCTCGGTGCAGGTTTTGCCGATATACTGCGCGAAATTCTCATCCCGGCTTCACTGCCAAAGTTTCTCACCGCCTTGCGCATTGCCATGGCCACCGCCATATCGGTCCTGTTCTTCACAGAAACCTTTGGCACAGAATATGGAATGGGATTTTTCATTATGGATGCCTGGATGCGGGTGAACTATTTAGAAATGTATTCAGGTATTATTGTCTTAAGCTGTATCGGCCTGATGCTATTTGTTACTATTGATTGGCTGGAAAGAAGGCTCTGCCACTGGCAGTATCGTTGAAATCCCCATAGCGTTTACATGTGCTCGTGCATATGCTATGATATATGGTATAAACGAACTATCTAGCTTAATAGATAACTCGTCAGATCGTCACGACTCAAGTCGGGCGATTGGGCCTTATAGGGCAATGGTTGAAACCATGGGACAGTCTTTTATGATTGTGTCATGGCTTTTTTATATGCCAAGGAGGGAGCAAACATGCCTCAGAACTCCGTAAGACAAGTGAAGAAAGTGCTCTGGCTGATTCTTGCCGCCAATTTGCTTGTCGCGGTAACAAAAATATTCATCGGCAATAGCATTCAAAGCACCAGCATGACGGCAGACGGCTATCATTCTTTAACCGACGGCGTATCGAATGTTGTCGGACTAATTGGTATTGCTTTCGCCGCTAAGCCAGTCGATTCAGACCACCCCTATGGACATAAAAAATTTGAATTCCTTACCGGTCTGTTCATTGGTGGCATGCTGCTAGTGATCACAACTAACATCATACTGGAGGCAATTGCTAAGATCCTCGAGCCTGTTACCCCGCAATTCGGCGCCGACACCATTGCAGCACTGGTCGCAACCCTGGTTATCAATGTTATTGTTAGCGTATATGAATACAGGCAGGGCCAGCGTCTGAACAGTTATATCTTAATTGCAGATTCCTTGCATACGCGAAGTGATATCTATGTTTCGCTGGGAGTATTGCTGACGTTACTCGGCATTAAACTAGGAGCGCCGCCGTTGCTTGACCCGATAGCCTCAATCATTGTCGCCGGCTTTATCGCCCACGCCGCACTCGAAATCATAAAGTCTACCAGCGATATACTAGTAGACAGGGCTGCGGTAGATTTAGTTTTGATTGAAAGTGTCACGATGACCTTTTCGCAAGTGAAGGATGTCCACGGAATACGAAGCCGGGGCAGCGAAAGCGCCCTGTTCATTGATATGCATATCGAAATTGATCCGTTGATGAGCATAGAGGAGGCTCACGAGCTTGTGCATCAGATCGAAGAAAAACTAAAAGAAGAAATTAATCCTACTATTCAGGCGTTGATTCACACTGAACCGTATAAGGGGCTGCCGGGAATAACAAAATAAAAAGAAGCTCGCGCCGTAACGCGAGCTTCTTCTTATTTTACTTCTACCCATCCGGCTGCCATACGCCCGATAGCGATGGCGGCTGTCAAACCAGGGGATTCTATGCCAACCAGGTTGATAAAGCCTGGCAAGCCTTTGTCAGTTTCATGGCGAATGACGAAATCCTTAACCGGATCGGTCGGAGCTTGGATCTTCGGACGGATGCCGGCCATATCTGGCGCCACATCGTCACGTCCAACAAAGGGAAGGTAGAGGCTGGCAGCGGTGTAGAACTCATTTCCGTGATCTGGGTCGACATCGTAATTAATGCCATCAACATAAAACGCGCTGGGGCCAAGACGCGCCCGGCCATCCATGCTCTTGGTGACATGAATACCAAGTCCTTTTAGCGCTTTTAAGGGTGGCGGATAGACCAGATGATTCAATAGTTTTGATTTGGAGGCGGAAATAGAGAAGTACTCACCTTTAACCCAATAGACCTTGTAGCCTTCCTTTTCGACATCAATGCCCAGCCAACCAGACACCACATCAGACCATAGTCCGGCGCAATTAATCAGCCAGTCGCAAGCTAGCTGGTCGGTTTTTCCGTCCGGTCCTCGGTATGTGACGATATATTCCGTCCCAGTGAATTCGACGCCTATGACCTCATGCTTATAGCCGATAAACGCGTTATCGTTGGACTGAATCATTGCTTCAAATTTTGCCATTAATTTGTGGCTGTCAATGATGCCAGTAGATGGTGAGTGAATAGCTGCCACGGCTTTGATGTGGGGTTCCATTTGCATGACTTTGGCTTTGTCAATTAAAACGAGATCATCAACGCCATTGATAGCGCCTTGTTTGGCTATGCCCTCGATGGCTGCGATTTCGCTTTCTTCACGGGCGATAATAAGCTTGCCGATTCGCTGATGCGGAATCTGATGCTGCTCGCAGAACTCATATAGCAGAGGACGCCCCTCCACACACAGCTTTGCTTTTAACGAGCCAGTCGGATAGTACATGCCACCATGGATAACTTCGCTGTTGCGGCTGGAGGTATGCCAGCCAAATTGTTGCTCTTTGTCTAGGACACCAATACAAGCATCCGGAAACTTGCGGCAAAGTTCAGCGGCAGTCGACAAACCAACTACGCCTGCGCCAATGATAATGACATCAATCTTGTCCATGAAAAAACCTCCTTTAGATAGTCTGGTGCAAATTATCCATATATGACTTCTGTTACAGCAGTCCGATCCATTGCCACCAAGTGAATGCAGTGACAATCCATAGCCCCCAGATAATTAGGCCAAGCAGGATTGAGGCTTTAACCTGCTCGGTAACAGTGTAGTAACCGGTCCCGAACATAATGATGTTACCCATCGTGTTGAACGGCAGGAATAGCGCATAAGCCATCATGAGCGCAAGAGGCATACAGAAGCTGATGATAGGAAAACCGAGAGCCTGCGCCAGACCGATGTAAATAGGCATCATGACGCCGGTCATTGCGGTTGTAGTCGACCAGATTGCATGGCTAAAGATAGAGAATCCAAGCAAGATGATCAGTAACGGCATCATCCCCATAGACTCCAGTCCGAGCGCGGCCATACCAGTTTTAATTAGCCATTCAAATGATTTCGTTTGCATTAATACGCCACTGAGGGTTAGCACACCACCAAAATACACAAACAATTCCCACGGCAATGATTTTTCTGTATCCCGCCATTCGAGCACGCCGATTTTTGGCATAAAGATGAGCAGTGCGACAAAAAAGGCGACCATGCTTGAATCAAATTTGTGAATGGCGTCTGTGGACCAAAGGATCAGCGCCAAAGCAAAATAGGCAATGGCTTTTTTCTCTGGAAGAGTAATTGGGCCCATTTCCGCCAATTGCTGATCAACATAGGTAAGACCGCCGGGAAGGCTTTTCACTTCAGGTGGATAAAGTTTGAGGCATAGCCAAAGGGTGGCAGCCAGAATGACAATATTGGTGGGAACAGCTGCTAAAGCCCAATAGCTCCAGGTGGTAAAGGCAGTCCCGCCTGCCGCCGCTGCGATGAGGCCGATAGCGACCGGATTGGGGATGGTGCCTGTCATGAAAGCGGAACCGGTGATATTCGAAGTAAAGGTTGCTGATAACGCTAGCGCTTTACCGAAGTTGGATTTACCCGGTTTAGCCTCATATGCTGCCGCTATCCCTTCAACAATAGGTAACATGGCCGCCGTCCGCGCCGTATTCGAAGGAGTCAACGGAGCAATCGCAAAGTTGGCCATCATTGATGCGGCGATTGCGCCAGCTGGTGTGCGGCCGAGACTCTTCATGATCAATAAGGCAATTCTTTTGGCAACTCCAGTTCGGGTCATGGCTATTGAAATAACAAAGCCAGTAATCAAAAGCCACAAAGAAGATGAGCCAAAGCCGCTGAGTGCAAAGGCAGCGTTGTGAATAAGACTTCCGTCTTTCGCCACCGCGCTGGTCGCGTTACCTACCCAAAAATACAATAATACAGTGGTTATAAAGGTGCTGACCGCGAAGTTGACTCCGATGGTAATCCACATGATTATTGCCCCGCCGAATATGGCCAGCAGTTTGTGTTGAACCACCTTCATGCCGACTGGCGTGGGCAAAGCCCAGATGAGAAAGAAAACCACGACTGATAGAACAAAACCGTACTTTTTGCCCCATTGTTCGAAAGTCACAAGAATATCCCTCCTCCCATATGTTCTATATACAGCATATGGCAGAAAGGGAAGAATATTAAAGCAATTTCATCCCAACAACAGAAAACTACGTATGAACCGCTCTCTAGAAGCACGAATGTTCAGACAAATACTATACCGGTAAATATTCTTTTAGTTTAGATGCGTATACTCGCCCGACGGGAATTTCTGACGGCGGATCTTTCATAATTAGCAGATAGCCGCGATTAAACCAGTTAGCAATTTGCCGGATTTGATTCACATTCACGATATAATTACGGTGACAGCGATAAAAATCTTTTGGGTCAAGCATTTCTTCCAATTCATGAAGCCTCCGCCGCACCCCAAATGTCTGTCCTTCCACCGTGCGGAGAAAAACCTGCCGGTCGTCCGCCTGAATGAGCTGAATCCGGCTAACGTCAATGACTTCAAGGCGATCGCCAGCCACGACGCATAATTTGCGAACTGCGGCGTAAGCGCGAGGCGCCTGAGGCTGAGACCTGGCCTGCCGCCAGAGTCGGACTTTCTTTAAGACACGAGCAATATCATTCTCGTCAAAAGGTTTCAAAATATAATCCACCGCATCGACGCCAAAGGCATCAACGGCGAAATCGCTATATGCGGTTACGAAAACGATAAGCGGAGGACGTGGTGCGCTTGACAGCTTTTTTGCCAATTCGAGACCACTCATGCCAGGCATGTGAATATCAAGAAACACAACATCAACCTGCTTTGCCGCTACTATTCTCGCGGCGTCTTGGGCATTATACGCAATCCCCTGCACTTCAATATCCTGGATAGTTTCTAAGACGCAGCGCAGTTCATCGCAAATTAAGAGTTCGTCATCAACAATAAGCGCTCTCAGCTTGCTCAAGCCGATTCCTCCTTCGCCTGCCCATCTGGAATCAGGGCGCGAATGCGCGTGCCCTGGCCTTCTTGACTGGTAATGTTTAACCCGTAGTTCGAACCGAACGCCAAACGCAAACGCATATGCACATTGTTCAGCCCAATGCCAGCGCCAGATGTATGTTTAGTGGAAGAACCATCAAAGCGGGCGATATCAGTCAATCTGTCGGCAGAAATGCCCACTCCATCATCTTCGATTTCGATGAACAAATGATGATCCTCGCGCAAAATGCGAATAGTAAGAAGACCGCCCTCTATCTTGGGAGATAAGCCGTGTCTTATGGCGTTTTCGACCAGGGGTTGCAGTGTGAAAACCGGCACTTTACAATTTAACGCCGTATCAGCAAAGAATTCTTCCAGGCGGATTCGTTCGCCAAAACGAGCCTTTTCCAATCGCACATAAGCGTGAACCAACTCCATCTCCTCGCGTAGAGAAACCATCGCTTCGCCATGTTCGAGCGCGCGCCGCAGTAAATCGGATAAGTCCTTAACGCAGGCTCGGGCAAGTTCTGGACTAATCCGGATAAGGGAGCGGACTGCCCCAAGTGTGTTAAATAGAAAGTGAGGATTGACCTGAGCTTTTAGCATCCGATACTCAACTTCCGCTTCATACGGGGTGATCGTCTCGTAGTTTATTTTACAAAGCTTCAATGAACCCGAAAGTTGTCCATCGACTACTATCGGCGCATCGATCATTGCGGTAATCTGACAACCCGGGTGCGGACAGGCTATATCTCCCGGTTTATTAACAATAACGGTTTGCTGCGTTTGCAGAGCCTGTTGTGTAACCCGGGTGACGATAGGAGAGCCGACGACATGATGATCGGCGCCTACCCCAACAAAAGCAATCACCTTTTCGGTATCGGTGATCGCGATTGCGGCGGCTTTGGTCTCTTCCAGCAGAATGTGGACAACCGCTAAAGCCGTTTTTTCATTGAAGCCCTCACGTAGAAATTCTGTCGTCTGTTGAATCATCCGCATCGCCTGCTGCGCTGACTGAGCTTGAACCTTCTTCTGCTCCTGAAACACATCATGTATGATATAGACAAATAAGCCAACGGCTAAAGAATTAGCGATAACTGTTGGCACGCCGATAATTTTTTCTAGCTCCCAAGCTTGTTCAAACGGTTTTGAAAGAGCCAGAACCATGCCTTTTAGGATCAGTTCGCATACAAAGCCGGTGCATAAAGCCGACTTCACCTCAAGCCTCCGAAAGCCCAAGAATCGGTATGCCATTCCACTGACCACACCGGCGATGATATTAGCAAGAACCGAAGCCCACATGGTATATCCGCCCATAAAATAGCGAGGGATCGCACCGATAATTCCTGCACCAATGCCGACGAGCGGGCCGCCAATTAAGCCGCCGGCAATCGGACCGACAATTCGCGTGTTTGCCATCGAGCCCATGACCGGAATGCCCATCCAGTTGCCAACAGCAGAAAAGAGGCCAAAGACCAGCGCCAAGACTAGCTTATCTCGTAAACGAAACTCTAACTGTGCCAACGCCCTACGAATTGCGGGCAGCCGGGTTGTCAGATAAGCACAAATGCCGATGAGCGCCACATTTCTGCTAATATCAAGGACCAAAGACCAATTGATGCTCACAAGCTAACCTCCTTTGCCGTCAGTTCCTCTGCTATTTTACTTACACATGGACTTAGTTCCATCAAGAGACAAAAAATCCTGCAGACTGGCAGCAGGAGGCGGAGCACCGATTATTACGGCTATAACTTCCCTTGACACGATACCTGCAGGAATAGACATACATTCATCGAATATTCTGTTTGACAAGCAGTGTGTGACTAACTGCTGCATTGGGAGGTTTTAATGGAAGACCGAGATTGGTTAATCATCAAAGTGTTGCAGGAGAATAAAAATGTCACGAAAACAGCGCAAGCATTATTCATCTCTCAGCCCTCACTTACTGCTCGCATACGCCACATAGAAGATGAATTCGGCGTTAAAATGATCTATCGTGGCAGCAGAGGTATTCATTTCACACCCGAGGGTGATTACCTGGCGCAACGCGCTCAAGATATGCTAACAAATATTCGTCATATAAAAGAACAAGTTGTTAATATGAGCGCCGAGATAAGAGGAACACTACGATTGGCTGCTCCTAATTATCTAGCTAAGTTTAAGCTGCCCCGGCTGCTCGGACTTTTTAAAGAACGATATCCAAATGTTGAGTTTGATGTCATTAATGCCTGGAGTCGTGATATCTGCAGTCTATTATATAACCAAGACGTACAGGTGGGGTTTGTCCGAACAGACAATAGTTGGAACGGTGAAAAGCATATTTTACATGAGGAGCCACTATGCATTGCCTCGAAAAAAGAAATTAGTCTTAAAGATCTTCCCCAGCTAGCGCGAATTGATTATCATACCGATACTTCATATAAGACATTCCTCAATACCTGGTGGAGTGAGAATTTTTCACGACCACCGAGAATTAGCATGACGGTTGGTCAACTGGATATCTGTAAAGCCATGGTCGTAAACGGCTTAGGTTATGGAATATTGCCCAGCACGATTTTTTATGATGTTGAGCCTTTACATCAGATTCCGATAACCGATAAAGCAGGTAACCCTATATTAAGAAAAACAATAATGCTTTATCAAACGGAAATACTGGAATTGAAGATGGTAAACTTGTTTGTGAACTTTGCTAAAACCGTAGATTTTAATCATTTATTGTAGACGGCGAATATGCTATTTTTTCAAGAAATCCTATAGCCTGCAAGGGTTATAGGATTTCTTAATGTTACGGCAAATCGATGAAATACTTATTTCTGATGGTTGATATCAATTTTATATATTTTTTATTTTTCTGAATTAACTGTATTATTGGCACGAAACATGTTTCACATATCTCCTTAGTCAAACCGAAATAGATGAAATGGAGGCAACAGAATGGGACTAAGTATTTGGTCATTACTAGCGTACATCATTACGATTATTGTTTGGAACGCAGGTCTAAAGCGAAATATCGGCGAGGCTATGATAGCGGGTTGGGTAGCCGTCCTGCTGTTTGGCGGAAGTAAGTTTTTTGATTTAGCAACTAAAAGTATAATTTTTGCGGCCACACAGGAAACCGTATATGCGGCGCTCGCCTTTGTATTCATGGCTTTTGTTATGACAAAGACCGGACTGGTAAACCGAATGGTAGATATTCTTAATTCAACTTTAGGCAGGGTTGCTGGCGGTGCCGGTTATATCTCGACGTTGGCGAGCGCCCTAATGGGGCTGATTTCCGGGTCTGGCTCCGGCAATGCCGCGTCAGTCGGTGCGGTAACAATCCCTTGGATGGTTAAATCCAACTGGTCCTCGAAGTTAAGCGCTACAATGGTCGCCGGCAACGCCGGCCTAGGCATTGCATTGCCGCCATGCTCATCAATGTTTCTGCTGCTGGGTCTGGGGGTCGTCGCCGCGAAAGTCACCACCGGCTCCCTATATATCGCTCTTCTGACAGGCGGATTGTGGACTCTGCTGTATCGTCTGATTTTAGTACGTTGGTTCGTTTATAAGTACAATATTCAACCACTGCCGCCGGAAATGCTAAAACCGCTTGCGCAAACTTTGCGTGATGGTTGGACATCATTGCTGATATTCGTAGGAATCCTGCTCCCTGTCGGCCTGACAATTGGGCCGGTTGCGGATTACTTAGAGGCGATAAAGAGCTTTGGCCCAAAAGGCTTGAAAAGTATTTCGATCATAGTTTGGATTCCCGTGTTAATTAGCTGGATCGCTTTCTTCGAAGGTCGGAAGTATTTGCCGAAAACAGCCGCTGGGTTATATAACCTGGTTCAATCTTCTGCGAAGCGTTACGTCGTCGTCGGTGCAACTTTGTTTTTTGCGTTTGCTGCTGGCGATGTGATGACTGATCTAGGCCTCGCAAAAGACATGATGTCAATTTTGCAGGCGCTCAATCTTTCACCAATCATGATGATCATTCTGGTTGGCATTCTGGTAACGTTAATTGGCGGTCCGCTGACATCAACTGCAACAGTTGTAGCAATTGGCTCAGTTTCCTTCTCTGCACTCACCTATGCCGGAGTAGACCCGGCTACAGCCGCAGCCGTTATCCTGATTTTTTCTTCCACTGAAGGAGCTACGCCTCCCGGAGCGGCACCCATTTTTATTGCATGCGGCATTGCCAATGTAGACCCTGTTAAAACATTCTTACCATTGATCGCATATTACGTTATACCCATCCTGATTATAGGCGTTCTTATTGCATTGGGAATACTGCCAACTATGGTAATGTAGGGGGAAAAGACATGGAATTGCTGAAAAAGATACTAAGTGTATTGTTTGTTTGCGGCGTTTTCGGCTTTATGGCACTAGGTACAATTATTGTTGCTGTCCAATTTTATGGCATAATTGTCGCTAATGGGGCGCTCGCGATAAATATATCAAAAGCTCTAGGTAAGCCTGCCTTCATAATTGCAACAGTAACTGGACTGATTGGATTTGTCCAAGGCTATATAAACGGATGGGAAATGGGCGATTAGTAGCTCCTTAATAGAACCAGGAGGGTTTAAGTAATGACAGTCAATTACACGAAAGACACTGTTCGTAGATCAAGATTAATCATGCCGGCCAATGCGCCAAAGTTTGTTGAAAAGGCCTATTTGCGGAACGCCGATGCCGTTGTCCTCGATCTGGAAGACAGCATTCCACAAGCGGAAAAGCTGGCTACGCGAGCACTGATTAAAGAGTTGATTCCGGTTGTCGGCAAAGGCGGCAGCGATGTATTTGTCAGGGTCAACAACACGGGAGAGTTACTCAACAGTGATATTGAGGCTGCTATCTGGCCGGGAGTAGAAGGCATTATTGTTCCGAAAGTAGAAAGTGCCGCTGAAGTTCAAGCCATTGAACAGCAGATCGCTGAGTTAGAACAAAAGAGAGGCATCCCTGCCGGTCAGATCAAGATATCCGTACTGATCGAATCCTGTAAAGGCTATGTTAACTTGAATGAAATTGCCCAGGCCAGTGAGCGAATTGACACAGTTACCATTGGCAATGAAGATTTCTTGCGGGAAACTGGCATGGTAGAAACAGAGGATACGTATCACGCCTTATTAGTCCCTCGTATGCAGCTTGTGCTTACTGCCCGTGCACATGGAAAAGCGCCGCTCGGCTTAATCGGCAGTCTGGCCAACTATGGCGACACTAACGCTTTTGAAAAAAGCGCTGTACTTGCCTATAAACATGGCTATACTGGCGCCAGTTGCATTCATCCCGGTAATGTAGAGATCTTGAACAAAGCATTTTCGCCCAGTCCAGCGGAGATCGAGCGCTCCAAACAAGTGATGGCTGCCTTTGAGGCCGCTCTGGCAATAGGCAGAGCATCTACCACATTTGAGGGAAAAATGATTGATTATGTCCACTACGACAGAGCTAAACAAGTCTTTGCACGACATGCAATGATCGAAAAATTTGAATTGAAAAAGAAAGCGGCGAGAGAAGCAGTCGCGCTCACTATCGCTCCGGTACGAAAGACGGAATAAGCAAAGGAAGGTACCATCTAATGAAAAATGCTGTTGGTCGTGACATTCCTGAATTTGTCGCTGGCTGCAAAGTTTCTCCCTACCAGGGGCCGTGGACGTGTATTCCCTCTCGCCAATCCAGCGGTGGTAAGGGTGTCGATGTCTCAGCCTCGGAGAAACTTCTCAAATCCATCGACGAAGCCATCGACGCGGTCGGGTTACGGGATGGGATGACAATCTCTTTCCATCACCACCTGCGGAATGGCGACTATGTCATGAAACTGGTCATTGATGCGATTGCTCGCAAGGGAATACGCGGGTTGAAACTATCCGCCAGCTCACTAAGCGCTGTCCAAGATGCCATTATGCCACACATTGAGTCTGGGGTCATTGTCGCTATTGATACCAGCGGCATACGGGGTGAAATCGGCAAATTTGTCTCGGCCGGGAAACTACCACAACCAGTCATGATTCGAACCCACGGTGGCCGGGCCAGAGCGATCGAGTCGGGTGAACTCCCCATCGATGTTGCGTTTATCGGCGCACCGACCTGTGACACATACGGAAATATCAACGGTGTTGATGGCCCCGCGGCGTGCGGATCACTTGGCTACGCCATCGTAGACGCTGCTTGCGCTGACAAAGTGGTGGCCATTACCGATAATCTGGTTCCCCATCCGCTTCAGCGTATTAGCATTCCGCAAACACAGGTTGACTTTATTGTTAAGTTGGATTCGATTGGCGATCCAAAAGGCATTAGTACCGGCTCTTTGCGGATCAGCACAGACCCGAAAGAGTTGTTAATCTCTGAATATGCGGCGACAGTTATTGAGTATTCCGGCTATTTCCGGAACAATTTTTCACTCCAACTGGGTAGCGGTGGCGCTTCCTTATCAGCGGCCAAATTTATTCAGGAAAAAATGCGGGCTAAGGGCATCACTGCAGCGTTTGGCGTTGGCGGCATTACTGGTGTTTTTGTCGAAATGATGGAACAGGGGCTGGTCAACCTCTTATTTGATGCACAAAGCTTTGATAGTGCGTCCATTCAATCTCTGCGAAAAAATGCTCGACATTTGGAAATGTCAGCATCCTATTACGCGAGCCCAGGAACAGGCAGCCCCATCGTAAACAATGTAGATGCTGTGATTCTTAGTGCAACTGAAGTCGATATCAACTTCAACGTAAATGTGCTAACCGGTTCAAACGGTAAGTTGATGGGGGCTCCTGGCGGACATCCCGATACGGCAGCTGGTTCGAACCTTTGCATCGTTGCTCTGCCGCTTTTGCGCAAGAACTTCCCGGTTATCCGAGAATCCGTTCACACGATAGTCACACCTGGTGACACTGTCGATGTTGTTGTGACCGACCGGGGAGTAGCGATCAATCCCCTCCGCAAAGATTTAATCCGTAACTTGAAGGATTCTGGTTTGCCGCTCATGCTTATCGAAGACTTGCAGCGATTGGCCTATGAGCTTACAGGAACGCCAGATCCGGCTCCGGCTGGCGGTGATGTTGTCGGCTTAGTCGAATACAGGGATGGAACGATTATTGACGTAATCAGGAAAATAAGTTAGTGAAGTGAAAAATCCGATAAAAAAGCTCGCGTCCTCGTGGCGCGAGCTTTTTCCAGTTGGTTGACAGCCAGTACTTCTTTCGGTCAGAATTCGGCGCAGATACCATAGCCTTTGCAACGGTTATAGTACTCTAGAACGTAATGTGACCAAAGATCATCGCAACAATTAACATAACTATTGATATTGAAAGACAAGGAATTAACGTGAATTTTTGAAAATCGCCATAATCAACTTTAGTCAATCCCACCAGCAAATAGGTGGATGCAACTAGGGGACTTAATAGATGTACACCTTGTCCAATAAGAGCGGCAATCCCCATGGCAACCGGAGTAATGGAATATACTTTAGCTGCTTGTAAGAAAATCGGCAGGACGCCATAATAGTAAGCATCATTAGTAAGAAAATAGGTTCCCGGAATACTCAAGAAACTAGAGATAAAGCCTAAGTGAGATCCCAACGATTCTGGAATAGCAAGCACCATCGCCTTAGCCATAGAATCAATCATTTTGCTACCCTGCATGATACCAACAAAAGCACCTGCGGCAAATGTCAATATAACGATATTCAAACAGTCGGGAGCAATTTCAGACATTATTCTTGATTGATCTTTAACCTTCGGATAGTTTATGATCAATGCCAGAGCAGCGGCAATCATAAACATTGCAGACAATGGAATGACTTCTTTCAGGAGCATAACGATCAGCCCTAATGTTAGACCTAAGTTAAGCCACTGTACATACTGTGACTGCACTGGCCTGTCTTTGCGGTCCTCACCGGCATGCGCCGAAAAATCTACTCCTTCAACATTCATAATGCCTAAGCGCTTTCTTTCCTGTAAGCCCCAATAGTAAGCCACCAAACACACCCAAACGAGGCCGACGACCATGCTTGGACCAAGTGCACCGAAAAGTTGTGAAACACTGGTTTCTGTTATGATTAGCACACGGCCAGAAGGGCCGCCCCACGGCAGGATATTCATTATACTAACTTGCATTAAGCATAACGCAGGCAGAATCATCGGTTTAATCTGCATCCGTTTATGCAATGGATACAAAGCTGTACATGTTACCATATAGGTAGTAGCTCCATCGCCATCCAGTGCAACAATCGCAGCCAGAATCGCTGTACCAACACAAAGTTTGGCAGGGTCCCCTTTGACAAATTTTACGATTCTATTAACTAGAGGATCAAAAAAACCAACATCAATTAAAATTCCAAAGTATAGAATAGCAAAGCACAACATAACACTAGTAGGCACGACTTGTTTAATGCCAGCTACTATCCACTTGCCTGACTGTGGACCCCACCCAAATCCAAGAGCCACTACAAAAGGTACCAGGATTAGCGCAGTAACAGGGTGTAACCGCTTTGTCATAATTAGAATCATAAAGACTGCCACCATGATAAAACCAACCGTAGCCAATAGGGTCATTACTCGTTCCTCCTGTATTTCCTAATAGTTACATGCAGGATCGCTTAAGAAGATATTATATATCTTTTCATCGTTTAGATGATTTCTTTACTCTTTAGCTCTTGCAGTTGCGCATCATCCAGTCCAAGCAATTCACTGTAAACTTGTTGATTGTGTTCTCCCAGTCGCGGACCAACCCACTTAATCTCACCAGGTGTTTCACTGAATACAGGGGTAATGCCAGGCATTTTAATGGTACCTAATGTTGGATGAGGCATTTCAACAATATTTCCTCTAGCTGCATAATGAGGATCATTAAAGATATCTTCTGCATCGTATACCAGGCTAACGGGAACACCCTCGCGGTCAACGATTTCCTTCAAATCCTTATAACATAAAGAAGCAATCCATTCGCTAACAATGGCATCTATCGCCGGATCATTCTCCACCCGTGCTTTCATCGTTGAGAAGAGCGGATTTGTTAACAGCTCGGGACGCTGCATGGCCCGGGTCAGATATTCATAAGTCCGATCTGTGCTGCAAACCAAGACAACCCACTTTTCATCTTTGGTCTGATAGGTGCCGCCAGGGCTTGAGGTACCACTAAGTTTTGGTGTGCGTTGACGGATGCGTCCGTTTTTGTGATATTCAGCAACTAGGATTTCCATCATGCGGAAAATACCTTCATAGAGACTGACATCAATCTCCTGTCCTTTACCATGCAGCGCATCGCGGTGATAAAGCGCCATCATGGTAGACATCACAGCATAAAGTCCGGTAATGTAATCCACCAAAGAGAATGACGGACTAACAGGCGGTCGATCTTTGTAACCGGTAATGAATGTCATGCCCGAAAAAGCAGTGGCGGGAGTACCAAAACCTGCTACATGAGCATTCGGTCCTGTTTGGCCGTAACCGGTAACCCTGGTGATTACAATATTTGGATTCGCCTGGCGAATCGTCTCTGCATCCAGCCCCCATTTATCAAGCGTACCGGTACGGAAATTTTCAATTAACACATCGCATTGAGACACGAGCTGCAGAAACAGACTTTTGCCTTCCTCTTTGCGCAAATCTAATGTAACACACCGCTTGTTGCGACCCATTGCAGGCCATCGCAATCCTTCGTTACCATAATAAGGCCCAAGCTTGCGGAATGGATCCCCTCCATTGGGTTGCTCAACTTTGATTACGTCTGCGCCAAAATCCGCCATTAACCCTGCAGCGAACGGTGCCGCAATGACTGTAGAAACATCCAATACCCGAACTCCTTCTAATAACCCTGCCATAACAAATCCTCCTATAATTATTACGATAATCTTTATTTATTGCTTTGATGTTGAACCTTCTCTTTGGTAATATCCTCACAGCGGCCGGCTTTAAGCACAGCGCTTGCTGCTTCATGCCCTACTAACTTAGCGGCCATTCTGGCTGTGTCCATCGCTTTCAGTAAATTAATGCCGGTGTCGATTCCCATTTCATGCAACATATGAACCACGTCTTCGGTAGCAACATTACCAGACGCACCAGGAGCGAAGGGACAGCCGCCTAATCCGGCGAAGGCGCCGTCAAAAGTCCTAACTCCCGCCTCGATGCCGGCAGCAATGTTCGCCAACGCCATGTCGCGCGTATTATGAAAGTGCAATACCCACTGAACCTGGGGAAAAGCCTTTACCATATAACTGCCCAATTCATAAACCTGACGCGGGTTAGCCATACCTGTGGTATCTGACAGAGATAATTCCGTAATGCCGAGCTTTAAGAAACCGCGGACAGCGTTTTCCACCTGTTCAACTGGTACCTTACCTTGGAATGGACATCCAAACGAAGTCGAGATTGCGCCCGATACTTCCATATTGTTCTTAGAGATAAACTCCATGCAACTGGCGAACCCTTCAATCATTTCGACAGGCGTCTTGTTAAAATTATTGATGCAGTGAGCCTCACTTGCCGACACGGTTAGCTTAACCTTACTCAAACCAGCTGCATGAGCGCGTTCCACTCCTTTGAGGTTGGCAACTAATGCCCGGTATTCAACCCCATCAACCTTTTGCATTTTCTGAACGACTTGATCTGTGTCAGCCATTTGCGGAACTGCTTTTGGATGAACGAAAGAGCCAATTTCAATGATTCTTACACCAGAGTCCACGGCCATATCCAGCAATTGCAGTTTTTCTTCCACGCTAAGTATTTTTTTCTCATTTTGCAGGCCGTCACGCAGACCAACCTCACAAATGGTAACTTTACTCGGCCACACCTTTTTCATGTCCATGCTAACATCATCCTTTCTGTTATGCTTAACAGTATTGCATAAGTCATGCCAATTCCGTCTAATTGACGTAAATCATTAAATTATTTTGTAAATTCCTTGTGTTATAGGCTTTTGGGGTGCTTTTTTAAAAGAGAGAATTAGCTGTTTGTGTGCCAAAATATTGCTTGTCTCTAACTTTAACCAGTCGTTTGTTGCATTTCATTGCAGTTTTGTGCATTTGACGGGATAAGGCACAAACTGGCTATGTCTATTATCATCAACTATGTAGGAAACATTATCAATAATTCGTTCATAGCTTGATCATAAAATCATAGCGGCACAGTGATTATCGCCAACGATCGCATGTTGCAACTTGAGACGAAGCGCTGATTTTGCTATAATGAGAAGAATATGTAAGTTGCAAATTGTTGCATTACAGTGCGGGGGGTGACGTCATTTGTCTAAAATTCTTTTTTTTATTCCCTACGAAACGATGATTCCGCATGTAAAGGAAGTTTTGGCACCTAACTATCCTGATATCGAAATCGCTTTAGCCAATCCTAGAGACGCTGTTCAACTTGTTCAAAATCGCATCAACCAGGGAATTGAGATCGTTGCCGCCAGAGCCGTCACCGCGGCGGCTCTTAAACAGGCTCAATTGGGTGTTACTGTTGTTACCATCCCGATCACCGGTTTTGATATCATCCGCGCCATCAATGAAGCGAAAGCCAAAGGTAAACGGATTGCTGTTGTCGCCCATTCAGCACTGGTTCTGGGAATTGAATTTCTAGCCAAAGAACTCGGCGTAGAAATACGTCATTACGCCTTAGCCTATGGCCAAGATTATGAAAAGCTAACCTTGGAGGCCATCGCTGACGGCGCAGAAGTTATTTTGGGAGGCGCTTTGGCCGTAACAGCAGCTAGCCGTCATGGCATTCCATGCTCTTTGATTAAATTTGGCAGCGAAAGCCTTTTGCAGGCTGCTCAAGAAGCAGTGCAGCTTCAAGCCGCCCTGGAAGCCGAATCAGCTAAGTACGGTTTTTTTAGCACTATTTTGGATCACTCCCGCGACGGAGTTATTACGATTGACAAAGATCATAACATTACTGCGATTAATCCAGTCGCTCAAAAGCTTATTCATGTAAATAAGGCAACCGTCTTGGGACAATCTATCGAAATGGTTTTACCTCAATTCAACGTAGAAAACTTTGAGAAAGAAGGTAACCCGCACAGTTTAATCAGCGTGCAAGGAACGAAGGTCATGTGCAATAGCGTACCTATCTTAGTTAACAATAAGTCGTTCGGCTCCGTGATTACCTTGCAGGAGATCAGCAAGATTCAGCAAATGGAGGCAATGATCCGTAAAGAAATCTATGCCTCAGGCCATTACGCCAAATATACTTTTGCGGATGTCATTGGTACAGGACCGAAAATAACGAAAGCCGTTGAAACCGCTACCGATTATGCCGCAGCAAATTCCAGCATCCTTATATTAGGAGAATCCGGAACCGGCAAAGAACTATTTGCGCAAAGCATTCATAACGCAAGCAAACGCGCGAAAGAACCATTCGTAGCCATCAACTGCGCGGCTTTACCAGCGCAAATCCTTGAAAGCGAACTGTTTGGCTATGTCGGCGGCGCATTTACGGGAGCGAGTAAAGAAGGCAAGCCAGGCCTGTTCGAGGTAGCGCATGGTGGGACAATCTTTTTAGACGAAGTCACGGAAATGGACTATGCCAACCAGGGGCGCTTGCTGCGCGTGCTGCAGGAAAAAGCGGTGGTTCGGCTGGGCAGCTATAAAGTAACACCTGTTGACGTTCGTATCATTGCGGCGACAAATAAAGATTTGGAATTGCTTGTTCAGCAAAACACATTCCGCCTCGATCTCTTTTATCGCCTCAATGTTCTCAGGTTGGATATTCCGCCACTGCGAGAACGCAAAGTGGATATCGCCTTATATGCGGAACTATTTTTGCGGGATTTTGCCGTTAACTCTGGTAAAACCTTTAAATTATCGAGTGATGCGGTGCAATATTTACAAGAGTATCCTTGGCCGGGTAATATTCGTGAACTACGAAACCTCATGGAAAGGCTGGCTGTCGTTGCTAAAAACGAAGTAATAACCAGCATGCTGATTGGCGAAATGCTCAACCCAAAAGCCACTCCCGAAAAAGCGCAATCAGCCAAAGAAAAACGGCTAACACGAGAAATAAAAAAAGCCCTCGAGGATGCTGGTGGCAATTACACTCTTGCAGCGGAGGCATTAGGCATCAATCGTTCGACTCTGTGGCGCAGAATGCAGCGATTGAAAATCGAATATTAAAAACAAAACACCTCCACTATGTAATAGTATTACTACCATTTACACAGTGGAGGTGTTTGTGCAATTAAATGCATTGCGTCATGTGATCAGCATGAGTAGTTTATAATGGCATAATCTTTGTACAAACCTTGGGTTTGCTCATCCCTCTTGTTTGGTAACCACTATTTCATTGCCGCGAAAATTTCATGAAAATCCTTGGGCGGAACTCCTTTGAAGTATTCCTTCAGCTTAAGATTGGTACACCAATGGAGTTTTGCCTTGGTGGCCTCTGACATCGTGCTGTCTACGTCAATACCCTTAAGTGTCGCAATTACCTCATCCATCTCATGCTCCCGGCGTTCGGAGTGAATTGCGCCTCTGGCGAGCAGTCCATTTGTTACTTCCAGGAACGGACCTGCTGTTAATGTTTCTTCAACCGATGCCAAGACATCGTCTTCGATTCCATACTTATGTCCGGCTACTATCGTCTCCAACAATAAAGCAACAAAGCCTTTCATAAATATGCTGCGGAACATCTTCGACGCCGAGGACTTGCCAGCAGGGCCCTCCAGCAAGGTAAGATTCATCCCATAAGGCTTCATCTTCTCAACGAATAGAGCCGCGCCAGCGCCCGATGCCAGTATGGGCACTCTATGACCGCTAGTTGGAACCGGTCCCATGACGGCTGCATCAACAAACAAGGCATGAGGGGAAACAATCGCATCTGCTTTCACTTTCGTATCCGGACCAGCGGAGTTTATATCTACATAGATTTGTCCAGGCTGAAGCTGTGGCGCGCTGGCTTGGGCAAGCGGTACTACCATGTTGGCGCTTACCGAAGAAAAAACAATCTCTGTGGTCGCGATCAAATTTTCCAGGCTAGGCGTGAGTGTCGCTCCGGCCTCTTGAGCCCGCTTCTGAATGAGTTCTGACTGCGGTGAAATATCCCAAAACTTATCGTACGCTATGATATCAGCCAATCCTTCGCTGGCTAAACCTTTGGCTATGTGAAATGAAGCTTCGCCAAAGCCGATAAAACCAATTTTCAGCTGCATGATACATGACCTCCCTTGAATCCGTTAGCTCGCTCCTCGAAAAGACTTTACCGCTTCGAAATTCATGACTTTCCTCGCTTGCATTAAATTAACTTCGACACCTCATAACGTTCAGCCAGTCTGCCGAGGTCTGCAAGCACATCATTTGCTAACGGAATACCTTCTTTTAGCCGCTTTGCTTCCAGGTTGAACTCGATTTCTCCCGGCATATACACTTGTCCGCCGCTAGCGGACGGCAGTGACTTAATATGAGTAATGACCTTGTCAACATTTTGCGCGAAGAACTGGGGATTGATAAAACTGGCGACATTGATGGCGATAAACAGGTGTCCAGTTTTTGACGGGCCAGACGTATCGGTGACATTGATCACTTCGCCGGTTAACGCGGTGCCGGTCAGCACCCCGCATAGCAGATCAATGCACAGGGACAGACCTGCTCCTTTTGGTCCACCGATGGGCTCCAGGCTTCCCTTCAGCGCTGCCTTGGCATCCTCGGTCGGTCTACCGTCGGAGTCAACCGCCCAGCCAAGCGGTATTTTCTCGCCGACGAGAGATGCATAGCGAATTTTGCCGCGAGCTACCACCGAGGTGGACATATCAAGTACAATCGGCTTCTGCTCACCCGCAGGGATAGCGATCGCCAGCGGATTTGTTCCCAGTAGTGGCGTCTTGGTGTTATATGGGGTCATCGCGGGCGAAGAATTAGTGATAACCAAACCCACCATATTCTCCCTTACTGCCCGCAGGCCAAAGTAAGCCGCAACACCAAAATGATTGGAATTTTTCACTGCCACGACAGATGCACCGCTAGTTTTGGCTTTACTAACAGCGATATCCATCGCCTTCGCTCCCGCGATTTGGCCAAAGCCATTATTGGCATTGAGCAAGGCTGAGGCGGGAAACTCCTTTTCAATGGTCATCTTTGAGTTTATATCCATCACACCGGCGGCAATTCGATTTAAGTAAGTAGAAAGCCTCACTACTCCGTGAGAGCTGACACCGCGAAGTTCTGCACATAGCAGCGATTCAGTGAGAATTGCTGCGTCAGACAGCTCTAATCCAGCTTTAATTAATACTTCGCTGCAAAACTTTTCTAAACGATCAAGCGTAACGATTGATTTTTCACTCATTCCAAATCCCTCTTTATATTGGAATTCATTATACCCAATTATTTTTTCCAGCCTAATAGGTGTACAAGGCTTCTTAATGCCTGTTCTTCTTCCGTTACCAGCTTTTTATAGTCTTCACCCGTACGACCGTCAACGACAAGACCCATTTTCTTCATTTTCTCAACATGATCCGGATTTTTCATGGCGTTGCCAACAACAGTCTGGAGCTTTGCCAATACTTGAGAATCCAGCCCTTTGGGAGCTCCAAGACCTCTCGTCGTGTAATTTATTACTTCCACTCCCAACGCCTCTTTAAATGTTGGTACAGTGGGGATCTGCGGATTACGCTCCTTCGTCATGACCCCCAAAACTTTAAACTGTCCCTCTCGCATTGGCTCCAGGATTTCTCCTACCTTTACGGTAAACAGATCAACATGGCCGCCAAGAACAGCTGTCAACGATTCTGAGGCTCCACCAAATTGAACCGGCTTAATTTTTACGCCCATTTTCTCATTAATTGTCAAAACAGCAAGATGGTTGCTAGAGCCTACTCCGTTCGATGTTGCAGTCAACTCGTGAGTCTTGGCGTACTCCACCATTTCTTTAAGATTTGTAAACCGTTTTTCATCAGCCCGGACAGCGATAACCGCAGGGTCAATAACATGATTTGCAATGTAGTCAAAGCTTTCATAACCAGGTCTTTTTACAGAAGGATTTAGTTCACCCTGAACCAATCCTGGGGTATTGAAGTATCCGAGCGTATAACCATCCGGTTTGGCTTTTAGCAGATCAGAATAGCCTATCCAACCATTTGCCCCCGGTTTGTTTTCAATCACTATCGGTACTCCCAGCTCTTTTTCTAGAAAGGGAACTAAAGTGCGAGCGCCCAAGTCAGTTCCTCCGCCTGCGGCAAAAGATATAATGATAGTAATCGGCTTATTAGGATAGTCGCTCTTCGGCGCACTCGCTTTTGGAGCCGCCGAATCTTTACCGCCGCAGCCGGCAATTGTCCCCATAACCAACATAAGCACCGTTATAATCACAAGCATCTTTTTCATCGTTTTCCCCTCCATATTCATAGATTATTGATTATTCGCCCAGAGCCAGACTACTCCATGCGGGAACTGATCCCCCCTTTACAGAAAAGAAATTCAAGCAGTAATTTGCCGTCCAATGCTTACATTTCCGCCTCGGCGCCCTTCTCTTTGCGTCCAAAATACAGGCTGAAAGCTATAATCGCAAAAGCAATGGCTAATAGCGTTGCCGCGATTGGCCGCTGAAAGAACGGCATAAAGCTGCCGCTAAAAATCGTTAGGGACTTAAGCAGGGAAGACTCTAATATCTTACCTAGGACAAAAGACAGCAAGACCGGCGCTAAAGGAAACTCTACCTTTTTCATTAAATAACCCAGAATGCCGAATGCCAGCATGGCTGCAACATCAAAAATGCTGTTGCTGAGGCTGTATGCCCCAATAATCATGATAATGATAATGTTCGGCAGTAAAATCTTAAAGGGAACCATGGTAATCCTGGCCCATGCGTTTGCCAGCGGCAAATTCATTATAAGTAGTATGAGATTGCCGATAAACATACTAGCAATAACACCCCAGACAAATTCAGGATTCTTCTGCATCAGCGTCGGGCCTGGCGTAAGCCCATGCATGATGAACGCTCCGAGCAATACTGCGATGGCGGGGGAACTAGGGATACCTAATGTAAACAACGGTATCAGCGCGGCTCCGGCGAATGCATTGTTTGCCGTTTCTGGCCCGGCAACTCCTTCTATGGCGCCTTTGCCGAAACGCGACGGATCTTTAGCCACCTTTTTCTCTACAGTGTAACTCAGTATGGTAGAAATCGTTGAGTTGGTCCCCGGAACCAGACCCAGCAGCATACCTATGCCGCTGCCTCTCAAAATAGCCTTTAGCGTGGGAATCCACTCATCGCGTCTGGGCAGCATATTCTGAATTTTAGGAGGCTTTTGGGCTTGAGCATTTAAATTTTCTTCAGCAGTGGTAAATACCTCCGACAGACCAAATAGCCCCATTGCAATGGATATAAACTCAAAGCCATCTTCTAAGTGTGCCTCGCCAAAAGCAAATCGAATTGTTCCTGTTAACTGATCCATGCCAATGAACGCCAGGGTTAAACCAAAGAGCGCTGAGATCAGCCCTCGAACTAGTGATTTACCCATTAGGCCTATCAATAACGCTAAGCCGACAACAACCAAAGCAAAATACTCAGGCGGTCCAAATTTAAGCGCGTACTTGGCAATTACCGGTCCCACCAGAATGAGAGCGAAGAGAGAAAATAATCCGCCAATAAACGACCCGATCGCGGCAACACCCAGCGCAGTTCCGGCTCGTCCTTGACGAGCTAGGGGGTAGCCGTCTACGCAAGTCATGAGTGAAGCTGACTCACCGGGGGTATTAATGAGTACCGAGGTGATAGTTCCGCCATACATGGCGCCGTAATAGATGCCTGCCAACATAATTACCGCCGAAACCGGCGACATGCCAAATGTAAGAGGCAGGAGAAGAGCAGTGCCGGCTACAGGCCCTAGCCCTGGCAATACGCCGACAAACTGGCCGAAGGTTACACCGATCAAGGCATACAATAAGTTCCAGCCACTAGTCGCTGTATCAAACCCCAGCAATAAATATCCTAAAGTGTCCACAGCCGCTCTCCTTTACCATCCAAATTGATTGACAGGTAATGGAATACCTAAAACTGAGCCGAAGATAAATAATGAGACGCCCGTTACCACGATAGACATACCTAGTCCCCAATACCATTTATACCCGCGCAAGAACAAGATAAACAGCATGAGAATACTGGAAACAGCAAACCCGACATGCTCGACAATAAGCATAAACAGAATAAAGGAGCCGATACAGGTTATTAAATTCATTAAATCTGTGCCTTTTGGCATAAGCTCCGCAAAATGAGTATTATTTCTTTTTAGTGACATAACGAGATTAACTGCAGCGAGAAGAACCATGAACCCTGTAACCCACATTGGCAGCAGCCCGGGCCCGGGACCATATTCACTAAAATACTGCATTTCAGATGCCTGGTAAAAAAACACACCGCCAACCAGAATGAAAAAAGCGCTTACATATACTTCAATATTTTTCAATTGGACCCCCCTCACTTATCGCCTTATGCATTTACCAGCTCCAGTCAGGCGTTACAAGGAGCCAGCTTGTCGTTTTCTCATTTATAGTAGTCGTCGATAATTTCGCAGCCCTTCTTTAGGAACACCTCGTCTGAATACATCGACCGGTCCAGCGTACCTGCCTCGATTGCTTTAAAAGTGTCCTGCTCTTTTGCCTGCTTGGCCCTAGCTTTCTTAGCAATTACCGGAGCATCTTGCGGTCTGATGACCACAATGCCATCAGCATCCCCTACCAGGATGTCGCCAGGGTTTACCACGACACCACCACAGCTCACCGGTACATTGATTTCTCCGGGGCCGTCCTTAAACGGCCCTTTGGGCGTAACACCAGCGGCATAAATCGCCATATCCATTACCTGCAAGGCCTCCACATCACGCACGGCACCGTCGATGACGATTCCGGCCAATCCTTTCTTAAGCGCCTGGCGCATCATGATTTCACCGGTGAGCGAGTTAACCAAATCGCCTTGCACATCCACCACAATGACGTCTCCGGGTTGAGCTAAATCCAATGCTTTGTGAAACATCATATTATCACCGATTCGTGCTTTAACGGTAAGAGCCGGACCTAGCAGCGGAGTGCTGTTTACCCGTTTAATCCGCGCGTCCACGCAACTAAATCGGTTCATTTCATCAGCAATATTAGCTACCGGTAACCCCTTAAACTGCTCGATTAGATCTTTGTCAGGACGATTGACCTTCTTAAAAATTCGGAATCCGGCATTTGACATAACAATCTCTCCTTTTCGTAATCGAATTGTATATTGCGACAAACCTTATGGCTTTACGACTGAGCCTATAGATACACTATTGCATGATGTATGCCAATATCTGATTTTTCAAAAAAATATATTAATCCGTAAATTACACCCTTATTTACTGACTTATCTGCCTCCCACTCATAGTTAGAAAAAAATTACATCTTGAATCCATTTCCATTGTTTGGTACAATTTGCACAGAGGTATGATATATTCTGCTACAACTTGATGTGGAGTGATGCACATGGCAAATATACTATTTCTGGTGTCGGACGATGCAATGATAAAATATGCCAGAGAAGTCCTTGCAGCCGGCTACCCTGATATCGAACTTGAAACAGCATTTTTTACAAAAGCAGTTGAACTGTTGCCAAGCCGTATTGCCAAAGGAGTAGAGGTAGTTGCCGCCAGAGCTGGAACTGCTTTGTCGATCAAACAGGCTCAATTAAACATATCTGTCGTTGAAATTCCGATTACCAGCTTTGATATTATGCGTGTGGTTCACGAAGATAACTTATATGCAAAAGACATTGCAATTGTCACCTACTCTGAGATGATTTTGGGAATCGATTCTCTTGCCGAACTATTAAATTCAAAATTCTTCCAGTATACGATGAGGAATAACCAGAATTATGAATCAGCTGTATTAGAGGCTTTCCAAGACGGAGCAGAAGTCATTCTAGGCGGAGCTAGAGTAGTAGAAGCTGCTAAGCGTCTGAACATTCCTGCTTCTTTAATAAAAATAGGCAAAGAAAGTCTCTTGCAGGCAGCGCGCGAGGCAAAACAAATTCAACAGGCGCTAGAAATCGAAACCGCTAAGCGCGGTTTTTTCAGCACCATATTAGATTACGCCTATGACGGAATCGTAACAATTGATAAGGAGAATACCATTACTGCCTTCAATCCAGCTGCCCAAAACATTCTCAAAGTGAATAAGTCTAAGGCATTAGGACAACCAATTGAGCAGATTATGCCTCAGCTTCGTCTGGGGACTGTTTCTAAAACCAAACAAGATGATATCCACCGAATTATTGATCTAAATGGCGTCAGGATTATGTGCAATAAAGTTCCCATCATCGTTAACGGTAAATCATTTGGCGCTGTGGCTACTTTTCAGGAAATCAGCAAGATTCAACAGATGGAAGCGATCATCCGCCAAGAAATTTATGCTCGAGGCCATATTGCCAAACTCCATTTTTCCGATGTTGTCGGCGAGAGCACCGAAATGGTGACAGCAATTGAAAACGCTACAGATTTTGCCGCCACAGATTTCAGCATATTGATATTAGGCGAAACCGGCACTGGTAAAGAAGTGTTCGCCCAAAGCATTCACAATATGAGCAAACGAGCCAAAGGTCCATTTGTAGCGATAAACTGTGCTGCCTTACCGGCGCAAATTCTCGAGAGCGAATTGTTTGGCTATGTCAGCGGCGCCTTTACTGGCGCCAGCAAAGAGGGTAAGCCAGGTGTGTTCGAGGTCGCCCATGGCGGCACCATCTTTTTAGACGAAATTGCCGAAATGGACTATGTTAACCAAGGCAGATTATTACGAGTACTCCAGGAAAAAACCGTTGTCCGTTTAGGCAGCCACAAAGTGCTGCCTGTCGATGTACGCATCATTGCGGCAACAAACAAAGACTTGGATTTGCTAATTAGCGAAAACAAATTTCGCGATGATTTGTATTATCGTCTCAATGTGCTAAGCCTGGAGCTGCCGCCGCTTCGTACGCGAACAACAGACATCCGGCTATATGCAAATACGTTCTTACAGGAATGTTCTGCAGGTTTAAGCCGCAAATTCAGCCTCAGTCGCGACGCGATGCAGTGTCTTGAGGAATATCCTTGGCCGGGGAATATCCGCGAGCTAAAAAACCTGATCCAGCGCCTAACTGTTACCACGAAAACCGCTGTGATCGACCGCGCACTGTTGACACCAATTTTAAAACACAATAGAACCGGCTCATCGCCGGTTCCGTCTCGAAACAGCCGCTTAATAGATGAAATTAAAACTGCGCTTGCGGAAACCAAAGGCAATTACTCTGCCGCAGCGAAATTATTAGGTATTCATCGCATGACGTTGCGGCGGAGGATGCAAAAACTCGGCATCGAGTATTAACTTTAATAATGCGCCAATGGGCTGGAAATCCCCTATAAATAGTGGATTCCAGCCCATTTAATTTTATGTTTGATCCGTCCGCTTGATTATTTAAGTAGCATTATATTATTGAAAACTCATTTCCGTAAACTCTCTCACTTGTGCGGCAATGGCTTTTTCGGTCGGCAGGCGTTCCATGCTGGAGGCGCCGTAGAAACCCACAACGCCTTGGGTATGGGCTAGGATGTATTGAGCATCAGCTGGCTCGGCAATCGGGCCGCCATGACAGATCACCATGATATCTGGATTAATTGCCTTCGCAGCATCATGCATGCTTTGAATACGTTTGACGCAGTCGTCCAGCGTCAACGCCGTCTTTGCACCAATTGTGCCTTTAGTAGTCAATCCCATGTGTGCTACCAGCAGATCAGCGCCTGCTCTGGTCATTTTTTTCGCACCCTCGTCATTGAACACATAGGGGGAGGTCAACATATCTAGGGCATGCGCTTTGGCAATCATTTCAACTTCTAGATCATAGCCCATGCCAGTCTCCTCTAAGTTTTGCCGAAAGGTGCCGTCAATTAGGCCAACTGTTGGGAAGTTCTGCACGCCGGCAAAACCGATTTCCTTCAGTTGCTTCAAAAATACATCCATTAGACGGAAAGGGTCTGTGCCGCAAACACCGGCCAGCACTGGCGTATTGCGGACAACAGGCAGTACTTCACTGGCCATCTCGACTACGATGGCATTGGCGTCACCGTATGGCATTAATCCGGCCAAAGAACCGCGTCCCGCCATGCGATAGCGACCAGAGTTATAAATGACCATCAGATCTACACCGCCAGCTTCAGCGCTTTTGGCCGAAATGCCGGTACCAGCGCCAGCGCCGATGATTGGTTTTCCTGCCGCAACCTGTTTTCTCAGTTTCGCCAATATCTCGCTTCTTGTCATCGCCATAATCATTCCTCCTTCATTTTTGTGTTACTGCTTTAACATGCTGACCAGTTTCTTCGCCATGGCCAGAGCAAACTCATCGTCATTGATATCCATATCCAGTTCAATTAGCTCTACGCTATTCCGGTCAATCGTCTGCCGCAGTGTATCAAATAAAGCGGCGTCTTCCTCCGGACCGTAAAAGGGCTTGCCTGCCACATCAATCAGAGATACGCCCTTGAGAGGTAGGAATAGCGCTGTTGGGCCTTTGGCTGCATTGATTTTCCCGCTAATAATTTTACCTAGCTCAACACACTCTGTTTGGGTCGTACGCATCAGCGTTACAGTCGGATTATGCGGATAAAACTTCCTTGTTTTGAATTTTTCCGGTATGGTGTCCATCGGGCCAAAATTGACCATATCAAGAGCGCCAACTGATACAACCTGCGGAATACCTGCCTTGCCAGCCGCCTCCAGACGATGCGGACCGGCTGCCAGCACACCGCCGACCAATTCATCCGCCCATTCGGTAGTCGTCACGTCTAACACGCCTTTGATGAACCCGGCATCGATAAGGTCTTCCATCGCCTGGCCGCCTGTACCTGTGGCATGGAATACCAATACTTCATAGCCCTGATCCTCTAAATATTCCCTTGCTTTGGTCACACAAGGAGTGGTCACACCGAACATGGTGGCCGCCAGAAGTGGCTTTTCTGCAGCGACAGGCGGCGCGCCACCTTTGACCATCCCGGCGACAGCATGCGCCGCATTCGCCAAAATCTGCCGCGACAGACTGTTAAGTCCGGAGATGTCGACAACAGAATACATCATGCAAATGTCTTTAACCCCTACGTACGGCCTGGTATCGCCAGATGCCAGAGTAGAAACCATCACCTTAGGAACTCCCACAGGCAGAGCCTGCATTGCCGTTGTGCCAATAGTCGTACCGGCGCTGCCGCCCAGGCTAATGATGCCTGCCACTTCGCCATTCTCGTACAGTTCGCTGACCACTTTGGCCGCACCTCGTGTCATAACCGCCATGGCCAAGCCCCGGTCATCCTTGGCCTGCAGTTCAAATAAGCTTGTTCCACCAGCTTCGGCAACCGCGGCATTGTCAATGTCAGGAGTAAAATACGGCGATCCCTTCACACCCGCATCCACAGTGACAGTACCAAGACCGGCGCCTGTAATAATGTCTCTGATGTACTGAAACTCCTGTCCCTTGGTATCCAGCGTACCTAACAGCACTACCTTAGCCACAGTCTTCCCTCGCCTCCTTTATAGTCTTACCATATTATTCCAGAATTATCGATTAATTCCTTCTAATATGTAATCCATAAAAATAAAAAGGAGGTCTGCTAATACATGGGGCACTAACGATCAGAAGCAGATCTGACTGCAATAGGTTGAATGCCGCGGTGAAGTAAAAGAAACCGCGGCTATAGCGAATCTTTGACTTCATTCGCTTTGCACGCGGTTTCTACCCATATCTTTCGCTTTGTACATCGCCATATCCGCCTGGTTAATGACGTTCTCCAGCCGAATCTGCTTGCCGGTGGCAGCGGAAACGCCAATACTTACCGTATAGAAGATGAAGTCGGGGGTTGCCCTTTCAACTGCCAGGCGCAATCGCTCTGCAGCCTGAACAGCAGTGGTTTTATCACAATCAGGCAGTAGAATCACAAACTCTTCGCCGCCATAGCGGCAGGCAATATCTGACTGTCGCATATTTACCCGCATCACCTGAGCTAGGTTGGCGATAATTCCGTCGCCAACGCCATGACCGTACCTATCATTTATTCGTTTAAAATGATCAATATCGATGATCATTAAAGCAACACTTTCATTCTTGCGAATTGCCGACTTGATCAATTGATTAGCTAACAGCAAAAACGCACGGCGATTATAGAGGTTGGTCAGAAGATCCGTGTCGGCGTATGTTTTCATCTCCCGGCTTAGTTTTTCCTTTTTTACCAGCACATAGCCTAGGCAGCCGATCAGCAGTAAGCCTCCAAGCGCCAGTAAAGGAACAACCTGCGATGGTTTGGCGGCAAAGAGACGATAGCCACCCTGTATCCACACATCTACGCCCCTCCACAGTACAGCAGAACAGCAAAGACAATACATTGCTCCTAATATTTTTTGCAGGGGTGAAGATCTGTGTCGCGAAAACAATAACACTCTCCCTGGAATTAAGAACATAAAAGCGGAGAGAAAAGAAGCAACAAGCACTGCCACGGTCTGCTCCATGCCAAAAATAGGCCACAGTGCCAGTTGCGAAAAAGCGACAATGCTCGCATACACAGCAGTGCAGCGAGTTGTTACAACATACTTCAAAGAGATGACAGCTAGCGACTCCATCATCCAACCCAAAAACAAAACACTGTTACCGACAGAGAAGGAAAGCCAGATTGGCAAGACTTCTCTCGCCACGATCAGCCCCCATGCAATCGCTTGCAGGGCTCTTCCCAATAGAAACAGATAATCGTACTTTGTGGTTTCATATTGGAAAAGATCAAATGCCAAAAAAAAGATAGAGAGACAGTGACCTAGAATCAATACAATAATGACTGTGCTGATATCTACGACAGGCATGTACTCACCTCTATCCGCAATCGGCGCAATTCTTGCAATACTTGCGGAATTCGCTTTTTATTGAAGAATTCCTGCCTAATTACTTAGCGTGCAAACGCAAAGATACGCCTTTTATCAGCAGAATTGCGCCGACCGATACAACCTGCGGTATACCAGTAGAAGCGATTGCGGCTGACTTAGGGTTAAAAATAGGCTGGACCCCAGCATCGGGCGGAACCATCGGCGGACGAGTGACGCTGCTGGTATTCGCTATGATGCGTCGACAATTACCAAAACAGAGGAACAGCAATGCGCCTGGTGGCAAGAGCAGTTTGCCTGTCCGCTGCCCAATATTATTAAAGTGGACTCGGTCGAAGCCTGTATTCAACTGGTTTCACACGGATCGGCTGGTACATTGCGCCAAAATCCACATTGTCAATCGCCGCTCGCTTTATTCGAGTCCGGTTGTTTGGCAGGATGGACAGGCCATGCTGCGAAGAACGATCATGATCTATAACCACGATATCCTGGAGAAGCCTGAAGGCAAACTCTTTGTTGATCATGTATTGCGCAATTACGCATAAACCAGTTTGAAAATTACTAAGAAAAGACTGCCGCGGCAGTCTTTTCTTAGTATGGGTAGTAGAAAACGCTATAGCGAGGCCGAGTTTTTTATTATGCCGATACCATTACGACCGCTTCGCCGTCGATGACGACTTTCCCGTTCTGATTCATACAGTATGTATGCATTTTCAACATGTTTTTGGTGGGAATTGTGTCAACAACCTCCATCGTCGCGGTAATGGTATCACCAATATATACCGGCGCCTTAAACTTCGAAAGTTGGGATACATAAATGCCCCCTAGACCAATAAACATGGCACCTGCAGTCGAAATAAAACTGCTGACAAGCGCTCCATGCGCAATCCTGGCTTTAAACATTGTCGTTTTTGCATATTCAACATTCATGTGCAACGGATTAAAATCACCACTTATTCCGGCAAAGTTGATAACATCGGCCTCAGTAACCGTTTTGGAAAAACTCTCTTTGTCGCCGATATGGAATTGTGCAAACGCTTTCTTTTCGTACATGATTTATACTCACTCCTTTGTGCAAGGCTGATCAAAACATTATTTTAGCAGTTGTCCAGCGATAACCATGCGTTGGACTTGGTTAGTTCCTTCAAAAAGCTGCAAAATCTTCGCATCCCGCATGAGTTTCTCGACTGGATATTCCCGGCTATAGCCATACCCGCCAAAGATTTGGACAGCGTCTACGCTGACTTTCATGGCGACATCACTCGCTAGTGTCTTGGCCATGGCCGCTTCCTTCGTAAACGGCTGCCCCGCATCTCTCAAATATGCAGCGCGATAGGTTAGCCATCTTGCGGCTTCGACTTGAATGGCCATATCAGCAAGCATGAATTGAATAGCCTGGAAGGATCCGATCGGTTTGCCAAATTGCGATCTTTCTATAGCGTACTTTGCAGACATTTCCACTGCCGCCTGCCCAAGGCCTACGCCTAAGGCGCCAACAACCGGGCGGGAAATATCTAATGTTTCCATGGCGATTTTAAATCCGTTGCCTTCTTTACCCAACAGGTTGCTTGCTGGAATCCTCACATTTTGAAAAATAACTTCGGTCGTATTCGAGGTCCTAATTCCCATCTTGTCTTCTTCTTTACCAACCGATACACCCGCTCTGCCCCGCTCCACTAAGAAGGCGCTGAGACCTTTCAAGCCTTTGCTGCGATCCACCGTGGCAAACACTGTGTATACATCGGCCACGCCGCCATTGGTAATAAAACATTTCGTCCCATCCAATATATATTCGTCGCCCTCCCGGCGTGCTATGGTTGCTACCGAGCCAGCGTCTGACCCGGCATTAGGCTCGGTAAGGCAAAAGGCGGCAAGTTTTCCTTGATTAATGATGTCAAAGAACAACTTCTTCTGTTCAGCTGTTCCCGCTAACAACACGGGGTATGCAGCCAACCCGTTGGCTGCTACGGTTGTGGCAAAGCCCACATCACCCTTGGCCAGTTCCTCGGTGAGCATGACGCAAGTAACAGAATCGAAACCCGGACCATCATACTCTTGTGGCGCATTCATACAATGCAAGCCCATTTCCACAATTTCTTTAAATAGTTCTCCGGCGAACTCTCCTGCACGGTCAAGTTCCTTAGCCTCTGGGAAAATGCGTTTTTGGGTAAATTCCCTTACCAGCTTTTGCAAATCTTTTTGTTCATCGCTAAAGGACATGTTGAACATGGTTATAACCTCCTCTATTTTCCAATGAAAATGGGCTTTCTTTTTTCTACGAATGCTGCCATTCCTTCTTTTTGGTCATACGTACTAAAGAGAGGAATTAGACAGCTAATTTCATAAGCTAGGCCTTGGCGTATATCTAAATTCAGAGCGGCTTGAACGGCTTGCTTTACTTTTTTTACGGCTTGTAAAGGTTTAGCTGCAATTTTGGCTGCCAATTCGGTTGTCTTTGCCGTCAAGATGTCATCCAGGTAAACCGCATTAAGCAGGCCCATAGAAAGTGCTGTTTGCGCATCAATAATCTGTCCGAGCAGAATCAATTCCATGGCTTTAGCTGTCCCCGTTACTCGCGGCAGCCTTTGCGTACCGCCAGCTCCCGGTATGATACCTAGATTAATTTCAGGAAATCCTAACTTGGCACTTTGGCCAGCCAGACGCAGGTCGCAGGCCAACGCCAGTTCCATGCCTCCGCCGAGCGCATAGCCGCGAATGCTGGCTATTACGGGCACAGGGCACTCGGATACCGTTTGCAGGCACCGACCTACCAGCCTTGCGTACGCTTCAGCCTCAAGCACATTTGCGGTAGCCATGCTGCTAATATCAGCGCCTGCGATAAAATTTTCGCCCTCTCCCTGTATGATGACAGCATGTACTGTTTCATCAGCAATAATGGCTTGCATGGTTTCAGTAAGTTGTTCGCACACGCTAACACTTAACGCATTTAGGGCATTGGGGCGACTTATTGTAATTGTTACAACCCGGTCCTGCTTAGCGCACGATACGAATTTATCCATTTAGCCACTCTCCCTTCACCACTCTTTTATATAGGGAAGCAACTGTTCAAAAGACTTCAACATCTGGCTATCTGACTCAAACAGAAACTTCACCCCTTCTCTGGTGAGGTTCCTGCTGCAGGCGGCACCGCTCGCAGCAGGAATATTATTAAATAGTCATTGCTCCATCAATGCTGAGCACCGTTCCATTGATATACTTCGCATCATCAGAAGCCAAGAAAGCATAGGCGGCGGCAATTTCTTCCGGTTCACCCAGGCGACCGGCTGGCACTTTAATCAGTAATTTTTCCTTTAGCACCTGTTCCGGGATTTTCTTGACCATTTCAGTAGCAATAACGCCAGGAGCCACACAATTGAACCGGAGTCCGTCTTTGGCCATTTCTTTGGCCCAGGTTTTCGTCATACCGATGACTGCCCACTTAGTAGCCGCGTAATTGGTCTGACCCAGATTTCCATAAATGCCGGCAATGGATGATGCGGTCAGCACAACGCCGGCTTTTCGGCTAAGCATATGGGGCAAAACCGCCGATGCGCAGTTAAATACACCATTTAGATTGACATTGATGACGAGATCAAACACTTCCTTAGTCATCTTTTTCATCATTGCATCTTTCGTGATACCCGCGTTATTGACCAATACATCAATCTGTCCAAACTTCTCTAACGCGAGATCAACCATCGCCTGTACGCTCTCCGGTTTTGTAACATCAACTTGCACATACGCTGCCTCACCGCCGATAGCCGCAATCTCGGCCAGTACGGCTGCTCCGTCAGCAAAATCAGCCACGACAATTTTAGCGCCTTCCTCAGCAAACCGAACTGCTGTAGCCCGTCCGATACCGTTAGCACCGCCAGTGACAATAACCACTTTACCCTGTAGTCCTCGCATATTCTATCTCTCCTTTATTTTTACTGTTATGAATGAGCGTTAATGATTGCTGCCAGGCCGCCCCATATCTCCTGGAAGATAGCCGGGTCCATCTGCTTTACCTGATTTATAATCGGTTTGAAGTCCATGTGCTGCAGAATATCCTTCTCAATATCAATGCCTGGGGCAACCTCAATCAGTTCTACACCCGCCGCTGTCAATTGGAAGACGGCGCGTTCTGTTACATACAACACGGGCTGACCTACTTTGGCGGCGTATTTACCGCTAAACGTGATCTGTTCCACGTCTTGGAGGAATTTTTTATTCTTTCCTTCCTGCACAATGACGAGCTTGCTATTCTCCACCTTAACCTTGAGACCACCGGCGGTGAACGTACCGCAGTACACGACTTTTTTGGCAGTTTGGGTTATATTGATGAAACCGCCACAGCCTGCTGTCTTAGGACCAAACTTGCTGACATTGATATTGCCGAAGCGGTCCATTTGCGCCAGTCCCAAAAAGCCGACATCAATGCCGCCGCCATCATAAAAATCAAACTGGTAGGCCATTTCGATGACTGCCTCGGCATTCACGCCATGACCAAAATCCAGCCCACCAGCCGGTATGCCGCCAATCATCCCTGCCTCGGTGGTCAAGGTCATCAGATAATCTACCTTTTCTTCTGCCGCTACACCGGCAATACCCTCCGGCATGCCGATTCCTAAGTTAACGGCCGCATTGGACACAAGTTCCATGGCTGCTCTACGGGCGATAATCTTCCGTTCATCCATCTCCAGCGGTTTGATGGAATCAACAGGCACTTTAATGTCGCCGGCAAAAGCAGGATTAAAATAGGTACCCATGGTCTGATAATGGTTTTCCGGCTTAGCGACAACCAGGTAATCGACAAACAGCCCCGGCACTTTAACCATCTTCGGATGTAAGCTGCCAGCCTTTACGATATGCTCCACTTGGGCAATGACGATGCCGCCACAGGCTTTAGCCGCTTGCGCAACAGAAATCGTTTCTAACAATATGCCTTCACGATGAAGCGTCAGATTGCCATCTTCATCTGCTATAGAGCCGCGAATAATTGCCACATCGACTTTAGGCGCTTTGTAATACAGCCATTCTTCTGCATCAAACTCCACAACCTGCACGAGATCTTCGACAGCCTTGTTAGTAATTTTTCCGCCTTCCACCCGCGGATCGACAAATGTGCCTAACCCTACTTTTGTTATCAAGCCTGGCCGCTTGCCAGCTATATTTCTCGGCATCAGTGTCAAAACACCTTGCGGCAAGTTATATGCTTCAATCCTATTCTCTATAATCAGCTGGTTAATGTCTTGTCCGCCTACGCCGAAGTGCCCAGCAACAATACGCTTGAGCAAACCTTCCTTTGCGAAATGCTGTATGCCACGATCCCTGCAGTTGCCGATACCAGCAGCGTGATAGACCGTCAAATTACGAGGATGGCCAGTCGCAAGGAAGCTTTCTTTAATGCCAATTGCTACTTCCTCCGCATAACCGGCAAGTCCAAAGCCGCAAGTATAAATTGTCGCGTCATCGTGAACTAGCTCGCCAACTGCATTCGATGCAATTACTTTAATCATTACTCGCCCTCCTTGGGAACTGTTTCTACTAGCATGGCAATTCCTTGACCGCCGCCGATACAGAGGCTGGCAACGCCATACCGTCCACCACGACGTTTCAGTTCATAAATGAGTGTCGTTAGGATCCGGCTGCCGCTAGACCCCAGCGCATGCCCCAGCGCAACAGCGCCACCATTAACATTGACTCGCTCATATAACGGGCTGCCAGGATACATTCCGAGTTCCTTCAACACGCCGAGCGCCTGTCCCGAAAAGGCTTCATTGATTTCGAACAGATCGATATCCTCTACCTGCAGCCCGGCCTTTTTCAAGACAGTCTGGATAGCGCTCACCGGCCCAAGGCCCATCACACGCGGGTCCAAACCAGTAACCGCGTGAGCAACAATCCGTGCCAAAGGATCCAGTCCTAACTCACGGCATTTTGTTTCAGACATGACAACAACTGCAGAAGCGCCGTCATTCATCCCTGAGGCATTACCAGCAGTCACCGTCCCGTCTTTCTGAAATGCTGGCTTCAGTTTCGCCAATGCATCCAGACTGGCATTCGGCTTCGGATACTCATCCGTTTCAAAAATGATCTTTTCTTTCTTGCTGACCACTTCAAACGGGACAATCTCCTCTGTAAATCTACCCGCACTGATGGCCGCCACGGCTTTGCGCTGACTAGTAAGGGCAAACTCATCCTGATCTTGACGGGAAATGCCGTGCCGGGCAACGACGTTCTCTGCGGTAATGCCCATGTTGACGCCGGGATATAGCTCAGGCGGCTGGCAGTTTTCAACCCCTTTGGCAAATGCGTCGTAAACCATCGAATGTCCCATACGAAAACCCTCATAGCGTGCGGAAGGCTGCATATAATACACAGCGCGGGACATGCTCTCTGCACCGCCAGCGATCAGAATCTCAGCATTCCCAGTCTGGATCTCTTGCGTTGCGGAGATAATTGCCTGCAGACCGGAGCCACACTGACGGTCAACCGTAAAGGCAGGTGTGGCTTCATTAAGGCCAGCCAGTAAGGACGCGACCCGCGCCATATTCGGGGCTTCGGCTGAGGGCAAAGCGTGGCCCATGATGACTGAATCGATGTGCTCAGGCTCGAGTTTTGACCGTTTTATGGCTTCTTTAATTACAGCGCTAGCCAACGTCTGCACTGGTACGGTTTTTAAAGAGCCAAGATACGATCCGACTGCTGTCCGAGCGGCGCTAGTTATTACACATTGTTCCATATTACATTCCTCCAAAATTGTTTGTCCCTTTGTATGAATCAGAGTACCTCACACGACTAGTAAAGGACCACACCAACAAAGACCACTGCTACCATCACAAAGAACGTGCCTACACAATGCCCCCACCAAACGTGTTTATAGGCTTGCTTGTGGGTTAATCCGGCAACAGCTAAAGAAGTGATGATAACCCCATTATGTGGCATAGCATCAAAGGTGCCGGCAGATATTGCCACAATCCGATGCAACATCTCGGGGTTTAACCCCATGGCGGCGTATTTGCCAACCAATGTCTCCAGTACTATCGCCATGCCACCTGACGCCGAACCGGTGATGGCTGTCATCAGAAATGTCGCTACCGATAACGAAATCGTAGGGTGGCCGGGAATTGACATCAAAAAGTCGGTAATCACTTTGAACCCGGAACTAGCGGCAACAGTCATGCCATACCCTACGTCAGCGCATGTATTGATAACAGGGATGGCGGTATTACTGGCGCCTGCATTCCAAGTGGCCATCGGATTCGCTACATACTGCCAAAAGATCACAGCCGCCACCAGGCAACCGATAATCAACGCCCAGACGATATCCACTTTAAACACATTCAATGCGGCGATTAGCACAATCGGTGGAATCAGACTGGTGAATACTCCCGGTAGTACGCGGGTAGCCGTGGCCTCCGCAGCAGCAGTAGCCACAGTAGCAGCAATCTCATTACTTTCATAGCCTTCACCGCGGGCATTGCATTTCTCTAAGGCATACTTCATGTACGCAACATTCCATAAGGTGATAAGCGCTGCGGCAATTAGCCCTAGCAGAGGCGCTGCGGTAGCTGTTGTTCCCAGGTATTTCATCGGCATGATGTTCAAAATCGATGGTGAGCCTGGCATCATCGTCATCGAGATTGAGCCAATGCCAAAAATGAACGCCGCGATAAACATGTGCCAAGGAATGTTCATCTCTTTAAATAGCGGCCTGGCGATTGGCATTACCGCAAAAATGACGACAAACAAGCTTACTCCACCCAGCGTCAGAGTCAGGGTGATAAAGGCAATCGCCAGCAGTACATACAGCGGCTTATTATGGCCGATTATCTTCAGTATCCCTGCCGCAACCGATTTGGCAGCCCCACTATCGTCCATATATTTGCCAAAGACTGATGCAAATAGGAAAACAAAGTAAAACTTGCTGGCGTAGTTCACAAAGCCCTTCATGTATGGGCCCATTAAGGTGTCCAGCACTCCCATATCGGAAAAAACGGAAACAATGACTACTGCCAAAGGCGCGATCAGCATAATTCCCATTCCCCGCAAGGCAAGAATGACAATGACCGCTAGAGAAAGTAAAATACCGACGACACTTAATAACATAAAAACCCTCCTTGTATTTTTTTTGCGACTGATCATGATATAGTGCAAGGATCATGCCAAAATAGAAATGAGAAAACCCCAGCAAAGCCTTGACTAAAAGCCAAGGTTTTGCTGGGGTTAGATAAACAGATGGACTTACCATTATTTTTTGTAGCTATTACGCTACTAAAATTGTCGCAATTCAGCGAATTTGTTGTTTCGCAACGACACCCCTATTTATCTTGTACTTTGCGGTATAAAACCGTACGGTGGATGCCGAGTTTTTTTGCGGCCTCCGCAATCTTTCCATTACATTCTGCGAGAACTTGATGGATATATTCTTCCTCGACTGCTTGCAGAACGCTTTTTAGGCTGCCGCTATAGGATATTTTGGTCTCATTACGATCCAGCGATAGTGGTGATGAATCTTTTGCACTTAGGCCAAATTCCTCCTCAAAGTCAAGATCGTCGGTAGGCGATGTGAGAACAAGCCTTTCAATAACATTGCGTAGTTCCCGCACATTTCCTGGCCAGTTGTATGCAAGAAAGACATCCAGTATTTGCTGACGCAGAACTTTCGCATAACCATATTTTTTATTGAACTCTTCTAAAAAGCACCGGGACAGAGCTACGACATCTTCTGACCGGTCTCTTAACGGCGGTATATGGACAGGGATCACATTAAGCCGGTAATACAAATCGCCACGAAATGACTTTTGGCTAACCATGTGCTTAAGGTCTCGATTGGTTGCGGACAATAATCGCACATCCACTTTTTGCACCGTGGTTCCGCCCACGCGTTGCACTTCCCCCGTTTCTAATACTCGTAACAGCTTAGATTGCAGCGATAGCGGCATTTCGCCAATCTCATCGAGGAACAATGTCCCCTTATCGGCAAGCTCAAATAGACCCGGCTTCCCTTGTGAGTTAGCACCGGTAAATGCTCCTCTTGTGTAGCCAAAGAATTCCGATTCCAATAACTCATTGGGGATAGCAGCACAATTTACCGGAATAAACGGTTCTTTAACCCGGGGACTATTGCGGTGGATATGCCTGGCGATAACCTCCTTGCCTGTCCCTGACTCGCCAAAAAGAATTATCGTGCTATCTGTTTTAGCGATTATTCCAATTTTGTAAAGGATTTGTCGCATAGCTGTACTTTCCGCTATCAGTTGTTTGTTATCCAGCTTAAAATCGCCCAAATAATTGACAGCGCTTTTATAACGGTTAGTTTGAGCCCGTTCTTGTTCTAATGTTGCGATAAATTTATCGACCGAGTCTTTATCCCGGCTATTAGTGACGACCATCGTAATCTCCCCGTTTTCATCAATTAGGGGAGTGCTTGTTGACATGAGATTGAGACCATGCGCCGTTCTGACGAGACCAGTAACCATTGTCCTGCTCTCAATAGCTGCCAGTGCAGTCGAAGGGCGATATACTCCCTTTTCCACCAGTTCTCTGACGTTTTTCCCAATGATGTCCTCATGATCGACTTGCAACATCCGGCTTGCCGCCCGATTCGCCATTACCACCTTGCCGAAACGGTCAATAACCCATATCGAGTCATAAGAGTTATCAAAAATCTGATCAAGAGTAACCGTTTCACTTAAGTTCTGCATTACAGCGTTTCCTTGTGAATCCGTGTCTTGCAAAATGTTCGCCATCTATTCACACCCACCTTATCTTGAATGTAAGAAATTAAATATTATGTACAGATATACTTCACCTTATAAGCTAAATCCTTTAGTCTAATTCGTATTATACAACTCTCTAGAAGGTCTAATCGAATAGGAGGCTACACATTATTTGAGTAGCCGACCTCTCACACCACCGTAGTATGTACCGTTCGGTATACGGCGGTTCAACAGGATGAATGGCCTCTTCCATGCTCATGGCGCTGCTTCTTCCTGTTATTTCCTTCAGCTTCTGCTTGAATTTCTTAGCAGGCTTCGGGTGTACCCGTATTCCCAATTCACCTTTCTTGTGGTAAAATGCGAATCCGATAAATGCAAACTAGCCCGCAGACTTATGCCTTATATGTGGTTCGTGTTCCTCAGACCGGAGCTTTGCCACCGCCTTCCTTCAGACTCCATCTCGCAGTGGACACCCTTGTCTTAAGCTAACGGTTGGCACTATCAAACCCCGTATTGGACTTTCACCAACTAGTAAGCGCCCATGCTGGGCGCACATGAATACAACCCAAGCCTGCTCGGCCTGGGTTGTATTTTTATGGATCAATAAACAAACGTTACGATTTTAGAACTTTAGCACCGTAAAGAACAGCCAACTTAACACAGCACCGACGACTGACATCGAGAAGCCCCAGGCAAGCATGTTGCGGAACAATTTTTGCTTATCCGCCTTGGGTCCTGCCGCGCCGATCATGAGAGCGCCCGAGGTTGAGAGCGGGCTGATATCGACAAGATGACCGGCAACCACGACTGTCATAACCAACGCAACCGGGTCACCGCCGCCCATTTTGGTAATCAGATCAGGAATCAGCGGAATGAAGGCTGGTAAAATGACACCAGAGGTACTGGCATAGACGGAAATGATAGCGGCAATAAAGCCGAGAACCAAGGTGGCAGTGTTTGGCGTGGAGAAATTGGCAATGATGCCAGAGAACAGCGCCATACCACCGACATTCTTCATCAGGCCGATCAGGACTGTCACACCGCAAACCATCAGAATGGTTCCCCACGGCATGTTTTTAATGGCCTGGTTCTCATCAGCAACGTTTAACAAGGTAAGAATTGCGCCAATGGCAAAGGCGGAGAAGCCGACATCAAATTTGAACACCAGTGCCGCCAATACCAGACTGATTATACCGCAAAGAGTAAGCAACTGATTTTTTGTGAATGGAGCGACAGGTACATTTAGCACTGCGTTAACTGCAGCTGAATTGCCCTTTTGCTTCCAAAGCGCAATTCCACCAAATAGCAAATAGGCAAGAACCGCAACCGAGAAGTGGCCGAGGAAAGCACTAAAGAACATTTTCCCACCCAATCCGGTCAAGCCGATTTTGCTTACCAAGCCATCAGCTATCAAACCGGTAGGAGCAATCGGCGACATTGCGCCTGCCTGACCGCCGTTACCCACCATCAGAGCCATCAACAGCGGTGGAATACCGGTTTCTTCAGCCAGAATCATAACCGCTGGTGCCATAAGCGCCAGAATAGAGATTTGTCCAGGGCCCATAGCTGCCAAAGTAAAGGCAACAAAAAACAGAATGATCGGCAGAACTGCGACTTTGCCGCCGACTGCCTTGACAGCATACTTAGTGATCTTATCAATGGTTCCATTTGCCTGAGCAATACCGAATAAATAGGTCACCCCGGCGAGAGTCATGAACAGGGTGAGAGGGAAGCTGCTGGTCAATACACTCGTCTTGACCCCGCCGAGGATACTAACCCCGAAGGCCAGACCAATCGCCAGCACACCGATGTTCTTGGGCGATACACAACTGATGATCAAAGCAAAAACAAGTGCGATTAGTGAAATGACTGAGATGCTCAAAATAATGCCTCCTTAATTAGGTAAATCTTTCACATATTATGGCCTTCGACAATAGTTAGACTTTTCCTGTCAGAAAAAATTTAATTAGGTGAATTGATAAAAAATCAAAGACGAGGGCTCACAGTGGAAAAGCGAATATTTTATCTTGACAAGCTTGGGTATCAAAGATACTATTTATATGATAATTATTCTCAATTATTAGTCTTTTCAGCGAGCTCTCTAGGCTGCTACGAGCTACTGTGATGGCAACGAGGTGTGCAGATTATGCTAATAGGAAAACGCCTGCTGAGAGGATTGTACTTGCCTGCAATCCTTTTTGCCATATGGGTTCTCGGGTCATGGCAATCGCTTTGGAACGCCTATGTTATCCCATCGCCAAGTACAGTACTCACCGCAGTGCAGCAAATGCTGGCACACGGGACGCTGTATAAGCATATCTCAGTCAGCCTGTATCGCGTGCTTCTGGGCTTTTCGGTAGCCTTCATACTGGCGTTCCCGCTGGGGGTACTGTTAGGAATGAAGCGTAGCTGCGGCGATTATCTCGGTCCGCTGTTAGAATTTGTTCGCCATGTGCCGCCGCTCGCGACTGTCCCCATGCTGATTCTCTGGTTTGGCATCGGCGAAACCCCGAAATTGCTGATTGTCGTATTGGCAACATTCTTTCCGATCTTTTTAAATATCCTATATGGAGTTGCAAATTGTGACGAGAAATGGCTGGAGGTCGGAAAAACATTTAAGCTGAGCAACTGGCAACAATTTTGCCGAATCGTGCTGCCAGCAGCTTTACCGTCAGTACTGCTCGGTATGCAATTAGGACTTGGCTATAGTTGGCGGGCTTTGGTGGGAGCTGAACTGATCGCAGCCTCATCAGGTATCGGCTATATGATACTCGATGCTGAACAACTTTCTCGGCCAGATGTTGTCGTGGTCGGCATTTTAACAATTGGTATTGTCGGCACTCTAATTGACTGGCTGTTCTTATGGATAACCAAGAGGGCAATACCATGGAAAGCGGGTGAGACAACAGAATATGGCAGGGGTTGAAATCGACAATTTATCTAAACACTATCAACTCAACGACAAGGTTTTTTATGCCTTGCAGCAAATCACGATGACCATTCCTGACGGCAGCATTACCGCCATTGTTGGCAAAAGCGGCTGCGGCAAAACTACCCTGCTCAGGTTGTTAGCCGGCTTAGAAGAGAAGTCAGCAGGTGATATCAGCTTTGCATATTCCCAAACAGATTCGGTCAATCACCGCGTTGGCATGGTCTTTCAAGAACACCGTTTAATGCCATGGTTGACTGTCAGAGAGAATATGGCCTTCTCGCTTAAAGCCGATCCCGACCAAACCAAGGCTGAGCAAACTGTGACCAAGTACCTAACCCTGCTGGGGCTAGCAGAGTTTCAAAACGCCTATCCAGGACAATTGTCAGGCGGCATGGCGCAGCGGACTGCACTCGGTCGAACTCTGTGCTATGACCCTGATCTAATATTAATGGACGAGCCGTTTGGCGCTTTAGATTATTTTACTCGCAAAAATCTGCAGCGTGAGATTGTTGATTTATTTCTTACGCAAAAGAAGACGATTGTTTTTGTCACCCATGATGTCACCGAAGCCGTTTATCTCGGTCAGAAAGTCATTGTGATGGATTCTGGAAAAGTGGTCTGTGATATCCCGGTAGACCTGCCGTATCACCGCGAGGCCAATTCAGCCGAATGTTTGGCAATACAGCAGGAAATTCTCAGCTGTCTTGGCGGGCAGACGCAGGAAGGACCCACGGAACTTTGGAGAAATAGGGGTACGTTAACCACAAAGTACACAGAGTAACACAGAGGGTGTCGGAGGGTATTATTCGTGACTAGTAAGTTGACAGAGAAATATCTTTCTATGTTAATGTACCTCTGAGTGCCCTCCGCGTACTCTGCGAACTCCTCATTGTTCCTATATTTTGATTGGAGGCTTTATAAATGTCACTATCATCAAAAAAGTTTGTCGTACTTGCTATTAGCTTGCTACTCGTATTCATCGTGGTCGGATGTGGTTCAGAAAATAAACCGGCTACGCCGGAGAAACCTAAAGTCATTTCGATTACATATGTTAAAGCGCCGTTGAATGTTCCTTCCATCGTCGAAAAGAAACTGGGCCTATTTGATAAAGAATTTGGGCCTGACAACATTAAAATTGAGCTGCCGGAAATAACCGTCGGGCCAAAGCAAACCGAAGCGATGGCAGCCGGGGCTGTCGATTTTGCCCACGGCTTGGGCGGCACGACGGCGATCATGGCGGCAGCCAATGGAGTGGACTTAAAGATTATCGGCATATACAGCCGAGCGCCAAAAGCCTTTGTGCTGCTGGCTAAAGACCCCAGTATAAAAAGCTTAGCCGATCTAAAAGGCAAAAAGGTCGCCGGGCCAAAAGGAACCGTGCTGCACCAACTGCTATTAACCGCTTTAACTAAGAACTCACTACAAGCTGACGATGTCCAGTTTGTCGCTATGGATATTCCCGGATCTGTTGCTGCGCTGATGAATGGCAGTGTCGACTTCGCACTGGCCGCAGGCCCTGACGCTTTGCGGGCCGAACAGGCGGGAGCCAGAATCATCACCACTGGTGAGGGTTTAATCGAAGCCACGATTGTTACCGCCGTCAGGGGCGAGTTCTTGCGAAAATATCCTGATCTGGTCAAACGTTTTGTAAAAACCCACCAAGCCACCCAGGAGTACTTGAAGACCAATCAACAAGACGTTCTGGCAATCACAACAGCCGAAACCGGCCTGGCCATAGATATGGTAAATAAAATGTATCCCTGGTATGATTTCAACTCAACGATCAAGCCATCTGATATCGAAGAACTGAAGAAGACGCAAGACTTCCTGATGAAAAACGGCATGCAGGCAAAGGCCATCTCGATAGAAGAACTGATTGCGAAGTGAAGCAGCAAAGGACGCCAAATAGCGTCCTTTTTTATTTTAGTTGCGCCAAGAGAAGCGTTATTGCCCAAAAAGGTTTATTGGTAAATTTGTCGAATATTGCTAGTCAAAGAACTATTTTGTTAATGGCGATCTCGAGAACGGGAGGGAGCTATTTATGTCCCTAATCCTATACGACAAGGAGAAGTACTTTGCAGACAAATTCGCCGGATACAGAATTGGCTTAAAAATCTGCTCATTGTATTTGATTTTAGGAGCCTTGTGGATCCTATTTTCCGATCGTCTTGTCGCTGTTTTCGTAACAGATATGGATGAATTTGTCCGTATCAATACCTATAAGGGCTGGGCGTTCATTCTTATCACTTCTCTGCTGCTTTGCTGGTTAAATCGCTACTTTTTGCAACAACTCCTTATTTCTAACCAAAAGCTCTTTACTGCCCATCAGGAGCTGGAGCTTTCCTATGAAGAGATTATTGCTACCGAAGAAGAACTAAGGCAGCAATTTAGCGAACTTGAACAGCAAGCAAATGCCTTAACCATTAGTGATTTCAATTATCGCAATTTGTTTGATAATATGTTGAATGCCTTTGCGCTGCACGAAATTATTTGCGATGCCAACGGAAACCCGATTGATTACCGCTTTTTAGCTGTGAATCCCGCGTTTGAGCGACTTACAAGCTTAGAGGCTAAGACCGTAGTCGGAAAAACCGCATTAGAGATCTTACCAAATACAGAACCATATTGGATTGAAATATGTGGAGAAGTTGCCCTTGGCGGCGAACCTCGCTCGATTATCCAGTTTTCGCAAGATATTAACCGATATTTTGAAGTCGAAGCATATTGCCCAGAGATTGGTAAGTTCGCTATTCAGTTTTTAGACTGTACAGAACGCATCAAGCATCAGGAAAAAATTGAGCACATGGCCTATTACGATGCATTAACCGGTTTGCCAAACCGCTATTTACTGCGAGACCGGCTACAAAAGGCCATTACCAATGCCGCCAGTAATCAGGAAAAACTAGCTGTTTTTCTCATTGATTTAGATGACTTTAAGCTGATTAACGATACCCTTGGCCATTTTGCCGGTGATGAACTGCTCAAAGTCATCGGAGAAAGATTGTCTGCTACACTTTACAAACAAGATACGGTTGCTCGTTTGGGCGGAGACGAGTTTATGATTATTGTGGAAAGTATCAGCTTACTCGACAACGTCACTGTGATTGCTGAGAAACTGATTAAAGCAGTGGGAGAGCCTTGGCATTACAACGATATGTCCTATCATATATCCTGCAAGTTAGGAATAACCGTATTTTCTGACAACAGCCAAGATGCTGATACTCTGATTAAGCAAGCAGACATAGCAATGTATAAGGCAAAAAAACTTGGCCAAGGGTTTTATCAGTATTACGTGTCAGATATGGAAGCTCAGCTTTCCCGGCGCCTGGAAATGGAAGCCGATCTTCATAACGCGATAAAGCAGCAACAGTTCGTCCTGCATTATCAACCACAAGTCGATAGAAACAGACAGATTGTCGGGGTTGAAGCATTACTCCGCTGGCAGCACCCAACGAAAGGGCTAATTCCACCACTTAACTTTATCCCCCTCGCCGAAGAGACCGGACTGATCACAAAAATCGGCGAATGGGTATTACAAACAGCCTGCCGTCAAAGCAAAATCTGGCAGGATGCTGGATTGCCACCACTATTGGTGGCGGTAAATCTCTCGGCGCGTCAGTTCCACCAGCAAGACCTGCTGACAGTCATCTCAGAAACGATTAAGGAATCAGGAATTGACCCCCAAAATCTTGTTTTGGAAATTACCGAAACCATTGCCATGAAAGATGCCGACTATACGATCCAAGTACTGCAAGCGCTACAATCGATGGGAGTCCAAATCGCGCTCGATGATTTCGGCATAGGCTATTCTTCATTGATTTATCTGAAGCGATTTCCCATCAACTCACTAAAGATTGATCGCTCGTTCATCCAAGATATTCACACGAACTCGGAAGGTTCGGCCATCGCCCGGGCCATACTGGCTCTGGCCAAGAATCTCAACCATCTGGTTGTAGCCGAAGGAGTCGAAACCGCTGAGCAATTTGCCTTTTTGCAGGGCCTAGAGTGTGACCATATGCAGGGATACTTATTTAGCAAACCATTGCCTGTGGATGAGATTACTGACGTATTGGTTAAATCGAAGCTGTGATCAGAAAGAGTGGTAGGACCGAATTAGAAACACTAACCGCAGAGGGTCGAGGAGGGCTTGTGGAGGGGACGGAGGGTTACTTCGGAAGATCGGGTACGTTTAACCGCAGAGTGCGCGGAGTATGTAGAGGACACCCGCAGAGATTATGAAAAGGGGACGCCACACCGGCGTCCCCTTTTTTGTAACGTAGAATTTATAAAATTCCAGGCGTTCCGAATCCTTGTGCACAAGGAACGGAACCACTAGCACCACTATGATAAAATAACAAAGATCCTTTGGCGCCGCTTTTGCTACACGGACCCGGAAATCCTCTGCGTTGCCCTCAGCGCACTCAGCGCACTCTGCGTACTCTGCGGTTCGCATTTTCCGTTACCCTAAAGACCTCAGGAGGGTGCTTTACAGCTTCGTTTCTTCCGCTTGGTATATAGTAAGAACTGTCTGTCCATCGCGGAGATCTGCGGACTTTTGCTGCCACTCGGCGATATGCGGTGTGGTGAAGTGACTCTGTAGCACCGCTTTGTCTGACCATTCCTCGATAAAACTGAAGCTGTTTTCAACATATGGATCCTCGAGCAAAGAATAGCTGATGCAGCCAGTTTCTTGACGTGTGGCAGCGATGAGATCCTTTGCCACCGCCAGCAATTCAGCCTTCTTTCCTAGCTTGACCTTAAACTTGGCAACCACAACAATCATAATTTAACCTCCTTTAAACTTTCTAGGGCTTTCAATGACTAACTGTTATTACTGACTGATTTTCATCAGCGAAATCGGTATTATCTGTCTCCCAACGCTTGAGTTGACAATACGCCCATGGAGTGTAAAGGCCGAGCGTCACAAAGAGCAGGACTAGAATGATTAACCAATGCCCGAGGAAGCCTACACCAGTGCCGTTAAAAACCAATTGGCGACCATTGACATATGTGTTAGCAGCAATCCAGCGTTGCTGAGCCGAATACGCCCAGGGAAAGTATAGGCCAAGAGTGATAAGACTGACGACTGTTGTCCACAGCAGTAACCAGAGATAGCCAAATCCGGAGCCACGGAATTCAAATGCACACTTTGCCATTTATTTAACCTCCATACTTACCAACATGTCAAAACAGGGGAAAGATTTTTCTTTAACTACAAGATATACAATAACTTCGCCAGAATGCTATAAACTCCCTGCTCCGGTATTTGATAAGCCTAAATGACATAAACTAAAATTCAATATACTACACTATAACTCAAAAAAAAACAGTTGAATTATGCCTCATTTTACTATAACATTATAATTGTCAGATAATTATTGTATAATGTATACAAAAACTTGCGATTTTAGCTACTTATTTGCGGTAGTTAACAGTAGCGTGAATTGGATTCAAAATCTTTTTTTCAGTCAATCAATCGAATACAACCAAAGGAGGAGAGATTGTATGTCAAGTCGGCTCGCAAGTCATGCCCAGGGAAAAGTTTTTGTTGATGAAGTATTTGATGCAGTCGCTGCCGTCGGCCGCGCCACCACGCAATTTGGTAAAGCAAACGTTCTTAACGCAACTATTGGCTCATTATGTGATGAGCAAGAAAAACTCGTTTTACTGCCAACAGTGGAAAACGTCTTTCGCAACTTAAACAGCGATGATATCGCCGGATATGCCAGTGTAAGAGGTTTTCCCGAATATCTGTCAGCAGCTATTGAGCAAACCTTTAAGAACAGCAAACCAGATGCCTATATTGAGGCAGTTGCCACCTCCGGCGGCACTGGGGCAATCCATAATTTTATCTGGAATTTTTCCAATCTCGGCGATGCGGTGTTAACCCACGATTGGCACTGGCAGCCTTATTCCGTGCTTTGCAGTGACATCATGCGCCGGCTAGAAACATTTGCGTTTTTCGATGAAAATCAGAAGTTCAATATCAAATCGTTTGAAAGCAAAGTCCGTGAACTGATTGCCAAACAGGATAATCTAGTTATCATCCTGAACACGCCTAATCACAATCCGACCGGCTACAGTCTGACTGATGCCGAGTGGGATCAGGTAATCGCTGTTGTCAACCAAAACGCCACCGGCAAAAAAACCATCGCGATTATGGCTGATATTGCCTATATCGATTATGCGGCTGATCCTAACCAATGTCGTACCTTTATGAAAAAATTCGATACCCTAGCACCCAATGTATTTGGCGCATTTGCGTTTAGTATGTCAAAAGGCTTTACCCTATACGGGCAAAGAATGGGAGCCCTGATCGGCGTATCAAAGGACAAACAGGCAATCGACGAGTTTGTCAACGCTTCAGTAATCACCTGCCGCACTCGCTGGTCAAATCTCAGTCGTGCCGCGATGCGGACTTTGGCTGAAATCTATAAGGACAAAGCCTTATTGGCGCAAGTTGATCAAGAGCGCCGTCAATACGCAGCCATACTACAGCAACGGGCTGATCTGTTTGTGGCTGAGGCCAAAACTGCTGGGCTCAACTTCCTGCCCTATACGGCTGGCTTCTTTATCACGATTCCGACAGATGACCCGGTAGCGGCTAGCAATATCTTACGGCAAAGCAATATCTTCGTTGTGCCGATGGCAAAAGGTCTGCGCATCGCTGTTTGCGCAGTGCCAGTCAATAAAATCCGCGGTCTGGCGGCAAAAGTCGCCGAGTCAGTTAAGTAAGTCCACTGAGACGTTGTTGGGGAAGGCGGAGAACTAACCGCATAGTACAAAAAGAGCTCATAGGGGATCGCAGGGAACTACCCACGCGAACTTTATTAAGCTCCAAGTACGCTGTGGTAAAACGTACCTCCAGCCTATAAATAAGAGGAGGTTGAATTTAATGGCTACAAATGCTCAAAAGTATTGTGACGATCTCTATCAACGCGTTGTTGAACGAAATGCGAACGAACCGGAATTCCACCAAACAGTCAAGGAAGTGCTTGGTTCTTTGGTGGATGTGCTGGAGAAACATCCTGAATATATTGAGTTGGGAATCATGGAGCGGATCGTCGAGCCGGAGCGGCAAATTGTCTTCCGGGTGCCTTGGATGGATGACTCCGGTAAGGTACGAGTAAACCGGGGCTTTCGGGTTCAGTTCAACAGTGCTATCGGGCCATACAAGGGAGGTCTGCGTTTTCACCCGTCTGTCAACCTTGGCATCATCAAGTTCCTCGGTTTTGAGCAGACTTTCAAGGATTCACTGACGAGCCTGCCGATGGGCGGCGGCAAAGGCGGTTCCGACTTTGATCCGAGAGGCAAGTCTGATGCGGAAGTTATGCGATTCTGCCAGAGCTTCATGACAGAGCTGTATCGACATATCGGTCCTGATACCGATGTGCCGGCAGGTGACCTTGGCGTCGGCGGCAGGGAAATTGGCTACCTGTTTGGACAATATAAGAGAATAAAAGGCAATTATGAAAACGGCGTTTTAACCGGAAAAGGCATTCCTTTTGGCGGTAGCTTGGCTCGCCCGGAAGCCACGGGCTTTGGAATCAGTTATTTTTGCCAGGAGATGTTAAAAACCAAAGGCACGTCCTTTGACGGCAAGACGGTTGCCCTGTCCGGTTTCGGCAACGTTACATGGGGTACTGCAATAAAGGTTACTGAATTGGGCGGCAAGATTGTTACCCTTTCAGGTCCTGACGGATATATCTACGATCCCGACGGCGTCAGCGGCGAGAAGATTGAATATCTGCTCGAAATGAGAGCGTCCGGCCGTGACAAGGTTCAGGATTATGCTGACAAATTCGGTGTTAAGTTCTTCCCAGGCGAAAAACCATGGGGCGTTAAAGTTGATGTAATCATTCCATGTGCTACTCAAAATGATATCCATCTTGAAGATGCCAAGAAAATCGTCGCCAACGGAGTGAAATATGTTTGCGAAGGCGCAAATATGCCTTGTACAAACGAAGCCGTTGATTACTTCCTGGAACACGGCGTATATGTTGGGCCGTCAAAAGCAGCCAATGCGGGTGGAGTGTCCGTTTCCGGCCTTGAAATGACCCAGAACAGCATGCGGTTGGCCTGGTCGTTCGAAGAAGTCGATGCCAAACTCAAAGATATCATGCTCAATATCTATAAAAACTCCAGACAGGCAGCAGAAGAATATGGCCACAAGGACAATCTGGTTATCGGCGCCAACATTGCTGGATTTATTAAAATCGCTGAAGCAATGAAAGCACAAGGTCTGGTATAGAAGAAGTCAATCTGTGGTAGTTTGAAACGCAGGGGATATTCGAAGCCGAATTCGGCACGAATATCCCCTGCGTTTTAGTTGGCATTAAGCCAATCTTATTTGTAGATAATCCCCTTAAAGCTTCTCCCGTCAATTTTCGCCTCAAAGGCCTCATCTCTTCTAACCAGTTTTACATATTTTGTTTGCTGTAGGACAGGTTGATTAAGTAACCAATCCCAATCAACTTTCCCCTGATCTTCATTATCATACTGAATGTGGAAGTATCCCATATTCGTGGCAGTCAGATTATGAAAGAAGTGACTGCCTAGCGAAGGTTCAGGGCGAAGGTCCTTACGATCGACTTCCACGATGATAAGAGCCTGAGACATTTGCTCCCATGACAAAGGAATACCTAACCACCGGTCCGACGTTCCCATGCGTCCAAATCCAATCAGTATGCATCGGCGGCCTTCCTTAAACAGAAGGTTGTTTAGCTCACCGATCTCACTAGCAATTTGAACACTGTCCTGCAATTGAAACGTCTCAGGATTCACAAAAATGATATCGTGGATGCTTTGAAAGAACCTGTTACCAATGGTTCGCTGGCTGAAACACCAGGATTCCCTCGGTTCATCAAGGTTAACCTGAAGAGCTTCTCTGCCGATCACCATCGGCCTGATCTGCAAGAAATTGAATTCCTTTGGTTTGCTCTTATCCTTAGGAATATTGACCGCAAATTCGATTTCAACATTTGCGCCAAACGATTTCATTCCCAAACTCAGCAAGTCGTTAATAATTTGCGTCAGCGGCAGCCTGTTATACTTAAGAATGGGTGCAAACGTCACCAGTTTAGGCCCTGGTTGATATACAGTATCAAATATGCAGTCATTTTCAGCAGAATAGGTGCTGCCAATATACTCCAGTGACTGATCTTTGTTAGCCTGGGAAATCGGCAGTTTCTCGTAGATATAGTCTTCGTCAGCCCGCAGCGTGATGTCGGCAGATGCCTTGAGATTGACAGCATAAAACGCATTTTGCGATTTTTTCAGATATTCATCCGGACTTGAAATTAGCGGGTTTAGCTTGGGATGAGCCGGTGAAAACCGGTATACCCGCTCACCCTCAACGATGGCTTTTCCTAAGCCCAGGGCCAGACTGACTGTTCCTTCTTCCGGCTTCATCGGATTATATGGATAAAAGTTATAGGATTGGGCTACGCCGGAAATAGCTGGGTAATAGAGATCGCCGTAGCGTTCTCCGACCAATTCCTGGATCAGGACAGCCATCTTTTCCTCTTGAATGCGAATGTCTGCATTCTTGGCATATTGCACAGGAGCTGCGTAAAACACCGAGGCATAAACCAGTTTAACCGCGTCCGAAAGCTGTTTGAATCGAACTTCAGGGTCTTCATGACTGTTTGGTACTACATAGGTGTGGTAGATACCGGCAAAAGGCAGTACTCTCGAATCCTCCAGGATGCTCGACGAACGGACGGCGAGCGGACATTTTATATATTGGGTCAAGAGTCGCAAGTTTACTTGCGCAGTGGCCGGTAAAAAACTTTCCGTAAATTTTTGCGCAATTTCCTCTTCCTTTGGACAACAGGCAATAAAGGAATACAAATTATTCTCTTCAATAAATCTTTCAAAAACATCACTACCAATGACAAACGAGCGGGGCACCTTGACTTTAATATCTTCATATTTATCCGCCAGGCGAGATTTGGCAATCATCGAATTCATAAAGGCAATCCCTCTGGCTTTTCCACCCAAAGAACCTGTCCCTAGTTTGATGAAAGCATTCTCCATATCTTTTTTGGAAAGCCCTTCGAAATCAAGAATCAAACCAGATTGGTATTTTAAAAAATAATCATTCAAGACTTTCAGGATATAGTTCCGCATATCAGAAATACTGCCGAATTCCTTCGGGTCCACAAACCGCAGTTTATCCGCGACTTCAACTTCGGCCCGGGCGCGGAACCAGCGCGAAAAGTGATAGTTGGACGCATGATAGTACAGACTCTCATCAGGCAGGTCACGAATTATCCTTTCCAGATTCGTGATGTCAGACGCTTCGGCAATGACTCTGCCATCCGGATACTTAAACACAAAAGAACCGAATCCATAGTTTTCCAGAATATAAGTGCGCAAATCATGCAGTAGGTTGGGTGAGTTTTTATTCAGAAAGTGCAAATTTAATGATTTGGCTTTTTCAGCATTTTCCAGTTCTTCCGACTGCAGCAAAAACGGAAAGTTGGTGATCATCTCCCCCACGCTTTGTGCCAGTTCAAAACCGGACGAGGGATTTAGCGCACCATCCTTGGGAAATCTCACATCAGAAATTACCCCCAGTAAATTATAGCGATAAGTTCTAATAATTTCCATTGCTTCTTCATAGGTTTCTGCGAGAAGAATCTTCGGCCTAAGGCGAACTCTAAGCAAACCGTGGCTGACATTCATGGCATGCAACAACAGGCACCGGGTCTGTGTCAAAATTTCTGTATAGATGATAGGCAAAATCTGTGAGTAATACACAGGAGAATCATCAACCAACAGGATGGCCTGAACTCCCAACCTACTGTCCGCTTCTACATTTTGCTGGTCTTCAATGTATTTAATGATAGCTAACAGAACTTTATTATCTCCGGACCAGTGGAACACCCTGTTGATACAAGAAATTCCTCGGATCTTGGCAATCATTTCCGGAGTTAGCCGATCATAAGAAAGCATAACAATCGGGATGGTTGGATAGGCTTCATGTATTGTTGTTTCAACCTCAAATGAGCTCATATCGCTTATACGCGACATGGTAATGATCAGGTGGATTGTTCTCATTTTCAGCTCTTCGAAAGCCTCTTCACTGTTGGCTACCCAATGAATTCTGGGTATAAACGGAATACTCAAGTCGTTGAACTGATGGTAAATCTGCTCGGCTAACTGCCCATCTTCTTCAAGGACATACGCGTCGTACTCTGTAGATATCAGAAGTATTTCTGTAACCCTGAATTTCATCAGGTCATGAACTCCCGAAAAACGGGTCTTCATGTCAACGAATTTCTCCATAATCATTCTCCTAACCCTTGAGATCTTCTCAACAACCCTCAATATTCAGTATATACTAAATTGGATTGATTTTGAATCATTGCATCTTTGGGAATCTCGAATTTTCAGTTTATTTTCTGTTTGGGGTGGATTCGCCGGGTGCAGATTGAAGGTGCTAACGGACCTACCACCAAAGACGCTGACGCAATCCTGCCGCAAAAAGGCGTTATGGTTCCCGATATTCTCGGCAATGCCGGCGGCCTAGTCGTTTCCTACTTCGAATGGGTACAAAACAAGAGTCCTTCATGTGGGATGAAGACTATATTAATAACAACCTGGAAAAAGCTAAGAAAAAAGCGTTTGAAGAAGTTTGAATGGTTCATACTGAAAGCAGTGTCGATGCGGATGGCTGCCTATGCTCTCGACAGAGTCGTCAAAGCGAAAAAACTCAGAGGAAATTTCTCCTGAGTTAGAGTAAAAACAATGAAGTCGCTGGCCCATGCCAGCGGCTTCATTGTTTTTAAACCATAATTGCTTATTTTTACTCTAATGTTTCAATTCTTTAGCTTGCCGAGAGACAGAGAATATTACTCACTTTTAAAATATATATTTAAAAATTATATTAGGCAGGAATTACATTCCTGACCATCGAATTTCCAAAATTACAATATTTTCCAATCAATTACAAATTGGCAAGAGATCTGATCAAGTCTACGCAACATATTCCCGAAAAAAAAGCGATATAGGAGTGAGTAAGATGAAGTTGAACAAATTTCAGGCGGTAACACTAGCTGTACTGTTGTGCTTGTTAGTAGTCACAGCAGGCTGCGGCGGTGGCGGCGAGAAGAAGCTGGACAGCGCTCTCCTGGTAGGGATGGTCAATCCGTTTAGCGGCGATAGTGCAACCTATGGCATCAGTCACAAGAATGGCTTTGAATTAGCTAGAGAAGAAATCAACAAAGCAGGCGGCATTAAAGGACAGAAGATTGAGTCTGTTTTTCACGATGACGCAGGAGATCCCAAGCAAGCAGCAGCCGGCGCCCAAAAGTTCGCTGACCAAAAAAGCCTATTGGCAATAGCCGGCTCTTGCCTCAGCTCCAACACGCTAGCGATGGTGCCTATCCTTGATAAGGCGCATGTGACCCATACGGTCGTCTCATCGAGTACACCAAAACTCAGCGGCGCCAGTAAGTATTTCTTCCGTATGGCTGTTCAGGACGCGCAAGTCGGCGTACTGATTGGCGACTTCATTAGCAAAGAAGTCAAAGCGAAAAAAGCTGCAATCCTCTATCCGAACAATGACTATGGCAAGGGCCTGGCTGCTTCGACGGAAGAACAGCTCAAGAAAAATGGCGTTACCGTTGTTGCCAATAAATCGTATCTGGCTACTGATAAAGACTATTCTGCACTCTTAACTGTCATTAAATCTGAAGGCGCGGAAGCACTGGCTTTAGCCGGAACCTATACAGATAGCGCGCTGATTGCCAAACAAAGCCGTGAAATGGGCATGAATATTCCCATGGTTGGGCCTCCTGGGCTGTACAGCCCGAAACTGATTGAGATTGCTGGCCCTGCCGCTGAAGGCGCTATCTTCTTGGGTGCGTTCGTTGCTTCCAACCCAGAGCCTGCAGTTCAGGACTTCGTCAAAAAGTATAAAGAGAAATACAATATCGAGCCTGATACCTTCGCGGCTCTTGCTTATGACCAAATGTACGTGCTGGCCAAAGCGATGGAGAAAGCGGCCGAGAGAGGGCCAATTACTCGCGAAAGCTTGCAGGAAGCAATGGCTAAAACCGACTACAAAGGAATCACCGGTTCTGTTAACTTTAATGATAAAGGAGACTGGGTGAGACCATATCTTCATATTACAGTTCGCGACGGTAAGTTTGTGCTGTTTAGGAAATAAACTGCAAACGGGAAGCGTCTGTCGCTTCCCGTATTTCATTTTTGGTGAGGTGAGCATATGGTATTATTGCAGCAAATCATTAATGGACTTGCTCTCGGCGGTGTATATTCACTGATTGCCATTGGCTGGACTGTCGTCTTTGGCGTAGTCGGTCTCATCAATTGGACTCATGGCGAAGTCTTTATGATTGGTGCATTTGTCGGATACTTCCTGATTTCGATTTTCCAAATGAACTTATTTATCGCGCTCATTTTGGCGATGCTCGCCAGTGGTCTGACGGCTTTTCTAATTGATCGATTAGCCTATCGTCCATTGCGCAATGGGCCTCGGCTGGCTGTCTTCATTACGGCGCTCGGGGCCTCCATGTTCTTGCGCAACCTTGCCGCGTTGTTCTGGGAACCGCATGCCCGCGCCTATCCAGCAACGCTTAGCGCGTCAATCATGAATTTCTCCGTCGGCGGCGGCACGGTAACCGTCAATAGTCTGCAACTAATAATTTTTGGCGTCACACTAGTTATCATGATTTTCTTAGAGTGGTTTATTACTCGCACCATGATGGGAAAGGCCATGCTTGCCGCTTCCCAAGATTTCGAGATGGTGAGTCTGATGGGAGTAGAGGCAGAGAATCTTGTCAAAATAACCTTTATCGTCAGCGGAATGCTAGGCGGCGCCGCCGGCTTCTTAGTTGGAGTTCTATACGCGATTGATCCGATGATGGGAGCGATGGCCGGCCTCAAAGGCTGGGCCGTGGCCGTGCTGGGCGGAGTGGGCAACATTAGCGGCGCGATGGTGGCCGGGTTACTTCTAGGGGTCGCCGAGAACATCTCCTCTGTGTATATTTCCTCCGGCTACCGCGATGCCATCGCATTTGTAATCATGATCTTGACGTTAATTATTAAGCCCACAGGATTAATGGGCTTTAAGTTTGAGGAAAAGGTATAGGAGGCACGGAAATGAAAAAAGCTGCACTCTTCAGCCTAGTCATTCTTGCCGTCACCTTTATCGATTCGCTCAACCTGACGCCTGAATATCTTTTTAGCCCCTACGTAAAACATATTTTGTTCATGTGTCTCATCTATAGCGCAGTCACTCTCAGTCTAAACTTCGTTACCGGATCAATTGGACAGGTATCCTTAGGCCATGCGGCCTTTTTCGGGCTGGGCGGATATGTATCAGCCCTATTAACCCAAAACGCAGGGTGGTCTTTTGGCGTTGCCTTTTTAGCCGCAGGTATCGTTGCTGCTCTAGTCGGTTTGCCGCTTGGGGCGCCAGCGTTGCGAATCAGAGGACCATTCCTGGTTGTTGTAACCTACGGATGCGGCGAAGTGTTTAAGTATATTGCCATTAACCTCGATATTACCGGCGGACCGGCTGGCTTGCCGGGTCTGGTTTCCCCATCTGTCTTGGGACTAAACTTCAGTGACATGGGGTCAACAGGCAAAGAGGCATTTATTGTCTGCGCTTTACTACTCGCGATCTTTATTGCCTTTTTCATGTCCCGTATGGAGAATTCCCGAATTGGCCATGCATTTAGCGCTGTGCGCGAAGATGAAATCGCGGCTGGCGCCATGGGGATTAATCCCGCCTATTACAAACTGTTAGCATTTGTCTTTTCCGCTTTCTTCGCCGGTCTCGCAGGCAGTTTGTTTGTTCATTATCTCTCTTTTGTCAGCCCTGACGCATTAGGGTCGAATGAATCCATTACGATGTTGACAATGGTTGTTGTCGGCGGCGTCCGTAGCATTCCGGGATCATTCCTGGGGGCGTTTCTCTTAACTTTACTGCCTGAGGCGTTGCGTTATTTGAAGGATATATTTGGGCTCAGTTATGACCCATGGCTGGTCTTATTCGGTTTTCTACTCATGGTCATGATGCGAATCCGTCCCCAAGGCATACTGGGGGCGGAAACCATCTTCCGGCGCGGATTAGAGCTTGGCAGGGGGAAGCAGTATGTTGCTACGAATAGAAAAACTCACTAAGCGATTCGGCGGACTGGTGGCAGTGAATGAAGTCGACTTTCATATTGAAAAGAGTGAAGTTGTTGCCATCATTGGTCCGAACGGTTCTGGGAAAACCACATTTTTTAATGCAATTACCGGTATCTTGGCTGCCACCTCGGGGAAAATTTATTTTCAGGATCAGGATATAACTACCGCCAAATCCTTCGAGATAACTAGCCGCGGCATGGCCCGCACGTTTCAAAATATTCGGTTGTTCCCTAATTTGACAGTAAGAGACAATATCACCATCGGCGCCTATACCAAAGGCTCTTCCGGCGTATGGGACGGTCTTGTCTATTCCCACAGACTAAAAGCGGAAGAAAAGGATCAAGAAGAGAGGGCGCAACGTCTGATGGACTTCATGGGCTTAACTGCAAGCCAGAACGTGACGGCAAAAAACCTGCCATATGGCGCGCAAAGGCGACTCGAAATTGCACGGGCGCTGGCAAGCGATCCGGTCTTGTTATTGCTCGATGAGCCTGCGGCTGGTATGAACCCGAAAGAAGTCGAGGGCCTGTTGGATACTATTCGCAAGCTCAAAGCATCTGGGCTAACGATCCTTTTGATCGAACATCAGATGCGACTGGTTATGGGAATTGCCGAACGTCTAGTGGTATTTGATCACGGCGTTAAAATTGGCGATGGCTTGCCGGAGGCGGTCCGCAATGACCCGAAGGTGATTGAAGCTTACATCGGAAGTGAGGTGGAAGTCTGTGCTACACATTGAAGATAGTAACGTATTCTACGGCAACGTACAAGCTATCCGCGGTGTAAGTCTTACGATCAATGAAGGGGAAATTGTTACTGTCGTCGGCTCAAACGGCGCTGGCAAGACGACCATCCTCAAGACAATTGTCGGACTATTGCGCAGCCGGACTGGAAGCATTACATTTTTCGGGAAAGAGATCAGTTCTCTGTCCACTGCCGCCATTGTACAAGGCGGCATCGCGCTCGTGCCGGAAGGTCGACGCGTGTTTCCGCGTCTGTCTGTTGCCGACAATCTAATTCTTGGCGCATATGCGCGCAAAGACAAAGGAACTGTTCAAACTGATCTGGTCGGAATCTACGAAATGTTTCCCCGCCTAGCTGAGCGCAAAACGCAACCGGCAGGTACGCTTTCTGGTGGCGAGCAGCAAATGCTAGCGATGGGACGCGGACTGATGAGCCGCCCGCGCCTACTTTTGTTAGATGAACCCTCAATGGGTCTTGCGCCTGTGCTGGTGAAGCAGATATTTTCGGTCATTCAACAAATCAATGCTCTAGGCATGACCATCCTGTTAGTTGAGCAGAATGCCCGCATGGCGTTGTCTATTGCCAGGCGAGGGTATGCGCTTGAGACTGGCAGCGTTCTGTTTAGTGGTGACGCCTGCGACCTGAGTGCGAATGACCAGGTGCGCCGGGCCTATCTGGGTGAGTGATAATAGCCTAAAACCGCTGGCCCGTGCCAGCGGTTTTAGGGTGTAAACCATAATCGCTTATTTGCCCCAACGTTTCGATTTTGGCAATTGATCGCTTAACAGTCTTCTCGCAACCGGCTCGGTTAAACCGTGTTCTTTCATGTGCGGCACAGACTTCAATCATTATCTGCTAAGGTTAATTCAGGCTGGGCGAATTTTCCTTCCTGATAGCAGTACAGGCAATACTCTTCGGTTTTGGTACCATCTGACTGTCTACCGATTAACTCGGCCCCATTCAGCGGCATACCACAGCTTTGACAAAACTTGTCCATTACAAATCCTTCCTCTAATTCACAAGATGGATGTAATCGCGCTGCGTTCTGCTAAGCGGGAGTTAATCGTCTCGGTTCCAGTATTATGGAAGGAGCTGTGTTGAGGCTACGTTTCAACACAGCTCCTTTTATTATAATTAAATTACTTTCACATCAAGCATTCGTCAGAAGAAAGCTCACGCTAAAAGTTGTACCTTGGCAGCCAGTATCGACACTAATTTTCGCACCATGCCTTTCAGCAATTCTGTAGCATACTGGGAGTCCTAGTCCGGTTCCCTTTTCCTTTGTCGTCACAAATGGAATACCCAGTTTAGTCAATACATCTTGTGAAATACCGGTTCCAGTGTCCCTTACCGCCAGCACTATACGTTCGTTCTCCATATAAGTCCTGATTGTTACCTCACCGCTATTTTCCATTGCTTCGAAGGCGTTGTTGGCAAGGTTCAAAATGAGTTGACGAATTTCCTTCTCATCAAATTCGCTATCTGGAATAGTTCCGTATTCGGCATACAGTTGATGACCCCTTCGGAATGCATCTGCCTGGAGCAGAGGAAACAGGGCAAGCACCACTTGGTTTAAATTTCCAAGTTTCATCTTCACAGCTTTATTTTTGGCAAGCGATAAGAACTCAGTGATAATCGAGTTCGCCCGGTCCAATTCTTCGATCATAGTGTCGATTTGCCCTTGATAATTTGTAAACTCGCCTTTTCTTTGGAACATTTGCAAATAACCGCGTACGGTGGTCATGGGGTTGCGGATTTCATGACCGATACCGGCAGCCATTTGGCCCACGAGATTGATCCTATCCAGCTGGGCCAATTCGGCCTCTAGTTTCTGATTCTCTACTTCTGTTCTTCTTTGCTTAATTCGACTGGCAATTAACCCTAGAATCAGCACCGCTTCCAGTAGTACGATAAAGATTCCGCTTACTATGTACCATCGGTACGACTCCCAGGCAGTACGCTGCCTAAATTCGATTTTGCTACCAACAGGCAGCCTAGCTTCATCGATTCCCCAGCGCTTCAGCTCCTTCCAATTAAAAGCATATTCAGCTGCCAGGGTTTTCTCCACGCGAGGATAAGAATCTATGTGTCCATCAAGAGCGTCGTGTCCTACTTCAACAGCTTTCTGGGCCAATATCTTCCCGCTTGCCATATAGCCGCCGACTGCTCCCTCGTTTAAATAACGCAAATACGTACCATAAATCGGTACACGAGCTTCACGGTATATCCTCTGTAAAACCTCCGAAGCGATAAAGGCATTGCCAGACCAATCTCTCATAAAAGAAAAATACAGAATGACCGAGTTGCCATCGATCGTTTTTATTGTTTCCAACATTTGAGGAACAGACAGTTGATTGATATAGATAAATTGCACTTGCCCTGCAAAAGATGCTGCTTCTTTGGAAAACTCCGCTAGTGTCTTTTTTTCACTTTCCGCGTTTCCGATCACAACATAGATCTTTTCTGTGCTCGGCTGTGCCTGTAGGATCAGATTCACGGCCTTTTTTCTATCATAGATCCCAATAACCGCTTTATAGTTTAGTGGCAAATTTGTGTTGATTACTCCTTCTGCCTCATCCATAGTGAGGATAGCAGGCACGCCGGGAAAGATTCTTTCTCCGTATTGCACGATAAATTTTGCTGCAGGGTAACGGTATGTGATGACAAGATCAGGCTGATGCATGACATATTTCTCGCGTAAAAATTGCGTTAAGTTTCCCGTGTAAGCTGGGTTTGAAGAATATTTAGCCATCTCAAGATACTCATAGGATAATTCGACCTTGGCATTAACCAAATGTTCAAGACGGTTCATGAATGTCTCTTCAAATTGGCGATGGGACGGAAAGTCCTGACTCTGTGAGTAAAGGATCAAGACTTTTTTGGCCTGTTCAACTTTTTCAGCATACGAACATTGGATTGACGTTACTATTAACAGCAACAGCAAAAGAAATAGCCTGCAGATTCTTATGCTGTATATCATCGGCATGTTAACACCCCATTTTGTTAGACAAACATTATCCATGATCTGTCATTATTCGCTCCAGATATGGGGTATCCTGCCAATTAAAGCCAATAATTGTGATTTATTTTGTTACATAATTCGACAACAAAGAAGAATTTTATTAAATATAAAAGCCACGCTGCAATGAGACCCTGAAAGCGGCATATGCCGCTTTCGGGATCTCATTTACCTAAGATGTAGCCATAAGCTATTAATCAACATAACATATAGCAGAAGACTACTTTATCGTTAAAGGAAGGGATAGATTTGGATATTTTCTGCCATGAGGTGACTCCTTATGTCTGCCCAAATATGCACGAGATCTGCTTCTGGCTGCGAATCATGAAGGAACACTCCCTATTTATCAAGCTCGGCCTGCCATGTGACCAGGAAGAGCTCATTCAAGAGTCAGAAAGGTTTTACAAGCTGTTTGAAGACCTAGAGAGATCCAGCCGGGCGGTTAATTGCGACGCCAACTTTCGACGCTTTATTGATGATGTAAAAATTGCAGTGACGCATATATTCACATTTAAGCGACATCTGCTCCATTGTTACGTTGAGTGCAAAATTGTTGGAACAACCAATTATCCGCTGCTTCTCGACCATATCTCACGCGAAGCAATGTACTTCCTGAAGATTTTAGGGAAAGTGCATGATGGTGAAATGCAATATCCTGTCGACTCCATTGTGAGCGAGAATGTTTTCTGGCTGAGAATTATGGCTGACCATGTTAAGTTTGTTCGCGGCTTGCTTGACCCTTCAGAACGAGAGTTAATTGGGCAAGCAGACGCATTTAGCGACGAATTTGACCAACTTCAGCTGCACGCCCGCGACTTAGACAGTATGCTCTGGCACTTTAGGCCCAATAATGATCTTGCCCGCTTTGAGGATACGGTGGAGAAAGCTACTACCAGACTTCGAGACTTCAAGGCTGCAGCCAATGAACTGTTGGAACGCTGCGCTGCTTTAGCATTATTCCCGCCACTACTGGCAGATCATGTTCGGCGTGAGGCAGATCATTTCCTTGAAATATTAGAACTCATCGAAGAGGATTTAGCCCAAATGCCAGCAAAGCTAGTCTGCTGTGACTAACAATACATTAAGAGCGGGGGTAGTAGCCCTCGCTCTTTGTGTATTCACTCTGGCTATTACAGTATAACGAGGTTCGCCACTCCTTCAATTGGTTTCGTTAGTTACTTTCTTCGAGCTTAATCCAGCGGCTAGTAAAGGCCCAAGCGATAAGAATGCCAAAACACACCCCAACGGTAACCTGAAACCCAGTGTGATCACCAACTTCAACCCGTGACCATGAAATTACAGCCGCGATCAGATTCCATAACCACCAGAATCGCGGAAAACAGCTTGTTAAAGCAAATGCCATAACAAAGGCATGAGTTGCATGTCCGCTGGGAAAACCGCCGGGGAGATCCCCCGGCCGCAAAGCCCATTCGCCAAATGGGACAAGCTTAATCAGATGAACACTAAACCAAACAAAGAAGTTCATCCACAATATCAGCTTAATCACGCTGCGCAATCGTTTTCTCCAAGCCCAGCCGATAATCAGTGCATTAGAAGTCAATAAGAAGACATCGTTACCAGTATAACTAAATCCTACTGCGATTGAGTATATCATGGGATTGCCGCTTGCATTAAAAAGCAAAACCACCAAAATTGTAGCCAGGCCAAACAGCGTAGCAGCAATAAGGGCAATGCGTAAATTCTTTTTATAGGCAGTCTTGGAGTCTACTTTTATCATAGTATCACTCCAGGAAACATTTGCCGATTCTTCATCATTATCCTCCGCGCTCAATCCTTATACCTACCGTAGACAGGCCGATTATCCAATAGCTATGTATAGTCTAGCTTAGTATAAACGGAAATCGGCGAAGCAAAACGCAGACACTCCTTTTTCCAGAACAGGCCTCTCGAAGAACTGATTACTTTAGCAAGTATGATACATTCGCTAGCTACAACAGAAAACGAGACTTTATTCATGACTCCAATCATTTCCAATCATAAACTCTAATCGCAAATACACTATATATTGATCATATATTGTCGAATTGTACAATATATGGTAAGATATTGGTATTCGTACTTATTGATGTGAGGGAGGAAAGGGCCGTAAGCGAAAAACTGTCTCGGCCTGATGGTTATGATTACAACAATAGTAAAAAGAGATGGACGTGAGGTCCCCTTCAATCTGGAAAAGATCAGCAATGCCATTTATAAAGCGCTGCAGGCGGCCGGAAGCGGTGACGAAAAACTGGCGCTTGAACTTGCGGCCAGGGTCACGAAGCAGGCCAGTCAAGAAAGCTATTCCAAAAGTGCTTCGCCTACGGTTGAGGATATTCAGGATATCGTTGAAAGCGTTCTAATCGACGCCGATTTGTCGAAAGCTGCCAAAGCATACATACTCTATCGCGCAGAGCGTACCAGAGCCCGCGAAATGAACACACGACTAATGAGAACCTATGAAGAGATTACCCATCAGGATTCAAAGGAAAGCAATCTAAAACGGGATAATGCCAATATTGACGGTGATACCGCCATGGGTTCTATGTTAAAATACGGCTCCGAGGGCGCCAAGATCTATAATGAGATGTATATACTCAAGCCGGAGCATGCGAAAGCCCACCGCGACGGCGACATACATATTCACGATTTTGATTTTTATACTCTGACTACGACCTGCTGTCAAATTGACATTCAAACGTTGTTTAACGGCGGTTTCTCCACCGGACATGGCTTTTTGCGCGAACCCAATGATATTGCCAGCTATTCGGCTCTTGCCTGCATCGCCATCCAGTCGAATCAAAACGATCAGCATGGAGGCCAGAGTATTCCCAATTTCGATTATGGCCTGGCAGATGGTGTACGAAAAACCTATGCTAGAAAGTATAAGGAAAATCTAATTCGGACGCTGGAGTTTTCACTTGATAAAAAAGACGGCATAGCAGGATCAGTTAATGAAGTGGCGAAAGATATTGCCACTCGTCTCCGTCTGGCGCCAGATGTAGCGAATAAAAATGGTTATGCTGCTGAGGAATATCGTCTCTTGTCTGGCATCATTGACCCTTTACTGCTTAAAAGGGCACAAGCCTTTTCCCAGGAACGCGCACTGGAGGAAACAGACAGAGCTACCTATCAGGCAATGGAAGCGCTGATTCATAATTTAAATACAATGCATAGCCGCGCCGGTGCGCAGGTGCCGTTCAGCTCAATTAATTATGGTACTGACACTTCTCCCGAAGGCCGGCTGGTAATAAAGAACATTATGCTCGCGACAGAATCCGGCCTTGGCTATGGTGAAACGCCGATCTTTCCTATCCAGATATTCAAAATCAAAGAAGGGGTTAACTATAACCCTGGCGAGCCAAATTACGACCTGTTTAAACTCGCCTGCCGCGTCAGCGCCAAACGCCTTTTCCCGAACTTTTCGTTTATCGATGCACCCTTCAATTTGCAGTATTATAAAGAAGGTCATCCTGAAACTGAGATTGCCTATATGGGTTGCCGCACCCGTGTCATCGGCAATATCAACGACCCATCGCGCGAAACCGTATACAGCCGCGGCAACCTTAGCTTCACTTCGATCAACTTGCCGCGGCTCGGAATTTTGAGCGCCGGCAGCGTTCCAAAGTTTTATGCAGAGCTTGACCATTTAATTAATCTGTGTATCGATCAATTGCTCGACCGGTTTGAAATCCAGTGCAGAAAAAAGGTACGCAATTTCCCGTTCCTTATGGGCGACGGAGTGTGGCTAGACTCGGAAAAGTTGGGACCGGACGACGAAATCCGCGAAGTGCTCAAACATGGCACTCTGACTGTCGGTTTTATCGGCCTCGCTGAATGTCTCAAAACACTAATTGGCGAGCACCATGGTGAATCAAAGCATGCCCAAACGCTCGGCCTGGAAATAGTCAGCTATATGCGTAGGAGAATGGACGAAGCGGCAGCAAAATACAGACTGAATTTTTCACTGATCGCAACGCCGGCAGAGGGCCTTTCTGGCCGGTTCGTCGAGATCGACAGAAAACGATTCGGCAGTATTCCAGGTGTAACTGACCGTGAATACTATACAAATTCTTTCCATATCCCGGTCTATTATCCGATCAGCACCTATGACAAAATTCGCCTGGAGGCAGCATACCATCCGTTGACTAATGGCGGACATATCACCTACATCGAGCTTGATGGCGATCCAACCAAGAATCTCGAGGCATTTGAATCGGTGATACGCAGCATGAAAGAGCAAGGGGTGGGCTATGGCTCAATCAATCATCCTGTCGACCGCGATCCGCTTTGCGGCTATAACGGAATTATCAACGACACCTGCCCGAAATGCGGACGCAGAGAATCGGGCGGACGGTCATTTGAACGAATTCGCCGGATAACCGGCTATCTTGTCGGCACACTTGATCGATTTAACAACGCCAAGCGTGCTGAGGTCGAAGACAGAGTTAAGCATCTTAACGTCGAGCAAAGCAGCAGGGAGCTGGAAACACTTTGAGCATGCTCAAACTTGCCGGCATTGTCCGTGAATCGATTGTAGACGGGCCCGGGATACGGTTTGTCGTCTTCTCGCAGGGTTGCCCGCATCGCTGCTCCGGTTGCCACAATGCACATACCTGGCCTTTTGAGGGCGGTTTTACGGCGACAACCGAGCAAATCATCGGAGAGATGCACAAAAATCCATTGCTAACAGGCATTACTCTGAGCGGAGGTGAACCTTTCTGCCAGAGTGCTGCCATGGCAGAATTGGCGAAAGCCGTTCATAGCAAGGGACTTAACGTCATTACCTACACAGGCTTTACTTTCGAAAAGCTACTGGAAAAGAAGCGCTCAGAGCCGGATGTGCAGGTATTACTTGGTCAGACAGATATTCTGATTGACGGCCCTTTTATCAAGGAAAACCAAAGCTACGAACTCAATTTTACCGGCTCGGCCAATCAACGAGTCATTGATGTACAAGCATCACTGAAAAAAAATGCTGCTGTTCTTATTGCCATTTAAGTGAGAATGCCCTCCACAACGGAGGGCATTCTTCTTTATATCGCTGCGATAGATAATGGCACTACTACATGATTCAAAAGTAATCCTTTATCGGGGACTCACTACAGATATTGCTATCGGACACAATTTGATTACTTCTTCAAGTGAAACGGAATCGTGGCGACTACCACGTTTTCGCGAAAGATGAGCAGAGTTCGCAATATCCAGCCTGTCTGGTTATGAAGCAGTCTGTGCCAGCCCTTCCTTGTCTCAAACTCCGGGATCAGGACCGTAATAAAGTCTTCTGGATCCTTATTTGCCTGCAGTTCATCAATATAATCAATGAGAGGCTGAATTACCAAACGATAGGGAGAATTCACAGTCACTAGCCGTACATGCGGATTCCAATCAGCCCACTTCTGCGCCACTTTCCTCCCGGTTTCTGCGTCAGTCGAAATGTGTAGTGCTATGATCTCCGTCCCGATCGTCCTGGCATATTTCATCGTTTCCATAACAACCCGCGTCGGACTCGCCACCGGAACGACAACGATATTCTTGATCGGCTTATGATCTGCCGGTTGCTCATCTAACGGCAAGTGAAGCTGTTCTGCCATATCGCGGTAGTGGCGGCGAATCGCTCGGAAAACAACGATCATCGCCGGGATGAACACCAGTACAATCCAAGCTCCGTAAAAGAACTTGGTCACGGCAATAATTATAACCACCAGACCAGTAATGACGGCGCCAACTCCGTTAATGATAGCGTGAGACACCCATTTCTCAGGCCGCTCGCGATTCCACTTGACGACAAGACTAGTTTGGGCAATGGTGAAAGAGAGAAAGACCCCAATGGCGTAAAGAGAAATAAGCTGTTCAACATTGCCCTTGAATCCGGCAATCAGAATCCCGGCTATTATACTAAGCAGAAAAATTCCGTTTGAAAAGCTCAATCGTTCGCCGCGAGCTCCAAGATAGCGCGGCATGTACCCGTCTCTGGCCATAATTGAGAGAAGTGGCGGCAGTCCGTTATATGACGTATTTGCAGCCAAATAAAGGACCAGCATAGTCGTAATTTGAATGTAAAAATAGAGCCAGCCCCGACCTACTGCTGATTCCACGACCTGGGACAGAACTGTAACATTAGCGGCAGGTACAATGTGGTAGTGCAAAATGAGAAAAGATATTCCTGCCAGCATGACGGCCAACATACCTGACATCCAATAGGTCGTCTTAATAGCGTTTTCGACTTCAGGTTTTTTGAACATCGGCACCCCGTTCGAAATCGCCTCTACGCCGGTCATTGAACTGCAGCCGTTGGAAAATGCACGTAGAATGAGGACAAGAACCATCCAATCAAACTGCTGTTTGACCATAGATTCCGACGGAATCAGTGGTCCTCCTTGGGTAAGCGCCTGGTACAATCCAGAGCCAATCAAGGCCAGCATACCAAAAATAAACAAATAGGTTGGTGCTACGAAGACGTTAGAGGATTCCCTAACTCCGCGCAGGTTTATTAGCATTAATATGCCGAACAGGACGAGTAGGTCAATCGTTACTTCGTAACCCAACAAGGCTGGAAAAGCCGACACAATTGCCTCAGTGCCGGAAGAAATGCTGACTGCGACAGTCAATGTGTAGTCAGCAAACAGCGCAGCTCCAGCAACTAAAGCTGGCGTCTCGCCTAAGTAATGCATAGCAATGGAATATGACCCGCCGCCTCCTGGGTTGGCTCTAGCAACCTGGGCGTAGGAAATGGTTACGAGGAGCAGCAACGCAATAACAGCGATTGCGGCATACGAGAAGTATCCATACATTAAAAGACCAGGCACCGCAAGCGTCAACGCAATTTGCTCAGGACCATAGCCGACAGATGAAAGAGCGTCTGAGGAAAAAATCGGCAGCGCTTTCCATTTTGGCAGTCTTTCTCCCGCCTCTTCTTGATTGTGGAGAGGCCTGCCAATCAGTAGGCGTCTCAATGATCGTAACATATTAGGTCAAAACCACCTTTACTTGTTCAGATAAATTATTGGCATAACAAACGATAGCCAACGCCAGATTCAGTGACAATGTACCGGGGCTGAGTCGGATCAGGCTCAATCTTTCGCCGAAGCTGACCAATGTAGACTCTGATATAATGCGTGTCTTCAGAGTAGGCATTGCCCCATATTGCCTTTAGTAATTGTTGATGGGTCATTACCCGGCCAGCATTTTGCGCCAAGATTTTCACCAACTCGTACTCTGTTGGAGTTAGTTTGATTTCTCGTTCTCCAACCAGGACACGGCGCTGAACGAAATCGACAGAGAGATCACCGCATTGCACGATAGGTTCACTGTCAGCTCGGCTTGATCGACGAAGACAAACCCGCATCCGGGCGAGTAATTCACCTATTCCGAAGGGCTTAGTGAGATAATCATCAGCACCGGCGTCAAGTGCTTCGATCTTTTCCGCTTCCTGATCTCGAGCAGTAAGAATAATAATTGGCGTTTTTGCCCATTCCCGGATTTCTTTGATGGCCTTTTTACCGTCGAAATCTGGCAGTCCTAAATCTAAAATAATTATATCAGGATGAAAAAAAGCAGCGCGGGTAATGCCGTCCTGAGCGCAAGCGGCCTCATCGAGCAAATAACCATGCGCGCCAAGTGAAACCTTTAGCAGCTTGCGGATCGGTGGGTCATCATCAATAATCAGAACTTTGTAGCCACTAGCACTCATTTTGCCTCATCCTCTGCTTCCATTATCGGGGCATACTTACAGGTGGGTAGCGAGATATATAGATCAGTGCCGCCGTCCGGTCGGTTTTCTGCCCAAATGCGTCCGCGATGCGCTTCAACAATGCCCTTACAAATAGACAAACCCAGACCTGTTCCCGGAATCTGCCGGTCCTGACGGACCCTGAAAAACTTATCAAACACCCGCACTAACTCATCATTGGGGATACCTGCACCCTGGTCTTGAACAGACATTACGATACTGTCCGCTTCTTGCTTGGCGGCAATCGTAATTACACTGTCGGTAGGTGAATACTTCTTGGCGTTATCAAGCAAATTCAATAGTACCTGCTCCAAGAGGACAAAATCCGCCTGGATGAGAGGTAAATCTGGTGATACGTCTACTTCAATGATGTGATCTGTATTTTTCTTCCCGAACCGTCGAATCGTTGTACCAATCAAATCCTCTATATCACACCAATCTTTTTTTAGTGTCAACATTCCGGATTCTAGTCGTGCAGAATCCAACAGATTAATCACTATTCTCTCCATACGAGACGCCCCCTCCTGGATTGTCTCGAGAAGTTCTGTCTGCTGTTCCCTGTTATACATAGCTCCTGACTCCAACAAGGTGGAAACAGAGCCACTGATTGATGATAATGGGGTGCGCAACTCATGGGAAATCGAGTTGAACAATGCAGTGTGTAATTTGTCGGCTTCAACCAACATAGCTGCTTCCCTAGCAGCTTCCGTCAGTTTGACACGTTCTACAGAAATTGCCGCTAGGCCAGCCCAGGCATCAATGCATCGTTGTTCCTCAGGCGTTATCTGCATACCTAAAATACGAATACTCATAACACCAACCGCGTTACCGCGGCTTAACAGGGGCACATGTATATATTGCATTTCAGAGAAGGTATCTGTAGAGCATCCCGCCACCTGTCCCTGCTCGAAGGCCCATTGGGCGACGACTGATTCATTTATAGGCAGTTCTTTAGCATCAGCCTCAGAGCGACCTTGTTCAGGTTCAAAACCGCCCCTGACACTTAGTTTTGCCTCATTGTCTGGTAGCAATACTAATGTCTGGCGTCCAAATGTCTCTGCCGCATGTGTTGCCAAACGCTCCGCGATAGAGGTAGAGTCAGAAGTTGATGCAATTTTGCGGCTAAATTCATATAGAGCACGAGTGATGCGTTCGCGATGATAAGCGGTTTTCGCCTGTACTCGCAGGAGCTCAGTTCTACCTCCAATAAAATACGACACTAAGAGAAAAATGAGAAAGCTCCAGGCATAGGGGATATCTGCAACTGTAAAGGTAAATATAGGCGGAACAAACAAGAAGTCAAATAGAAGTACACTTAAAAATGCTGTTACATAAGAAGGCCAACGCCCCCACCAAACTGCTGATAAGAGGACTGGCATCAAATAAAGGAGCGCAATGTTGACAGGCTGAAGTTCTTCAGCAAAAAACCAACTAACAACTGAGACCAAGCCAGCCATTAGCAGTCCACCAAGATAATTCTTCCAGTTTGACTGCTCTTCCGCTGGCAGTTTTGTCACTACTTTAGGCGACTTTTTAGTTTCAGCAGAAGCTTGTATCACATACACGTTAATGCCGCCACTAAGACGAATCAATTGCTCAACTAACGATCCGTGCAATAATTCTTGCAGCCAGCTATGACGCGGTTTTCCTACAACAATCGCGGTTACATTATGCGCTTTTGCAACTTTGATAAGCTCATTCGGTAAATCGCATCCCACCACGGTCAAGGTAGTCGCTCCCAATTCTTCAGCCAGACGCAGATTCCTAGCCAAGCGCACTCTTTGTTCATCATCAGTGGAGTTGTGTGTAGACGCTTCTACATGTACTGCAATGAATTCGGAATGCAGCCCAACGGATAAACGGTGTGCTGCTCGAATGAGCTGCGAAGAAAAGGGACTGGCGCTTACACAAACCATTATTCGGCTAGCTGCCGGCCACGGCCCATTAATCCGATGTCGTTTCATATATTGCTCTAATTCTTCATCCACGCTATTCGCGGTAAAACGAAGCGCTAATTCCCGCAACGCAGTAATATTCCCAGAACGGAAAAATTGCTTAAGTTCTTGCTCACGCTGTTCTCCGGCATAAGCTTTACCTTCTTTAATGCGCTTGAGCAATTCATTTGGAGGGATATCGATCAGTTGAAGAGAATCAGCTTGTTCGAGAATATAATCAGGTACAGTTTCCTTTACTGTAATTCCCGTTATCTGGGCAACGATATCGTTTAGACTTTCGATATGTTGGATACTAACAGTAGTGTAGATATCTATCCCGGCCTTGAGTAACTCCTGTACATCCTGAAATCGGCGAACGTGCCGAGAACCAGGAATATTGGTGTGGGCAATGTCGTCAATCAGAACAAGTTCCGGCTTTCGCTCTAGAATCGCGTCAACGTCCATTTCACGGACCAATCTCCCTTGATGAATGCAGCTCTTGACAGGAATCCGTGGAAGAGCGGCAGCAAGTTGTTCAACTGAGGGAATATCGTGGGTCTCAACCCAGCCTATAATTACGTCAGCGCCTTCCTCTTGCCTCTGACGAGCAGTCTCTAACATTTTATATGTTTTACCTACGCCTGGAGCTGCCCCGAGAAACACGGTTAGTTTTCCTTTTTCCTCTAGTCCTGTTTGCTCTTCGGGCGGCTGGTTGTCATTGTTGATCATAATTCACCCCGTTGGCACTCGCATAGTCATCGCCACTTCTATTTTACTCCTGTATTGCCACAGAAAGGTATCGAAATGTACGAATCAGCTATTGAAATATTAATAAACTTGCAAGAGCTCGCGAAGTAAACTACGCAAGCTCTGCTACTTTTTATATGGGCCAAGGCAAGCCTGGCAGATTTTATCTCGATAATCAATCATTCCATCAATAATAATATTCTTAACTGTTACACAATCCGCTCTAACAATCATACCACTTTCCTAGTTATCTGCGCTCCGAAATCAACGGTTCGGCACCCGGCGGCTGAATCTACTATCAGTTCTAGCACTACAATTAGTTAGTTCATGTTTATCAATACAGGTGATTTCCTATTTTAGGATATACCAGCATGCCAACGCCAAAACCAAAGCAAAAAGAAATTATAGCTACAGTCGCTATATTCACTCCGACACACCCCCAATGAGCGTAGCAGCATCCAATACAGGAGCCACCTTTCTTTTATATTAACACTCTCCAAGTAAAGACGCTGTCAATATATATCGCGTCTGCATAAAGAAAAAGTAAAGATTAAACAACGGTACCTTTTTTGAAAAAGAAGATCTGGCTGACGTACAAGAACAAAATCACTGCCCAAAGGTCAGCGCTATTCTTATATTGGTACTGGCGGACGGTGATTTGAACGAATTCGCCGCATAACCGGCTATCTTGTCGGCACACTTGATCGATTCAACAACGCCAAGCGTGCTGAGGTCGAAGACAGAGTTAAGCATCTTAACGTCGAGCAAAGCAGCAGGGAGCTGAAACACTTTGAGCATGCTCAAACTTGCCGGCATTGTCCGTGAATAGATTGTAGACGGGCCTGGAATACGTTTTGTCGTCTTCTCGCAGGGTTGCCTGCATCGCTGCTCCGGTTACACAATGCACATACTTGGCCTTTTGAGGGCGGTTTTACGGCGACTACCGAGCAAATCATCGGAATTGATGTACAAGCATCACTGAATAAAAATGCTGCTGTTCTTATTGTTATTTAACTAAAAGTGCCCTCCGAGTGTCTCGTTTTGAGACAGCGGAGGGCGTTAAACAATGTCCGCAAGTTCAGTCGTGTAAGTCAAATAATGCCTCATTTATTTTCACCATTTTGCAAATACTACCTGCAAGGAGGTGAACCCATTGGCAAAAGATTTTGATAACAAACCTAAACATAACGGCTCCAACAAAGGCTCATCCTCAGCCGACATTGGAAATCAGCCAGGTCATTCAGTCGAATACCACAAGTCGGCTGGCAATGAACAAAAAACTAAAAAATAAGGCAACAATCTGGCGCCGGAGCATCTCCGGCGTCCGCCAAAATTACAATACTGATTCAGTAAACAGACTTTACATACTATAAAAGCCGCGGGTGCCCGCAGCTTTTATAGTATGTCTTTATGGGTGAAAGAATATTTCATTATATTGCAGTAAGATAAGAATCTCGCCGGTATGTTTTTACAACGCACCTATTAGGCTTGGGTTTACGTTTGCCACGAGCCCCAGGTATTCGGAGCTTTCGGCTCTCGAGAGTTAAAGGCCTAAACCTACTTGCTTCCGTACCAACTATCGTGGCATGGCAACGCCTGCTACATGAGGACTTTATCCAAAGTCGCCTGGCTAACTGACAATGCATCTGTAAATACAACCTGCAAGGAGGTGAAACCAATGCCAAAAGATTCCCAGCCCGACCCCAAGCATAGCGGCTCCAATAAAGACTCAGCCTCAGCCAAAATGGCGAATCAGCCAAGCCATTCAGCTAACTACCACAAGGCGGCTGGCGATGGAACAATAACAAAGAAATAAGGCAACAATCAGGCGCCGGAAAATCTCCGGCGCCTCAGACTGTTTAAAAACTTCTTTAGCAGACTGTTCAGACCCACATGCCGGAGTTCCGGCACCACAAGAATGAAAACCCAAACACATACATCATTACTTAAATATCCAAATTTCTCACTCGATGAGCATAATCCTCAATAAATTGGCGTCTCGGCTCAACTTTATCGCCCATTAGAGTGGTGAACACAGAATCTGCTTCCATGGCATCCTCCAACTGGACCTGAAGTACAGTACGGCCCTCGGGATTCATCGTCGTTTCCCAAAGCTGTTCAGGATTCATTTCACCAAGGCCTTTGTAACGCTGAACGCCGATATTTTCGCGGCCGATGCGAGTTAAGAGACGATCAAGTTCATCGTCGCTGTATAGGTACCAGCTTTCTCTGCCTTTCTTGACTAGATAGAGAGGAGGTTGCGCAATATAGACTTTGCCGGCTGTGATTAATGGATTCATATAGCGATAGAAAAAGGTGAGCAGGAGAGTACGGATATGCGCGCCGTCGACGTCGGCGTCAGTCATGATAATGATCTTGCCATAACGCGCTTTTTCAATATCAAATTCTTCACCAATGCCACAACCGAAGGCGGTTATCATCGCCCGAATTTCCGCATTGCCAAGGATTCTATCCAAGCGAGCTTTTTCGACATTGAGTATTTTGCCTCTGAGCGGCAGAATTGCCTGGAAGCGACGGTCACGGCCTTGCTTAGCACTGCCGCCAGCGCTATCACCTTCGACGATATAAATTTCTGTCTGCTCTGGATCGCGCATTGAGCAATCTGCCAGTTTTCCTGGCAGTGAGCTGATCTCAAGAGCACTTTTGCGGCGCGTCAAGTCGCGGGCTTTTCTAGCTGCATCGCGGGCGCGGGAAGCCATAATCGCTTTTTCAATAATCTTTTTGATAATGACTGGGTTTTCCTCAAAGTATTCGTTGAGGCCTTCATTAAGAATGGTGTCAACAATCCCCCGGACTTCGCTATTGCCGAGTTTTGACTTGGTCTGTCCTTCAAATTGCGGGTTCTGCAGTTTGATGCTAATGACTGCTGTTAAGCCTTCACGGGCATCTTCACCACTCAGATTTTCTTCGCTTTCCTTCAGCATATTCAGCTTACGGGCATAGTCATTGATAGCCCGGGTCAGAGCAGTTTTGAAGCCGCTGAGATGGGTGCCGCCTTCTTGAGTGTTGATATTATTCACAAAGGAAAAGATATTTTCTGTGTAATTATCATTATACTGCAACGCAATTTCGGCTACAGTGGTGTCTCTATTTCCCTCGACATAAATAGGCTCAGGATGAAGGATGTCCTTATTTTGATTAAGATGCTTAACAAAGGATACTATACCGCCTTCATAATGAAAGTTGCGACTATCGCCGGAACGTTCATCACTCAAAGTAATAATGATACCTTTATTAAGAAAAGCCAGTTCACGCAAACGTTGTTTTAGTATGTCAAAGTGATATTCGAGTTCTTCAAAAATTTGCCCGTCAGGCTTAAAGGTGACAGTTGTGCCGGTTTCTTCTGTTTCACCGATAACAGTCATTTGCTGAGCAGTATGACCGCGCTCAAACCGAATGAAATGGATCTTGCCTTCCCGTTTAACTTTGACTTCCATCCATTCGCTCAACGCATTAACAACTGATACGCCAACACCATGCAGGCCGCCTGATACTTTATAGCCTTCACCGCCGAATTTACCGCCTGCGTGCAAAACGGTCATAACAACTTCAAGCGCCGGTTTACCTGTTTCATGCATACCCACAGGAACGCCGCGCCCATTATCCACGACTGTAATGCTGTTGTCCTGATGAATGGTTACATTAACGGTATCGCAATATCCTGCCATCGCTTCGTCGATACTATTATCAACAACTTCATAGACAAGGTGATGCAAGCCACGCGAAGAGGTACTACCGATGTACATGCCGGGACGTTTACGGACAGCCTCAAGTCCCTCAAGAACTTGAATTTGTTCAGCCCCATAATGACCATTAACTGTTGTGTCTTGTGTGCTCATTTTCTTCCCCCTGGTTCATCAACTTATTCTTCATCAAAATCAGCAATAACTGTACCTGCCCGCTTTTTTAGCGTAAACGCCGAGATTGCTGATAAATATACCTTATCATCAGCAATCACAAAGCTTTTAGGATTGCCGACAGATACATCGACAATCATTCCTTCTTCCTGCATGAGGTTTAGAAACTCACTATTGATTCCTGAGGCATTGCCCTTGCGGTCAGAAATAAGGATAACATTTTTTAAAGGGATAATGGTATCAGCGCCTAGGTGCAAAAACATAGCGGTTCCTCCTGATAAATCGCAGTGTCTTTTCAATATTCTCATGGTCTACATTTTCCGGCATGATCCGAAATAAAAGCATGGCTAAGGTAGATATATCAATCGTGTTAGGGTTGTTTGGGTCAATCTTATAAAGTAAACTCTGAATTAGTTCTTGCTTGGAACGCATATATTCAGTCCGAGTGCAGGGAACACAGGAGTTTGTTTCTATGTAACCAACCCAAGGCGCGTCAGCAAGGAGGCGACGAATTTCCTCACGTCTCCTCCTGGAATTATCAATAGCACAGCTTGTACAATATTTTTCCTCTGGTGGGCATAAAGCCGAACACGTTAGACATTGATGCCAGCCTTCCTGCAATAAAAGGCTGCGACGCTTTTTGTCTTTGACCATCACTCGCTGCAAGCGATAGCGAAGATGACTATCATTGACAGCATGCGCGATTTCTTTTACTTCCATACATTGGGCATTACTGAGAGTTACTGAACGTAGCTTTACACCAAATTTTGGCTCATCCTCTATGGAATTCGCGTAATTTGAAAAATTTCCTGCATAAAACTTTATATCTGCCAAGAGTTTTTGCCCCAGGTAATCATGAATCTTTGCCAATAACTGCTCTTTAAGCATCGATAGATGATGTCCCCAGACCGGGGTTTTAACAGCGACAAATAAGACGCCATTTTTGGCTGAAGTGGGACGAGACTGCAGCGAAATGTCATTGCCGACAATATCTGGCCAGTGCAATATGATTGTCTGAACAGCTAACTGACGTTTAACACCGAGATTTTTTAGCGTCAGAGGCAATATGTCTTTAGTGCTAAACATAACATCACCCCTGTATTGTTCCCTGGTTGACAATAAACTTACGACCGGTAAAGCTAGCCGGAAAGTTTGTTGCATCAGTGGCAGTAATAAAAGTTTGAATTCTGTTTTTAATAAATCCTAATAGATGTTCACGACGCGAGGCATCAAGTTCGCTCATGACATCATCTAACAGTAGAATCGGATATTCACCTGTTTCTGATTTGATAAATTCCAATTCAGCTAATTTTAGTGCCAAAGCTCCTGTTCGTTGCTGTCCCTGTGAGCCAAAGGCTCGCAAATTTTGACCATTTATCTCCATCATTACGTCATCGCGGTGCGGCCCTACACTAGTACTGCCGCGAGCAATATCCTGCTGACGATTTGCTGCCAATTTTTCTTGATACCATGCGACAAATTCACTGGCAGTTTGAGGCGATTCTGCTTGAACCTGTTGAATAGTATAGTGCAGTGTCAGTCCTTCTTTGCCATTTGTTAATTTACGATGCATCAAATTAGCCAACATATTTAGCTTTCTTAAGGACTCCAACCGTTTAGCAGTCACAGCAGCAGCAAGTGTAGCCAATTGTTCATCCCAAATATCTAATTGATCAATCGGAGAGCGGTGATCGCGAATTGCTTTTAATAAATTATTCCGTTGCAGTAGACTGTGCTGATAGCGGAGCAATTTCTGGTAATACGACTTATTCGCCTGTGATATTTCATTATCTAAAAAGCGCCGACGAACAGCCGGCGCTCCTTTGATTAACCATAAATCTTCGGGTGAAAAGAGGACGACATTCAATGTCCCCATAATATCCCGCATTTTCGCTGGTTGTCCATTGAGACGGATTTGCTTTCTTCGGTTACTAAACAGATGAATTTGCAGTAAACCATCGATATCGCGACTAACGAACTTCAACTCGATCGCAGCTGACTGTTCCTGCCAGGCCACCATGTCTGCATCTTCGGCGCTACGGTGCGAAGTACCTAATGCAGCAAAATAGATTGCCTCTAGAATATTTGTCTTTCCTTGCGCATTTTCTCCTACTAGTAGGTTAACGGTCGGAGAGAATGCTACCTTCGCCGTTGTATAGTTGCGAAAACTGCGTAATACTATTTCGTCTACCTTCATAGTCCCTCATTTCACGGCAAAGGATCAGCCGGAGGTCACTTTCCAGACACCGCCGTTTTCGACCTTTATCATATCGCCGGGATAGAGTTTTTTGCGTCGCTCATGCACTAATTCGCCGTTGACAGTGACTAAACCTGCCTCAACTAATTCTTTAGCATGTCCGCCTGTCTCGGCAATACCAGCCCATTTTAAAAACTGATCTAACTGAATCATGGGGGTAGTAATGCTAACTTCTTCTATTTTCATATTTATCTCCGTTTTAACTCGTTCTAACCGGTGTGATCACATAGGTATATTTTTCACTATCAGCCGGTCTTATACAAGCCGGACTGAGAGGATTATTCAGTGATAGAGTTGCCTTGTCGCTGCCCAAATTTTTGAGAATGTCTGTGACGTATTTAGCATTAAAAGCGATTTCTAGACCAGGCCCTTGCATGGTCGCGGCGACTGTTTCACTGGCTTTACCTACATCAGGATTATTCGAGCTCAATGTAATCATATCCTGCTCAAACCGGAATTTGATAATGTTATAATCGCCGTCTTTAGCCATGAGTGATACGCGTTCAGCTGCATCGAGAAAGGCATGAGTATCAAAGAAAACGACTGTATCAAATTTTGCTGGTATAACCCGGTTATAGTCTGGGAAACTACCCTCGATTAGCCGAGATTTTAGATAAATATCATCAAACTCAAAAGCAACATGGCCCTTCTCCCAGTAAATGTTAACATCAACTGGAACATCTGAAGATAAGCTACGAGCCAATTCATTAAGCAGCTTAGCCGGAATAATCATTTTAGCTGGCAGTTCGACAGGAGCGATTATATCTTGCTTCAGCGCTAGTCGATGTGTGTTAGTACCTACCATCTTAATCGAATCATTTTCTGCTTCAAACAAGCCACCGGTAAATATTGGCCTGGATTCATCAGTAGCACATGCGAATACGGTTTTTTTGATAATATCCCTCAGCACATTGTCTTTGAGTGTCAGCTGATTCGTCGACGTTTGAATTTTTTCGATAACAGGAAATTCTTCATATGGAAAACATAGTAGATTAAAGTTAGATGAATTGCAGGATATACGTAAAGTTGAATCTTCTTGATTGGAGGATATTTCGACAGTTTCGCCAGGTAGACGTCTTACCAGTTCTTGAAAGAAGCGCCCAGATACAACAGCTTTGCCAGGTTGTTCGATATTAGCCTCGATCGAACAACTGATAGCCATATCGTAGTCTGTGGTCTGTAACTCTAGTCTATTGTTTGCCGCTGATAAGTAAATACCAGTTAGAATGGGCAATGGTGTTTTGGTGGCAATCGCTTTTTGGACTGCCTGCACGGCATGCTGAAGCATGGCTTTACTGCAATAAAATTTCAAGATGGTTACCTCCGTTCATTATCTTCCGGTATATTACTGTAAGTCCCTTAATAAGATAATAAGTTAGCCGTATTAGTCGTAGGGCCTGTCGATATGTGGGAAACTATGTTGATGCCTGTAATCGGGACAAACTGGCCTGTGTATAACATGTTAGCGAAACTTGTCACTCTATCCACATAATTCACAGGCATTTGAGGATAAAATGCTATCCGTAAATCATTAACAGACAGTGCACAACATTATACAGCAGTTATCAACAAGGTTCGTCAAACTATGAGGATTCGATACGCCTGATCAATTCGATAATGGTTTGTTGCATTTTGTGGTCATCACTACGTTCACGGGAAATCTTGTCATGTGCGTGGATAACGGTAGTATGATCGCGCCCTCCGAATTCTTCACCTATTTTAGGTAGCGATGAGTCTGTCATCTCCCGGCTGAGGTACATGGCGATTTGACGAGGGTAGGTGATATTACGAGTTCGTTTTTTTGCTGATAAATCATCAAGCTTAATTTTGAAGTAGGCTGCTACGATATCTTTGATTGAGTCGATAGTTATACGTTTGGGCTTACCATGAGGGAAAATATCCTTTAGCGCCTCGGTTGCTAAATCCAAGTCGATGGAGCGATTGGTGAGTGAGGCATAAGCCATTACTCGAATTAGTGCGCCTTCAAGCTCGCGAATGTTATTGTCAATGCGGCTGGCGATAAATACCATTACATCATTGGGAACATCGAGATTTTCGATAATCGCTTTTTTACGGAGAATGGCAATTCTAGTTTCTAGATCTGGCGCCTGAATATCGGTAATGAGGCCCCACTCAAACCGTGACCGCAGCCTGTCTTCTAATGTCGGGATTTCTCGCGGCGGCCGGTCGCTTGAGATAATAATTTGTTTATTGGCTTCGTGCAGGGTGTTAAAAGTATGGAAGAATTCTTCTTGTGTATGCTCTTTTTTAGAAAGGAACTGAATATCGTCAACTAAAAGTACGTCAATATTGCGGTATTTTTGACGAAAACTCTCCGGATTGCCATCCCGGATCGAGTTGATTAATTCATTAGTAAATTTTTCACTGGAAATATAAAGTACTTTTACATCAGGATGGTGTTGTCTTATGCGATGACCGATTGCATGCATCAAATGCGTTTTTCCCAAACCGACGCCGCCATAGAGAAATAGTGGATTATAGACCTTGGCCGGTACTTCGGCGACAGCCAACGAGGCTGCATGGGCAAAACGGTTAGAATTGCCAATAACAAAGGTTTCAAATATATATTTAGGATTAAGGATACAGGGAGCATCATCAACAGCAGGGGCAATTGCTCTGGAGTACTGTTGTTTATTTTCCGGGGCGCGTACCGTTGGCGTTGACACGACATCTAGCGGCGGTTGCGCTAGATCTTCTTTGGTCGCCGCTGCTTCGCTTGCGCTTTGCTCAGGCATGTCCAATATAATGAAACGTACCTCAAGCGGTCGTTTGCTGACATATTGTACTGCCGTCTGGATTTTTGCCAAATAACGCGTTTCAATCCAATCTTTGGAGAGCTGTGTAGGAGTACCTAACTCAAAGACTGTGTCACTGACTGATAACGGGATAGTTGACTTTATCCATGTATTGAAGATGGGCTTTACGATTTCCTTTTCGAGAATGTCGAGAGCTTGTCCCCAAATAGATGCTAGATAGGAAGAGTCATTCATGGCTTCAGTCCTCTCAATCATAAAATAATTAGTTTGTAAAGAAGGTATTAACATAAGTTATCCACATAGTTATTAACAGCTGTGTATAACATTTTCGGGAAAAAGGGGATTTTGAGGAAAAAAAAATATACCGGCGGGCTGACGGCGTCCGCAGTATCGCACTCTTATGAATCCATCACTATATAGAGTAAATGTGGATAAACCTGTGAGTATCTGGTATAATCTGTGTATATCCTGGGATTAATCTGTAAAAACTGAAACTGTACACAGGGTTGTGGATAATCTAGATGGTTTCATGTTATCAAAAAACCGCATAGTTATCAACAGGTTTTTGCCTAAATCGTCATATCCTGTCAAAGGGGATTTTATCCTTCTCACAGTCTGTAAGCACCCGGCCTTTTAGGTTGGGACTTAACAGGCTGTGTCTCGAACCCCAAAAAGGAGCCTTCGGTTTAAAAATCAAGATTTCGTCTCTCAGTCACAATTACGACTAAGATTTAGATGAAATAAAACTCCAGCTGAATCAAGCCTTACTTTATGCAAATTCCTTGACACTTCTGCACATGCTGGTCTATAATCGTATGTGTCAAACTGTCTTTTCTATTGATTTTAGCTGTTTTTGACCGAGGAGGTGTAAATAGATGAAGCGTACGTTTCAGCCGAACGTATCATGGCGGAAAAAAACCCACGGGTTCCGTGAGCGCATGAGTTCACTCGGTGGCCGTCAAGTCTTGAAAAGAAGACGCGCCAAGGGTAGAAAAAAACTTTCTGCATAGTAACTTCGCCAACAACTCTCCAACAAAATAGTAGGCGGCAGTTTTCGTTGCCTGGGCTTGGCGCAAGCCAAGCTTTTCTTACCATTGGGACACCATTAGGACAGGATGTGTTCTGTGCTATCTCTTAAAAAATCTGATAAGCTCAGGAAAAACAAAAGTTTTCAGGCAGTATATAAAGGAGGGAAATCGGTGTCAAACCGGTTGCTAGTTCTTTATATGCTGCCCAATCAGTCTAATAGTAATAAAATTGGTTTTGCCGCAGGTAAAAAGTTAGGTAATGCTGTTGTTCGCAATCGTGTCAAACGAATGATGCGTGAGGTGTTTCGGCTTAATCGGGATAAATTGCCTCATGGCTATGATTTTATTTTGGTAGGGCGTAAACCTGTGGTAGAGGTTAAAACCCAAGAAGTTGCCAGCGCCTTTTTGAATTTATGTGGGCGGATGTTCCGTACTAACGCAGAAAGGCAGTGAGAACAACGAAAAGGCTGCTAATCGGGCTGATTTGGTTGTATCGTACAGTCATTTCGCCGCTGAAACCGCCGACGTGCCGATTTGTTCCAACCTGTTCGCAATATGCAATAATGGCAATCGAAAAATATGGGGCTTTCCGGGGGGCAATCCTCACTGTTAAGAGGATTCTAAAATGTCACCCATTTCATCCCGGTGGCTATGATCCTGTTTAGATAGACAAGTAGACATATTTTGAGGAGTGAATTGATTGGATTTCTTGAGTGGAATTATCAAAAACCTGCTGACTGTATTTTATGATCTGACTGTTTCAGCCGGTATTCCCAGTTATGGGTTAGCAATCATTTTATTGACGATTGCGATAAAAATGCTATTATATCCGCTTACCGTGAAACAAGTCAAATCCATGAAAGCAATGCAAGATATTCAACCTAAGATGAAGGCTCTTCAGGAAAAGTACAAAGATAACAAGGAAAAGCTGTCGAAAGAAATGGCAGAATTGTATAAGACTTCTGGTGTTAATCCAGTAGCAGGCTGCTTGCCGCTGATTGTGCAAATGCCTGTTCTTATTGCCATTTTCTTTGCGATTAAAGAATACAACTATGTGGGCGACACTGGATTTTTATGGCTGAAGACCTTAACATTCGTCGATCCGACGAAAGAGGCTAGTTTTACAAATCCAAGCGATCCTTATTATATTCTCCCCATTTTGTCTGCTGTGACAACCTATATTCAACAAAAACAGACTACTACGGATATGACCAGCGCCCAAAATAAGATGATGATGGTATTTATGCCGATATTTATCGGTTATATTACGATTACTTTCCCGGCTGGTCTCGGCATTTACTGGGTCGTCGGTAACCTGGTGCAGATTGCGCAGCAGTGGTGGATGTATCGTAAACCGGCCGTGGTTCAAGGGGAGGCAAAATAATGGATTTTCTCGAGAAAACAGGCAAAACCGTGGAAGAGGCTCTTCAAGCCGGACTGGCAGAACTCGGATTACCGCCTGAACGGGTCGAAGTTGAGGTGCTGGAGGAAGCTAGCAAAGGCTTATTTGGCCTGATTGGCGGAAAGCCAGCCCGAGTTCGTATCACCGTAAAAAAGCTGTATGTTGCAGATCTAGCTAGAGATTTTCTGGTTAAAGTGATTAAGGCCATGGGTATTGATGTGACTATCGAGATGAGTAAGCGAGATGAAGGCGTCTTCTTCAGCTTACGTGGTGAAAATTTAGGGATGCTGATCGGTAAACATGGACAAACTTTGGATGCGCTGCAATATCTAACAAATTTAGCTGCTCATCGTGATGCTGATGATAAGGCAAGAGTAATTATTGATGTAGAAGATTATCGCAAACGCCGGGCTGAGGCTTTAACTAGTCTGGCGCAACGGATTGCCAGTCAGGTTAAACGTCGTGGCGAGAGGGTAGTTCTGGAGCCTATGACGCCGAATGAGCGGAAAGTTATTCATATGGCATTGCAGGATGATCCAAGGATTTCTACATATAGTGATGGCGAAGAGCCGTACCGAAAGGTTATTATCGCCCTAAAACGCCAATAGTTCTGAATCGCCCCCGAATTCCCATCTGCGACACGTACGGTAGTACGCTAGCAAGGGGAATTCGGGGGCGCCTAGCATCTGGGCCTTTCTGAGTGTTTGGGAAGATTGGTAAGGGATAAGATCGTGGGGTGAGTTCTATGTTTGATGATACGATAAGTGCGGTGGCGACGGCGGCGGGAGAAGGTGGGATCGGTATTGTCCGGATTAGCGGTTCAGAAGCTGTGGCAGTTGCTTCGCAATTATTTCATAGCGTGAAGGGTAAAAAAGCGGCTGATCTAAAGCCGTTTCAAGCTGCTTATGGAACAATCGTCGATCCTGAATCTGAAGTTACTATTGATGAAGCACTGATTTTGGTCATGAAAGCGCCTCATTCCTATACACGTGAGGATGTGGTGGAGATCCATTGCCATGGTGGGATGGTCCCCTTACGGCGCATTTTGGATTTGACGCTTCAGTCTGGATGCCGCTTGGCGGAGCCGGGTGAATTTACCAAGCGCGCCTTCCTGAATGGCCGTTTGGATCTCAGTCAGGCGGAAGCGGTAATGGATGTGATTCGCGCGAAAACCGATGTATCGCTACGCTTGGCGGTGAATCATTTAGCTGGTGCGCTTTCTCAACAGGTGCGGGCAATGCGGCAAGAGCTCTTAGGCTTGATCGCTCATTTGGAAGCGGTTATTGATTTTCCGGAAGAGGATATTGATGAGTTAGGCTTGGCGGAAACACGCTCAGGTGTTAGTCGACTGCGACATACTGTTGACCAGTTATTGTCGACAGCGGCCACTGGAAGAATATTACGGGATGGCTTGAGTACGGTAATTATCGGTAAGCCTAATGTCGGCAAGTCTAGCTTGCTAAACGCCCTGGTCAGGGACGAGCGGGCAATTGTTACTGATGTTCCGGGAACAACGCGGGATACGATTGAAGAATATGTGACTGTTCGCGGCATCCCTTTGCGATTAGTCGATACGGCAGGCATACGGCCGACAGCTGATCTGGTTGAGCGGATCGGGGTGGAACGGGCCCGGGACATGACAAGCCAAGCGGACTTGATTATCCTGATGCTCGATCGTTCGCTGCCGCTGTCTAATGAGGACAAGGAAGTATTTAGTCTGTTGGCTGATCGCACAGCAATCATCTTGATCAATAAAAGTGATTTGCCAGCAGTGTGGGATATTGCGGCAATCAGTGAACTGGCCAAAGAACACTCAGTCCTGGAAGTGTCAGTTCGAGCGGGCATCGGTCTTGATAAAGTGGAAGATGAGATTGTACGATTGGTATATAGCGGTCAAGTTGAGACAGGCGAAGGGGCGTTTATTACGAGTGTCCGTCACGCCAATACTCTGCGCGCTGTTCAGAATCATTTACAAGGTGCACAGAGTGCTATGGACGCTAACATGCCGATCGATTGTGTAGTCATTGATCTAAGGTCTGCCTGGGAGACCCTTGGCATGATTTCCGGCGACACAGTGGGAGAGGATATTATTGATGAAATATTCTCTCGCTTCTGCATTGGTAAGTAAGCTCTGAGGAGTGGTTATATATGTCTGAGTCCAATTCGTTTCATTGCGGTGACTATGATGTCATTGTCGTCGGCGCCGGTCATGCCGGTTGTGAAGCAGCCTTGGCTGCAGCCCGCATGGGAGCGAAAACGTTATTAACAACCCTGACTATGGATAATATTGCAATGCTCCCTTGTAACCCGTCGATTGGCGGATCGGCAAAAGGGCATTTAGTGCGGGAAATTGATGCTCTGGGTGGCCAGATGGGTGTCATTGCTGATCAAACTTTGATTCAGATGCGGATGCTCAACACGGCTAAGGGGCCAGCAGTTCACGCTTTGCGTGCACAAGCAGATAAAAAACAGTATCAAGCGGCGATGAAACAGACGGTAGAAAACCAGCCAGGTCTTGATGTTAAGCAACTGTTAGTGGAAAAAATCTGCCTGTCTAACCGGAAGGTTGCAGGCATAGAAACAGAAACAGGCGAGTTATTTTCCTGCCGCTGTTTGATTCTGGCGACAGGCACCTATTTGCGGGGTAAAGTAATCCTCGGCGAAACTCAATATTCCGGTGGCCCGAATGGTCAGCGCTCTGCTGATAAGTTGTCAGTGTCGATGCGCGAGATTGGTCTTTCGCTGATGCGGTTTAAGACAGGGACCCCGGCTAGAGTTGACAGCCGCAGTCTGGATTTCAGCAAAATGCTGATTCAAAATGGCGATACAGAGGCGCATAGCTTTTCGTTTATGACTGATGCTACGACTCGTGAGCAGGTTCCCTGCTGGCTGACCTACACCAACGAGCGCACTCATGCAGTGATTCGGTCTAATTTGCATCGGTCACCCTTATATATGGGTGTCATTGAGGGAACTGGACCGCGCTATTGCCCGTCAATTGAAGATAAAGTGGTTCGCTTCGCCGAGAAAGAATCGCATCAACTGTTTATCGAGCCAGAGGGACTAGACACAAATGAGATGTATGTGCAGGGGATGTCGAGTTGTTTGCCGGTGGAGGTGCAGTATCAGTTTCTCCGTACCATCCCTGGCTTAGAGCAGGTTCAAATCATGCGCCCCGCCTATGCAATTGAATATGATTGTGTCGACCCGACGCAATTAAAGCCTTCTTTGGAAACAAAGGCGATCTCTGGCTTATTTTGCGCCGGACAGACAAATGGCAGTTCTGGCTATGAGGAGGCAGCGGCCCAAGGTTTGCTAGCCGGGATTAATGCTGCACAACTCCTAAACGGTAAAGAGCCGCTGGTGCTCAGTCGGTCGGACGCTTATATTGGTGTGTTAATTGATGATTTGGTGACAAAAGGCACGTTAGAGCCCTATCGGATGATGACTTCCCGTGCTGAATATCGTTTAGTACTGCGTCAGGATAATGCTGATCTGCGCTTGACGGAAATCGGTCGTTCGCTAGGGTTGGTCAGTGATGAACGCTATCATCGGTTTACGGCTAAGCGTAATGGAATCGAGCAAGCTGCGGCATTTCTTAAACAAACAATCATCAGTCCTACGCCAGAAAATCAGGAAAAGCTTTCTGCCATGGGAACGGTGGAAATCCGTTCTGGTATTAGTCTTTATGATTTGCTGCGACGGACCGAGGTAAACTATTCGTTGTTGGCTACTCATTTTAGCCTGCCACCGGTTGAAGTTGCTGTACAGACACAGGTGGAAATTGCAGCAAAATATGAAGGCTATATCAAAAAGCAAATGGAACAAGTCGACCGGGCCTCACGGCTGGAGTCTAAGCGTTTAGCTGATAATATTGACTATCAGTCGATTCATGGGTTAGCCAAGGAAGCTGTGCAAAAGCTGGAGAAAATTCGGCCCCAATCAATTGGACAGGCATCACGAATTTCTGGTGTTTCACCTGCTGATATCTCAATTCTAATGGTTTATCTAGAGCAGCAGCGCCGGAAGGAGGCAGAGTAGTGTCGTTTAGCGAAATTTTGACTGCGGTGGCGGCTGAATATGGGATAGACTTGACCGAACGCCAAGTTGGTCAATTTACTGTTTATTATCAATTGCTAACAGAGTGGAATCAAAAAGTGAATTTGACTGCGATTACTGAACCAGAAGAAGTTGCGGTTAAACATATCATCGACTCGTTGTCTTGCTATGACCCGGCTGTGTTTCCTTTAGGTTGCTCAGTGATTGATGTCGGGACAGGGGCGGGATTTCCCGGCGTACCGTTAAAAATTCTCCGTCCTGATTTGTCGCTGACACTTCTAGATTCGCTGAATAAGCGAATTAATTTCTTGGAGCTATTGACCACAGAACTGCAGTTGTCTGAGGTGTCTTGTGTCCACGCCAGAGCGGAAGAGGCGGGGCGTCAAGCTAAGCTTCGCGAAAGCTTCGCTGTGGCAACTTCGCGAGCGGTGGCTCGCTTGAATGTTCTGGCTGAATTGTGTCTGCCTTTGCTTAAGCCTGGCGGCTGCTTTATCGCTCTGAAAGGCGCTCAGTTTCGTGAAGAAGCGGTTGAGGCTGAACCGGCTATCGCTTTGTTGGGCGGACGGCTACGGGAACTGCGACCTATCAAACTGCCGCGCTTGCCTGATAGCCGTGGGGTAATTTATATTGATAAGATTAAGGCGACACCGGCAGCTTATCCACGCCGCCCGGGAACCCCGGAAAAAAATCCACTGCCATGATTTTCCAAAAGAAGGAAAATCTCGCAGTCGTGGCGAATAGGTATTCAGCTAATTTTGTAAGGCGGTGTCGTTATGAAGAGTATCGCCAGATTCCTGGGGATCGGATCTGATAAAGCTAACCAAGAACCGACGAAAGTTATATTGCATCAAGTTCCTGATATTACTGTTCAAGAAGAGCTAGCGTCAGCCGCTGTTGTGGTGGATGAGACACCTGAGGGTGAGATTCTTCATGTGCGCCAGGAAGACGTACGGCCAAATCCCTTTCAGCCAAGGAAGACCTTTCACGAGGAGTCGCTACAAGAATTGGCGGCGTCGATTCGTGAATTCGGCATTTTACAGCCGTTGATTGTTCGCAAAACTGCCGATGGTCTGGAATTGATTGCTGGTGAACGGAGACTGCGGGCCTCTATTTTGGCTGAGCTGCCGTTTGTGCCGGTGATTGTGCGGTCAATTTCAGACAAAGAGATGGCCGAATTGGCGATGATTGAAAATCTGCAACGCGAGGATCTGCATTTTCTCGAGGAAGCGGAGGGGTATCAGCTACTGATCTCCCAATTTGGCTTAACCCAGGATGAAATGGCTAAGCGGGTTGGTAAAAGTCAGTCGACAGTTGCCAATAAATTGCGGTTGCTTAAATTGGAGCCAGATGTGAGGGCTAGTCTGCGTGAGTTTAGTTTAACCGAACGGCACGCTCGGGCCTTGCTGAAACTCGAGACGCCGCAGACACAGCGCGAAATGGTGCAACTAATTCGTGATAAGGGGCTTAATGTCAGGGAAACTGAAACTGCAATTGAAGAAATTGTCGAAAACATTTCCCGGGAAAAGATGCCCAATCAGCCACGCCGCAATGTGATTCGATTGATCAAGGATGTGCGGATTTTCATCAATACGATCAATAGTCTTGTTTCCGACATGAAGAAGGCCGGGTTGCTGGTCAATTTGAAGCAGGAACAAGATGACGAATATGTAACCCTTACGATGAAAATACCGAAGAAAAAGTAGTTGTATTTATTGATCAGGGCCTTTCTTAGGGAAGGCCTTTTTGAACTACCCAAAAGTTTAAGCTCGCGAAGCGGACGAGGTTACATTTCCACAGAGGAAAGGAGGTCACACAGAGTTCACAGAGGAGTATTATATAGCTTGCCAGCTATGCTGGCCCTAAACTGTACCCCGTTGTGTCCTTTTTACCGCTCTGCGCCCTCTGTGGATTTGTGCCCCGTACTTTCCCAAAAGCCCTGTGTAGTAAGATCACAATATAAATTTCGGAAGATCTCGCTTAAACATCGACTAAAGACTGCAAAGCGGAACATTTTGGCGGCGCACGCAGTACGCATGGCGTTTTGACGGTTCAAAGAAATGCATCCCTATTTCAATAGAAGCGAAGAGCGCAGACGCTGTCACTCATTAGGTGATGGCGTCTGCGCTCTTTTAATGGCGTTTTGTTACTATACAGTTTAATGTCCTGTGATTTTTTTGCAAATAGCTACTGCGGCCACAGCATCAGAGGCATAACTTGCTCCGGCGCTTTTGGCATATTCTTCTGTTAGCACCGCACCGCCTGCAATCACTGCCATCTGGCAACCAGCTTTTCGTAACTCTTGAATAGTTATGTCGATTTGAGGCAGTGTTGTTGTCATCAATGCGCATAATCCGACAATATCGGCTTTGTATTCTAAGGCGGCAGCAACTACTTTCTCTGAACTTACGTCTTTGCCGAGGTCGATCACTTGAAAACCATTATTTTCCATAAGGGCAGCTACGATATTTTTTCCCAGATCATGGATATCACCTTTCACAGTGGCTAAGAGGATTGTTCCACGTGAAACAGTCTGATGCGCTGGCATTATCTCACGAATGGCTTGGAAGGCAACTTTCATCGTTTCTGCTGATAAGAGCACTTGTGGTAGAAAGGTGAGTCCGGCGCCAAAATCTTTACCGATTTCAGTCATAGCTCCGGTCAGTGAAATATCGGTGATAGTAAGGGGAGTATGGCCATCGGCTAAAGCTTGTTTAACGAGAGGTTGTACTCGGTCCTTTTCACCGGTAATAACACATTGTTTAATTGTTTCGAGAACGTCTGGTGTATCAGTTTTTTGCAAAGCAGGCGTTATCGGTAATTGAGTTGGCTTATCTGTGGTAGTAGCTACCGCGGCAGTTGAGTGGACGTAGGAAGAACTGTATTTTTTTGCGTGCTGGTCTTTACCGAGTAGTACGGCAGATGCAGCAAGCAGGTCTTTCATCAAGGGGTCATATGGATTTAAAATCGGTGCATCTAGGCCGGCTGCAAGTGCCATAGCACAAAAAGCTCCATTTAATAAATCACGCCTAGGCAATCCGAAGGAAACGTTGCTCAGGCCCATGACAGACGGCAGACCGAAATTTTCGCGATAAGCGGTGAGGGTATGTAACGTCTCCAGCGCGGCTTGACTATCTGCTGCGACTGTTAGCGCCAATGCATCAAGTAGTAAATCATTTTCCGTTAAACCGGCACCTGTTGCGGCAGCAATAATCTGGCGGATGATGGCGACACGTTCGGCAGCAGTTGCCGGTACGCCACCTGGTGTGAGCGGCAGACAAAGGACTGCGGCGCCATACTTTTTCGCGATCGGTAAGAAGGCTTCAATTCTTTCCGGTTCGGCGCTGACAGAATTGACGAGCGCGCGTCCAGGGAAGGCACGCAGCCCGGCCTCTAAGGCGGCAGGGTCGGTTGTATCAATGGCCAGTGGCACTTTGGTCATGACGGCAAGTTGCTCAACCGCACGCCGCATGAGGGGAGCCTGGTCAATTCCGGCTACTCCCATGTTGATATCTAATACAGTAGCGCCTGCTTGTATTTGTAATAAAGCCTCGCGTTTAACCGCTTGGAATTTGCCTGCTTGCAGTTCTGCAGCCATCGCCTTGCGGCCGGTGGGGTTAATCCGCTCACCGATAATGGCGGTTGGAAAATCCTTTCCTATATATACACGCTGGCTGCGACTGGCTAAAACAACTGCCTTCACTAGCTGTGGCCAATTCTTAGTTGAAGTCTGTAAGTTATCAATTATGTAGCGTGCGGCTCGAATATGTTCTGGCGTTGTGCCGCAGCAACCGCCGAAATATGTAGCGCCAGCAGCAGCGAGCTTAGGAATCCAACCAGCAAATTCATCAGGACTCATATGATAGTGGGTTTTTCCGTTCTCTAATTCAGGCATGCCGGCATTAGGCTGGACAATGATCGGTTTTTGGGTTATGGCAGACATCGCTTCAACGACGCTAACGAGTTGCGACGGCCCGAGTGAACAATTTGCACCAATGATGTCAGCCCCAAGCTTGTCGAGAATGACTGCTGCAGTCTGGGGATCTGTCCCTGTTACCGTACGTCCATCTTTTTCGAAGGTCAGTTGGCAGATGACAGGTTTTTTGCTGACCGCTTTTGCAGCTAACAATGCTGCGCGCATTTCTTGAATGTCAATGATAGTTTCGATAAGAATATAGTCTACTCCCGCTTCGTCAAGAGCAGAGATCTGTTCGGCGAAGGCCTGGTAAGCGTCTTCAAACGCTAATTCACCTAATGGCTGCAGCAACTGGCCAGTTGGGCCGACTGATCCTGCAATTCTCGTATTGGGCTGACAAGCCTCGCGAGCAGCCCGGACTGCTGCAAAGCAGATCTCTTTAACTGAATCGGCTAAGCCATAATGCGCCAATTTGGGGCGACTAGCGCCAAAGGTATTTGTTTCGATAACAGTAGCACCGCTATCGACATATTTTTTGTGTACTGCTGTAACTAGTTCTGGTTTGACCAGACACCAAGCTTCCGGACAGGCTCCGGCGGGAAGGCCTGCTTGTTGCAGCATGGTTCCCATTGCGCCATCAAATAAAATCATTTTCAATCTCCCTTCTAAATAGCAAGAGTATTTATAAGTTCACGAAGTGGATGGGATTGCATTTCCACAGAGTAAAGGAGGGCGCACAGAGGTCACAGACACGGAAAATGAGTATGTTTCAGATGGAAAGCTTAATCACTCTGTGGGTACCCTCTGGGTTCCTCTGTGTACTCTGTGGAATCGTTTCCTGTACCCCACGAACGGTTTTTCTTAACGCTACCATAGCTAAGATTCACTGTCAAGGAGCGATATCTTTTGCAGAATGAGTTATGTGCAGGAATCCCGGTTTTGTATGTGGAATTTAAGCTAGATGTAATAAGGAAAGCAGAAAGGTGAGGCATGTGGTAAAAGTAATCGCTATTGCCAACCAAAAAGGCGGCGTCGGCAAGACAACCACCGCAGTCAATTTATCCGCTTGTTTAGCCGATTTAGAGAAAAAAGTTCTCTTAATCGACTCTGATCCGCAAGGTAACGCAACCAGTGGTTTGGGCATTAGCAAAACTGCTATTAAACGATCCATTTATGATGCTTTGGTTAATGATGTTGCGATGGATTCGATGATCCTGGATACGCAAATTCCGAATTTGAAGGTTCTGCCTGCCACAATTCAGTTAGCAGGTGCTGAAATTGAGCTTGTTCCAGTGATGTCGCGTGAGAGCCGTCTTAAACGAATGCTTGATCGAGTAAAGCATCAGTTTGATTATGTGTTGATTGATTGTCCACCGTCACTTGGTTTGCTGACAATTAACGCTCTGACAGCTGCTAATTCGGTCTTGGTACCGATCCAGTGTGAATTTTACGCGTTAGAAGGTCTAACCCAATTAATGAATACCGTAACATTAGTGCAGAAAAACCTGAATCCAGCGTTAACTCTTGAAGGTGTGGTGTTAACCATGTTTGATGGACGAACCAATCTGTCGATTCAAGTGGTTGATGAAGTTAAACGTCATTTTCGGCACAAAGTATACCGAACGATCATTCCTCGTAATGTCAGGCTGAGCGAAGCACCAAGTCATGGTAAACCAATTGCCCGTTATGATCCAAAGTCAAGAGGAGCCGAAGTGTATTGTGAGTTGGCCAAGGAGGTAGTGGGAGATGACTGCTAAGCGTGGTTTAGGTAAGGGACTGGGAGCATTTTTCGCATCAGCTGATACGGTGACTGAACACGATGAAACACTCGAAGTGGTAATTAAGTTGATTAAGCCGAATCCGTTTCAACCTAGACGGGTATTTGATCAGGAAGCCTTGGATGAACTGGCGCGCTCAATCAGACAATATGGAGTAATTCAGCCAATTATTGTTCGGCGCAGTCCGGAGGGCTATGATCTAGTCGCTGGCGAGCGACGTTGGCGTGCTTCACAACTGGCTGGACTTAGTGTAATTCCGGCAGTTGTCCGCGATTACACTGACAGCGAGATGACCGAAATTGCGTTGATCGAAAATCTACAGCGCAAAGACCTGAATGCGTTGGAAGAAGCAGCTGCTTTTCAACAGTTAATGACCGAATTTGGACTTACCCAAGAAGAGGTAGCTCGCAAAATTGGTCGGAGTCGTTCGATGGTTGCCAATATGCTTCGTTTACTCAACCTTCAACCTGAAGTCCAAGAATATGTTTCACGTGGAACATTATCGATGGGGCAAGCGAGACCGCTGTTAGCGGTGGAAGATCCAGCGATCCAATGTGAAGCGGCGCGGATGATTATTGAGGAAGACCTCAATGCCCGTGATGCGGAAGAGTTGGTAAAACGTCTCTGCAGCAAGAAGGAGAAAAAGGCTAAATCGCCAGTGAGTGATCAACGCGAGTTCTTCATCACTGAAATGGAAGATAAATTCAAGCTGGCACTAGGAACTCAAGTGCGGATTAAGCCAGGAAAGATGAAAAGTAAGATTGAGATCGACTTCTATAATTCAGAGGACTTAGAACGCATACTCGAGTGCTTATCTGCACAGCAGCAGGTGGCAGCCACAAAGCTACGCGGACCGATTGTTGTCTAATGTTTCACGCGGAACACCCAGATGGGCAAGTCGTGAGACGGGAGCATGATTTGCTTGGGGAAAAAGATATTCCGGTAGATGCCTACTATGGGATACATACAATGCGAGCGAGAGAAAACTTTTCTCTTAGTGGATTGCCCAGCCACCCTCGTTTAATCGAAGCAATCGCTCTAGTTAAGAAAGCAGCAGCCGAAGCCAATATGGAACTAGGCTTCCTCGATAAGGAAATTGGCGCCGCAATTTCGCAGGCAGCCAGTGAAGTGATGGCAGGACAATTTAGTGATCAGTTTATTGTCGATGCTCTGCAGGGCGGCGCAGGCACTTCGACACACATGAATGTAAACGAAGTGCTAGCCAATCGTGCTTGTGAACTGATTGGGGCTCAGAAGGGTGATTATCACCGCGTTCATCCGCTGGAACACGTAAATTTGGGTCAATCAACCAATGACGTATATCCAACCGGGTTACGGATTGCAGCTATTTGGCTGATCCGATCGCTCTGTGACGCCTGCGCTCAACTGCAGGAAGAACTGCAAGCAAAAGAGCGGGAGTTTGCCGGTGTCATTAAAGTAGGGCGGACACAGCTCCAGGACGCTGTGCCTGTACTCTTAGGCCAGGAGTTTGGGGCCTACGCGCAGGCAGTGGCACGAGATCGTTGGCGCTTATATAAAGCGGAAGAACGTCTGCGCCAAGTAAATTTAGGCGGCACTGCGATTGGGACAGGACTAAACGCCGATATTCGCTATATCCATTTAGTAAATGAGAAGACTCGCCGCTTTGCGGGCGTGGGCATAGCCAGAGCGGAGGATATGGTCGATGCAACGCAGAATGCTGATGTTTTTGTCGAAGTATCGGGGCTGCTAAAAGCGTTAGCTGTTAATCTGACAAAAATCTGCAATGATTTTCGTTTGCTCGCATCCGGTCCCTATGCCGGATTGGGGGAAATCCGGCTTCCGGAGAAGCAGGCAGGATCGTCAATTATGCCAGGTAAGGTTAATCCCGTAATTCCGGAGGCTGTAAACCAAGCGGCATTTCATGTGATGGCATCTGATATGGCCATCACGCTAGCTGCTCAGGCTGGCCAGTTGGAACTCAATGCATTTTTACCGTTACTGGCGCATCATCTGTTAGGCAGTATAGGCATACTGACTAACGCAGCCAAAAGTCTGGCTTTCTCTTGTATTCAAGGCATCAGCGCCTGTCCAGAACGTTGCCAAGCATTATTGTTAGGTAGCGGCGCAACTGCGACAGCACTGGCGCCGCATATTGGTTATGATAAGGCGACAGAGTTGGCTCGAATGGCATACCATTCCGGCCGGACTATCGAGAAAATTGCCTTAGAGGAAAACATCTTAACCGCCGAGGAATTGGCGGCGATCCTGCGACCTCAAGCCATGACACGGCCGGGGCGCGGCAAGTGATGCTAGAATAAGACGGCAGTGAGGTGGTAATGATGCAGGAAACACCAAAGGGAGACCGCCTGCATATCGCGTTGTTCGGTCGCCGCAACGCAGGTAAATCGAGTATGATTAATGCGTTAACCGGTCAGGATATTGCACTGGTCTCAGATGTAGCTGGTACGACGACAGACCCTGTCTATAAAGCAATGGAGTTACTGCCAGTCGGCCCGGTCATGTTTATTGATACCGCCGGTATTGACGATGTCGGTGAATTAGGCGCCTTGCGGGTGGAGCGAACGATGCAAGTTTTAAATAAGACCGATTTGGCGCTACTTGTTATCGATCCTGCCACCGGCGTAGGTGATGAGGAAATCGCTCTTGCGGCAGTGGTTCGTGAGAGAAAGATACCGTTATTGGCAGTTATCAATAAAGCTGATGTTAGTTCAGCTCCTTTGCTAGACCTAACACAGTGGGGGAAAACACTAGACTGTCCGATTATTGTAACTAGCGCCGTTTCCGGGTTAGGGATAGAGAAGCTGAAACAAGCCATCATCCAAGCCGCCCCTGACGACTGGGAAGGTCAGCCGCTAATCGGAGACTTGCTGCAGCCTGGTGATACTGTTGTCATGGTTGTACCAATTGACCTGGCAGCTCCCAAGGGACGCCTAATTCTACCGCAAGTACAGGCAATCCGTGACGCGCTAGACAATGACGCCATCTGTATAGTTGCTAAGGAACGGGAATTGCGATCTGTTATTGATAATATGAAAAGACCGCCGCGGTTAGTAGTCACCGATTCGCAGGAATTTTTAAAAGTGTCGGCAGATACGCCGCCAGATGTCTGGCTAACTTCATTCTCAATCTTGATGGCAAGACATAAAGGCGATCTTAGCACCTTGGCCGCTGGCGCAAAAGCGATTGACGATCTGAAACCAGGGGATTCTGTACTTGTTGCTGAAGGCTGTACTCACCACCGCCAGGCGGATGATATTGGACGAGTGAAGATTCCTCGCTGGCTGCGGCAGAGGGTGGGAGGGGACCTCGATTTCACCTGGGTGTCAGGTGGGGATTTCCCGACTGATCTCTCACGCTATAAATTGATTATCCATTGCGGGTCTTGCATGTTAAATCGCCGGCAGATGGTATACCGGCTGTCGGTTGCCAGAGAACAGAATATCCCGATTGTCAATTACGGAGTGTTAATAGCTTGGCTGCACGGCATATTGCCACGGGCTTTGCGTCCATTTCCCCTGGTGGCAAGCCTATTTACAGACGAACAGCCATGATATATCTTGATAATGCGGCAACCAGTTGGCCTAAACCGGAAGCGGTATATCAAGCAGTCGACTCTTGCCTGCGCAGTGTGGGCGGCAGTCCGGGCCGGGGTGGCCATAGTATGGCAATGCTAGCCGGCAGGACATTGTTTGAGGCTAGGGAAGAAATCGCCGCTCTATGGGGTGTCACTGATTCCAGCCGGATTAGTTTTACTGCTAATGCCACAGATGCGATCAATACAGCATTAGCCGGCTGTATTACTGCCGGCGATACAGTTGTCACGACATCGATGGAACATAATGCTGTTGCTCGGCCGCTGCGCTATCTTGAGACAAAAGGCATCAAGCTGCGGATTATTCCCTGCCAGTCTGATGGCAGCTTGCCGCTCGATTTGTTGAAAGCCGCACTTGCCGACTCCCCCAAAGCTTTGGTCATGGCTCATGCGTCTAATGTAACCGGCGGCATTATGCCGCTTGAGGACGTTAGCACACTGCTGCCAAAGGGGACGCTGTTTATCGTGGATGCGGCACAGACGGCCGGGGTTGAGCACATCCAAGTCGAGGCCTTAGGTATCGATTTGCTGGCAGCAAGCGGGCACAAAGGACTGCTTGGTCCACAGGGAACCGGTTGTTTATATGTAAAGCCTGGACTAAAGCTAAAGCCATATCGCTATGGCGGCACAGGCAGTGTATCGGAATCTGATATACAACCAGACTTTATGCCGGATTGTCTGGAAAGTGGTACGCAAAATACGCCAGGAATCGCCGGATTACGCGAGGGAGTTCGCTTTATCAGAGCAACCGGGATTGAGAAAGTTGCCGCGCAGGAAAAGGAATTTGCCGTAGTATTGGCAAGAGCTTTACAATCGATGGATGGAGTCCGGGTACTCGGATGGTCAAACCCCAAACTACAAACAGCAGTCGTATCTGCTGTCTTTTCCCGATTTGATAGCGGCTGGTTTGCACAGCGTTTGGCTGAGGAATACGGCATCGCCAGCAGGGCGGGGCTCCAGTGCGCGCCGTGGGCGCATAGAACACTAGGAACGCTGGCAAGCGGCGTAGTGCGGTTTAGTCCCGGTTTTTTTAACAGCAGTCAGGAGATTGAACAAACAATCAAAGCTTGCCGGGCGTTGCTAAAGACATAAGAGAAACTGCTGATACAGTCCTTGGGAACGGGGCTACATTACCAACGCTCTCCGTTTCACGAGCACTTATACTTTCTAGAAAGAAGATGATAAAGTGAAGGGAACTCTGGTTAATGCGGCCGTTGTGCTGCTGGGTTCAGGACTTGGACTGTTGCTGCGGAGCGGCTTTGCCGAGCGCTACCAAAAGACAGTCATGCAAGGCCTGGGTCTGGCAGTTTTATTGATAGGCCTGGAAATGGCATTAAAGACGAAAAATGTCCTTATTGTAATTTTAAGTCTTGTGATTGGCGGTCTAGCGGGAGAATGGGCAGATATTGATGCTCGTCTGAACCGGTTTGGCGCGTGGTTGTCTGAACAGACCAAGGGAAGGTATGGCGATCTTGGGCAGGGCTTTGTAGCTGCCAGTCTCATCTATTGCGTTGGCGCCATGGCGATTGTCGGTTCGATCCAGGATGGGTTGACTGGTGATGCTACCACGCTTTACGCTAAGTCGATGCTTGACGGTATTTCGTCGGTGGTTCTAACCTCGGCGATGGGAGCGGGAGTTGCGTTATCAAGTATCACGATTCTGTTGTATCAGGGAACTATCACCCTGCTGGCCGGCCAGCTTTCGTCTGTACTGGGAGAAGCGGTTATTCGCGAGATGACGGCAGTTGGCGGGATATTGATCGTAGGTATTGCTATGCTGATGTTAGAACTAAAAGTAATTAAGGTGGCAAATTTATTGCCAGCAATACTATTTGCCGCAGTCATAGCAACCTATTGGGTTTAGTCGAGGCTTCTAACAGCCTCTCTTTTCTATGGTTGCGTGCTTTTTGAAACACGCTCTAGCAAATTTTAGTCAGTTTAGGTATAAAATGCTCGAAAGGTGTGAAACTATGGAATATATGAATAACCTCCTGCAAAATTCTCAACAGTATACGCCATTTTTATTTATTGGACTTATTATTCTGGTACTCATTCTCTTCGTTATGGTCATAAGCCTTCACTCCAGAGTGAATAGCCTGCAACGTCGCTATCAGCAGATGATGCAGGGGGTAGAGGGAGTAAACATTGAGCGAATGCTGCTTGGACACATTGATGAGGTTAAAGATGCTGTAGTGGCAGTTGAACGACTAAAGGGTGAGACTAACCGGTTGGAAAATATTCTACAATCTTGCATCCAACGGGTCGGAATGGTTCGATTCAATGCTTTTGAAGATACAGGTAGTGATCTTAGCTTTGCATTAGCTTTATTGGATGAGCGCAATAATGGAGTAGTGATGTCTAGTCTCTACGGTCGCAGTGAATCTCGCATCTATGCCAAACCAGTGATCAACTTGCAATCAAAGTATGTTTTATCTGCTGAAGAACAAAAGGCAATCAACTTAGCCAAGGAATCAGCTTCATCGATAACTGTTTCCAACAAATCCACAGCCTCGCCAGCGCGCGTTGGCAGTAGAATAGTTGACAGTAATGATAGGGTGACTGCAGAAGAAAAAGAGTTGCTTGGCAGCAGGACCAGAAAATAATGTTAGTTTCAAGGAAGGAAATCTCAATTTTTTGACGAATAAGTAAAAGGTCAGTCTAGGCAATTGGATAAAAAAGGAAATTTATTTGCTGGCGGATAGTAGTACAATCATAAAAAACGTATTTGCTTGTTACGGCAACATTGCGCGGGGCTTGCACTTTTATTAGTATTTATGAAAGTGGATAATCAACTAGCAGGTGGTGATCGGATGGCGATACTGCGCCCGAACCTCAAGTCTCTGAGAAAACTATGGGATAAGGCGGTTAATTCGCAACGTAAAGAAGTCCAAAGCCCGGATAAACGGGAATACACACTAATGATTGTTCCCCATCAGGGAGAGTCTGTAGTACGTCTTAGAATCCCGATTATAGCAGTAAAAGTTTCAGCTGCGGTGGTTTGTGCACTGGTGGTAGCCGCTACCGGTTTCTTAATAAACTACCAGTATACACTGAATACGGCTAGTGCTGACAAGTCTGAGTTAATGCGTCTGCGGCAAGAGGCAGGCTACCAATACGCCCAACTTGAGCAGCTAGCGAAAAAAACGGCTTTACTGCAAGAAGATGTTAGTCGCTTGAATGTGCTTGACGCCGAAATTAGACGTATGGTCGATGGCGAAGGAGAGCCAGTTTCTCGTTCCGGCGGCAACCGTTCTCGCTATAGCGGGCAAGGCGGCGCTGAGGCAAAGCCTAATGTGGATCAATTGAACAGCTTGGTCGAGGATTTGCAGGCCGTAGCGAAGGTCAGAGAGCAAAGCCTAGCTGAGTTGAAGCAGAAAATTGCTGCACACAATGCGAGGCTAGCTGTAACTCCATCAATTTGGCCAACAAATGGTGATGTAACATCGCGATTCGGCTGGCGGAATTCGCCATTTGGCTGGGGAAGCGATTGGCATCCTGGCATTGACATCGCTAATAGCCATGGAACTGCCATTGTTGCAACCGCGGATGGGAAAGTCGTGATGAGCGGTTGGTTTGGCGGCTATGGAAAATGTATACAGATCGATCATGGGCATGGTATTGTCACTCTGTATGGGCACAATACGCAAATTGTTGCAGATGTTGGTCAGACAGTAAAGAAAGGCGAAGTTATCGCCTATATGGGCAGTACAGGCGCAAGCACTGGTTCGCATCTGCACTACGAAGTGCGCGTGAATGGTACTGCCGTAAATCCAGCTAACTTTTTGTAGTTATTGAGGGGGAGAGCAAACGAATGTTTGGCGGCAAACGAGATACAAGTGCCGTGGGAACCAGCGTTCCTAACAACCAAGTTGAGACAATCATCGGCAAAGACACTATATTCAGAGGTACAATCTCATCCAATAGCGGTATTCGCATTGATGGGAAAATCGAAGGTGAAATTACGACCAGCAGTGATGTGATTGTCGGTCCAACGGGAATTGCTGAAGCGCAAATAAACGCTCGCAATGCTGTTGTTGCTGGACGAGTCATCGGCAATGTGAATATAACGGAGAAATTAGAACTTTCGCCTACAGCCACCGTACAAGGGGATGTTAAAGTCGGTGTTCTCGTTATTGGCGAAGGTGCTGTGTATAAGGGAGCCTGCGAAATGCGTCAGGAGAGTGAAGCGACACCAGCTGGTACGCCATCTGGAAAGAAGAATAATAAATAATTCGTATAACAAGCCGACCTCAGCAGATACTAAACACTGCAGAGGTCGGCTTAATTATTAGCTAAAGGACTGGCACATTAGCCCGCCTCAGCAATAGCGCGGAGGTGTATTACCATGCGGAAAGTATCGGTAGAAACAGGCCTTGACCCAATCAAGCAGAGGCTGGCTGAACGCGGCTATGAAGTGGTGGCGATGGAAAACTGCTACTCCGCTGTAGAGGCAGTTGTATATTCTGGTGGGGCCGCGGTGAACAGCGTCTGCACTCACGGACCCGAGGGTACTATGCTGATCAACGCACAAGGGTTGACACCAGACGCAGTCGTTGATCGGTTGGATAATCTGTAGAGTGAGCAGGATGGAAATGATCGCCGCGCTTCGCTCGCGATGACATTACAGGATCATCGTGTGATGCGTGGCGATCTGTTTTCTTAAACGTCCAGAAACTATAACAGTAGAAGTACGTTAGCGCGAAGCCCGGTTAAAGTGTGCGCAAGCACCGCAAAGCGGGGTAGAATACCCATCCGTTCACATTGCGTTATATGGCCGTCCATAGTGGCGCTTGTGGCGTTACCCCGTCTCCCCAAGGGACTGCCTCGTCGGTTTTTAAACTTGTTCCCGTGACCCAGTATGCAAACCGAAGGCGATTGCCGATGCAATCGTTTCCGCCATTTTCATCACCAGTTGTAGCCGAGTGCTTTGCAGAACTAGATGTTCCATGAAACCGCCAACGTTAACAATGCCTGTTACATAGACATCACCGACAGGCGGCAGTTCCTTTTTGACTGCGGCGCCAGGTTTCAACGCGCCTTTGCCAATGGTTACGCAGCCTACACTGTCAAGGCGGCCAAGACAAGCGTCAACCGCAATCAGAAAGGGACTTTCAAACTGGCGATGCAGTCGATCGAGCGTTTCTGCCAAATTGGTCGCATGCACCGGCTCGTCGAGAGTGCCGAATACATGAGGATAGCGGTGTAATGACTGTAATTTGCTGCCAGTCAAAGGGCCTAGCGAATCACCGGTGGAGCGATCAGAGCCAATGCAAACGACAACAACTTCTCGGCCAACAGGTTTGACCTCGCGCACCAGCAAGCGTATACCAGAAGCTAGATCAAACGTGCTGCCTGGGCTTTGGATAGGGTAGCGATGCTCTTTAGTAGTGGGAGAGCATATATCAAAAAGTGGTGTCATACCTACGTCTCCGGTTATCATATTTACCGATGACCAAGCCGTTCTAAGACCCCCATCTTCTGCCAAGTAGGAGTTAAAAGCGGCTAGGCCCCTGGATAAGTGCGACTTGATCCAGGCGGGCCCACCTGGATCAAGTCTTCTTTACTGTATTATACGTAGTTCACAAGATTTCTATACATAACGAAAAGGAAAATATAGGACAATGCGGAAATTACTACTAGGACTAAACTGACCTTGCTATGGGGAGGAAAACAATGTCTGACTTAAACCTGAGAAACATTCCCTCTGTTGATAAATTGCTAAATATGCCATCTCTGGCTTCGGCAGTTTTGGGGCTACCGCGAACTGTTGTCTTACAGGCTGTGCGGGAGACTTTGACGATGGCTCGACAAACGTTGCTGGCTGGAGGTCGGGTTGATATATCGACTGAAGCGTTGCTGGCCGCCGCCAGAAGACAGGCAATGCAGCTAGCTATGCCCAGCTTGAAGCGGGTGATTAATGCCACTGGCTTGGTCTTGCATACCAACCTTGGCCGGGCGCCGTTAAGCAGACGCGCCGCAGAACGAACTCAGGCTATACTGGAAGGGTATAGCACGTTGGAGTATGACGTAGAGTCAGGCGGCCGCGGTAGCCGCTATGATCATGTGGCAGATCGGCTATCACGGTTGACCGGGGCTGAGGCCGCGCTAGTGGTCAACAATAATGCAGCAGCCGTTTTGCTGACCCTGGCGGCTTTGGCAGCAGGCAAGGAAGTCCTAGTTAGTCGAGGCCAACTCGTTGAAGTGGGGGGATCATTCCGAATACCGGATGTGATGCGCCAAAGTGGTGTGAAGCTAGTCGAGGTCGGTACAACCAATCGAACCCGGATTGCTGATTATCAGGAGGCAATCACGCCGGAAACTGCCGCCATCATGAAAGTCCATACCAGTAACTTTCGGATATGTGGCTTTACTGAGCAACCAACAGATGCGGAGCTCTGCGCACTAGCCAGAGAGCAGAGAATTGTGCTGCTGGATGATTTAGGCAGTGGAACATTGTTGCCCCTCGAGTTGGGCGGCTGGCGTGAGCCTGCTGTTTTGGAACGGATCGCGGCAGGCATGGATGTGGTAACATTTAGCGGTGATAAGTTATTGGGTGGCAGCCAGGCTGGCATCATCGCCGGCAAACAAGATTGTATCGCCAAAATCAAGAAGCACCCACTTTTACGAGCGTTGCGCGTGGATAAGCTGACTTTGGCCGCTCTGGAAGGCACTCTTTTGGATTACGAGATTGGTGATCCGAAAATCGATATTCCGGCGTTGCGGTTATTGACGCGGCCGGTTGAAGAGGTTAAGCACCAAGCTGAGCATCTGGCACATCAACTGGGGGCGATACGCGCCAAGGGTTGGTTTGCCAAAGCAGCGCCGATGCAGGCGCAATCAGGCGGCGGTGCGTTTCCGGCGGTGGAGATAGCTAGTTTCGGGGTGCGACTGACGGTCGAGGGACGCAGCATCAACGAAATCGAGTTAGCATTGCGAAGCTGGACCACGCCGATCATTTGCCGTTTGCAAGAAAATGCGATATATCTGGATGTTCGTTGTGTCAGTGAAGAAGATATGAAAATCATTCGAACTGCCTGCTTATCGCTCGCGGGGGTGGCAAGCGAGTGAAACATGTCATTATTGGCACCGCCGGTCATGTTGATCATGGCAAGACAGCTCTTGTCAAAGCTCTAACTGGACAAGACACAGATCGGTTAAAAGAAGAAAAAGAGCGAGGAATTTCCATAGATATTGGTTTTGCTCATTTACCGCTGACAAATCAGCTTGATGCGTCAATTGTTGATGTGCCAGGGCATGAACGCTTCCTAAAGAACATGCTGGCTGGCGCTGGCGGTATTGACCTAGCGTTGCTGGTGGTCGCCGCAGATGAGGGCGTCATGCCGCAAACGATCGAGCATTTGGCCATGTTAAACCAATATGAAGTTAAGACAGGCATTGTTGCTGTCACAAAAATCGACAAAACGGATAGCCAATGGCTTGAGTTGATAATTGAGGAAATCGGCCGATTAACGAAAGACACTTTTCTGGCTACCGCGCCGGTGTTTCCTGTTTCTTCGCTGACTGGTCAGGGTATGCATGAACTGCGGCACGGTCTGGTAAACGCCGCGGACTCAGTGACAGGCAGAGATGGAAATGCGCCGTTTCGGCTTTGGATTGACCGCGTATTTTTAGTAAAGGGTCATGGTGTTGTCGTTACCGGCTCCATTCTCAGTGGTTCGGTTGTCACAGGACAGGTGCTGCGACTAGAGCCGTTAGGCGCGGCGGTCAAAGTACGAGGGCTAGAATGTCACGGAAAAACAACCAGCCAGTCCTTTGCCGGTCAACGAGCCGCGATCAATCTATCAGGCGTTGACGGCAGCCAGGTCGAACGTGGCATGCTGCTTAGCTGCCCGGAGCGGTCTCAGGTCAGCAAGCTGTGGGATGTCACAGCAGACTGGAGCAGTGAAGTCAAAAGTGGAACCCGGATTAGGTTGCATATCGGTACTGGAGAATGGATCGGGCGCGTACGTCGCCCACGGCTGCTGCCAACTGGCATGGTCCGTCTCAGCCTGGAACGGACACTACCAGGAGGAGCTGGTGAACGCGGAATTGTAAGGTTGTATTCGCCACAGGTGTTGATTGGTGGCATAACCCTATTAGCAACGGCGCCAGTGCATCGCTCGCCAGGCTCTTTGGAAAATCTAGTTATCGCCATGAAGCGGGGGGACAGGGCAGCATTTTTAGCAACAATGGTGACAGGGTCGCCAAAGCCGCTGTCACTGGCAGAAATACGACGAGCTGCTGGTTATCTTGATGATCAAAGCTGTTTATTGCTTTTGGAGAGTTTGGAACAGCAAGAAAAAATCCTGCGACTAGGTGACAGTTATCTGTCCTCGATCAAAGCTGCTCAGCTCTGTGAGCAACTACAACTGCGACTGAAACAGGCGCACGCGGCCGCTCCGGCAGCAGCGGGATTAGTGAGGGAGGAAGCCAGACAATCTGTAGGGCTTGAGGAAAAGTGGTTTGATCATTTACTGCTGTTATGGGAACAGAAGCGGCTTCTAGCCACAAACGGGGCAGTGGTAGCTCTGCCCGAGCATAGGGTTGCGCATGGCGTATGGCTGGAGGACGTTAAAAACAGAGTAGAGCAGGCGTTGGGAACAACTAACCTAATTGCCATCGATGGCGAAGTTTTGGCTCGGGAGTTGGCGATTAAGCCGTCTGATGCTAAGCCGATTTATGACTGCCTGTTACAGGCTGGAGATTTAGTCCGATTGGGCGAGATTTTTGTATACCGTAAAACATTGCAATACAATGTTTCGCGTATTCAAGCATATTTGCAGGATTCAGTGACGGCTACAGTGGCAGAATTGCGAGATTTACTGCAGACAACGCGCAAGTTGCTCATCCCGCTATTAGAGTACAGTGATATGCATAAATATACATTGAGAAATGGTGATGTCCGCCGAGTTGGCTCGAGAAAACCTTGATAAGCGCCCCTGGATCAAGGTATCCGATTTTCCTATTCATAATGTGTATTTTGTGTACATAACGGCTCGCCAACTCTATATTTCCTTACAGTAAAGCCTAGATTTTATCAGAATAAACAATCAATTAATATACATATTGACAGTATAACAATTCGTATCTATAATGAATCTGTAACAATTTAGTGTTCCCTATAGGGACAAAAGTATGAAATATTTAGGAGCGTGCCTAGGGTTCCGCACAGTTAGCGCTGTGGTCTGGACCGAGCGGCACGGGTGCAGCGCTGCACTACACCGTGGGGATAAAAGACCCTGGCGGAAGGTCCTGGAGGATTTCCAGCACCTTCCGCCAGGCTTTTTTATCCCTAAGAGGGTATTAGATGGTTAGGGAGAAAGGTTGCGCTTTACTAAAGAGGATAAACGTAGGTGTGAAACCGCAGCCCTCTGCGGGTGCCCTTCGCTTACTCTGTGATTAGCGTTTACCCATTCCTCATATCCCTAACAACTGTCCCCGCGTGATTTTTTGAGTAATTAGTAATTTTTTAAAAGGCGGGATGTTTAATGTGTAGGATTGGAGCAATCAAGTCAAAGAACCCTCTTCATCCTTCCCAGGCACTACATTTGATGCTGCCACAGCAGGAGGGGCATGATAACTCAGGTTTTGCCATGGTGATGCAAGACCTTGAAGGTGAGTTTGCTGACTTTAAGGCTAAGCCGTTATTATCGCTGGCTTGTAAGCAGGATGGACTAAAGCTGGTGCAAGACTATATGGATGCCAATAACTTTGCGCCAATCAAGGAGTATATCCCCAAACCGAACCGCATCGCCGGACTTGATATTCAAGCCCTGCCCTATTATGTCTTTAGAGCCTACGAATACCCCGAATACTATCGCCACCGTTCGCAAGCTGAAAAGGAAGAGTTGCTGGTTGATACCAGGCTAGCGCTGCGACAGATACTGGAGGAAGCAGGGGAAGGCTATGTATTCTCGTTTTGGCCTGATGTTCTGACTCTCAAAGAGATCGGTGACCCGGCTGATATCGCCACCTATTTTCGCTTGTGGGAAGACAACGGCGATCTAATGGCTCGCAACATCGTAGTGCAATGCCGCCAGAATACCAACTATGAAGTTGTCCGCTATGCCGCCCATCCGTTTTTCCTGCAAGGTTACACTCTATGCGCCAATGGTGAGAACACCTTTTACACTAAGAATAAGGAATACCAAAAGTCGCTGCACCGTGGTTATATTGGCTTTGAATCAGATTCGCAAAATTTCTTATATACACTTCACTATGTGCATCGACAGTTAAACTGGCCACTAGTGTATTACAAACATGTGATTACGCCGCTACCCTTTGATGAAATCGAGCGCCGCCCGGATCGGCAAGTGTTAGGAGCTATCCGGCAATCGCTTGGTCACTTGGAGATCAATGGTCCAAATACGATCATTGCCATGTTACCAGATGGCAGTATGATGACCTGTTGCGACTCTAAGAAGCTGCGTCCGGTCGTTATTGGCGGTGATAGCACCACTATTGCCATTTCCTCTGAAGTTTGTGGACTGCATGCGATTCTCCCTGGCCGAGATCCGGAAAAAGATATTTACCCGAACGAAAGGGAAGTTGTCCTGATTAAACCTGACATGGAGGTAGAGCGATGGAAACAGTAAAGACGCAAGACATCTCCGCCAACGACCTGCCCTGGAAAGTGGAGTGGTCATCGGATCGCTGCACGATGTGCGGCAGCTGTGTTGCGGCTTGCACGTTTCAAGCAATTGAGGCTGTTGTCGAGAGACGTTCTATTACCGTGTCCACCGGCACTGTTCCTGATCCCAGTCGCCGTCATTTAGCGGCGCCGGCGATCAAGCAGAAACGCTCTATCGCTCATGCCTGTGTCGGCTGTGGCATGTGCGAGAAGGTATGCCCCAATCAGGCGATCCGCACAGAGAGAAATGCGGATTCGCGGGCCAATCTGTTAGCGCGTTCTGGCGGCGCGCCGCTAAAACGCGGTGGACGGGCAAATCTGGGGACAGCAGACCGGGTGTTAGATAAAATTGTGGTCGGACGTATATCGCAGATGACCGACCCTGCACTTGACTCGGAGCGCCACACCTTTGACGTGCTTGCGCCGTTCGGGCGGGTGCTGCCACCCAGCCAACTGCCATTCTCGATAAACGGCGAATCACTAGAAATGAACGGTAAGATGCCGCCAGTTAATTGGATATATCCGGTAATTTTTAGTGATATGTCAATTGGTGCCTTATCGACGCGTGCCTGGGAGGCAGTCGCCATGGCTACCGCCTATCTGAACGAAAAGTACGGCATGCCAATCCGGATGAGCTCAGGCGAGGGCGGTATGCCGGTTAAGTTAATGGAGTCTGATTACCTAAAATACTCTATTATTCAAATTGCCTCCGGGCATTTTGGTTGGAACCGGATTATCAAAGCAATGCCAAAGATGAAAGTCGAGCCAGGCGGCATTCTCATTAAGATTGGTCAGGGGGCTAAGCCGGGTGACGGTGGCCTGTTGCCAGCCGCCAAAGTGGCTGAACACGTTCAGGCTATCCGCGGTGTACCCAAGGCAGACCTGATGTCACCGCCTAATCATCAAGGTTTGTACTCGATTGAAGAGTCGGTGCAGAAAATGCACATGTCCTTAAACGCTGCCTTTAAATTTCGCGTGCCGGTGGCGATCAAATGCGCCGCTTCGGCCACGTCGGTGTCGGTATACAACAACCTGTTGCGTGATCCGTACTATATTTGCGGTGGCTTTTTCCTCGACGGTATCCAAGGTGGTACCGGAGCAGCTAATGAAGTTTCACTTGATCATACTGGGCATCCGATTGTCTCGAAACTGCGTGAATGCTATCAAGCGGCAGTCAAGCAGGGGCGGCAAGGCCAAATCCCGTTATGGGCAGGCGGCGGCGTTGGCATGACTGGCAATGCCGCGGCTGACGTCTTCAAAATGATTTGCCTGGGCGCCAACGGCGTGTTTATGGGCAAACTGCTGGCTCAGCTGCTGGGCTGTGTCGGCAATGAGCGAGGGCGTTGCAATGCTTGTAACACCGGTCTTTGTCCGACAGGGATCTGTACGCAAGATCCGCGTTTGGTCAAACGGCTGGATATTGATAAAGGCGCGCAAAACATTGTCGACTATATGTTGGCGTTTGATAGTGAGTTAAGAAAGTTAATGGCCCCGGTTGGCAACAGCTCGCTGCCGGTAGGACGTTCTGACGCGCTGGTCACGACTGACAAAGCTGTGGCCGATAAGCTTGCGATCCAGTACGCGTGTTAAGGGGGGTAATGACAAATGTTTAGCATTTATGCAACTGAAGGCAATAAACGGATGTCCACCCAAGACCTCCTCGAGGCGATTAACGCGGCGCTGGCGGCGGGTGAGACAGACTTTTTCATTGAAGCGTCCGGTCAGCACGACATTGGCGGACCATTATGGCATCCTGAAGGGAAGACGATCAAGTTTCGCGTTGTCAATCCTGGTCAGCGGGTTGGCTCCATGTGTCTACCGGGAACAGAGATCCTTGTCGAGGGTCCGGCTTCGGCTGATGTCGGCTGGTTAAACGCCGGCGGAACCATCACCGTTAAAGGCGATGGCGGCGACACGACTGCCCATTGCGCAGCATCAGGTAAAATCTATGTTGGCGGCAGAGCCGGGACGCGTTCAGGATCGATGATGAAGCATGATCCGCTATATGATCCGCCTGAATTTTGGGTACTGAAAAGCTGTGGCAGCTTCTCGTTTGAATTCATGTCTGGCGGTATTGCCGTTATCTGCGGGTATGGCTCCAGTTCTGACGAGTCCGTATTGGGTGACCGCTCCTGTGTCGGCATGGTAGGGGGAGTCCTGTACGTGCGGGGTCCTGTCACTGGTGTTTCTAAAAAAGATGTGAAAATACAGTCCTTGGCGGCGCCCGATATCGCCTATCTGCAGAGTGGGATGAATAACTTTTTATCCTATATTGATCGCCCGGAGTTGGCTACTGAGTTGACTGACTGGTCTGAGTGGAAAAAAATTGTTCCTCTCAGTTATGACGAACGGCCCAAAAAAGCCAATACTGATATTCGATCTTTCCGTACGCAACAATGGGTTCAAGGCGGCATCTTCGGTGATGTCTGTGTTGACGACTATCAAGTGGTTGGCCTGGTGGCAAACGGACTATACCGACAACGGGTTCCCGTCTGGGAAAACAGTCGCTATAGTGCCCCGTGTGAGTTCAACTGCCCGGCGTCAATTCCGACGCAAACCAGATTCAATTTACTGCGTGAAGGCAAGATCGATGAAGCCTATAAGCTGGTGCTTGACTATACGCCATTCCCAGGATCGGTGTGTGGCTCAGTCTGCCCGAATCCCTGTATGGATGACTGCACTCGACAGAGCCTTGATTTGTCAGCTCAGATTGGTCAATTAGGCTTGTACTCCCAGGAGGTCAGCCCGCCGAAGCCTGAGTTGGAAACCGGACGCAGTGTGGCTGTCATCGGCGGTGGGGCGGCAGGTCTGAGTGTAGCCTGGCAACTGGCGCGCAAAGGTCATCAAGTGACAGTCTATGAACAAGATCAACGCATGGGCGGAAAAATGGAACAGGTTATTCCTCGCAGCCGCCTATTGCCAGAAATTTTAGCACGCGAGCTGAAACGAATTGAAGCGATGGGCGTCAAATTCCGCACCGGCGTGCGGGTTGATCAGGCACTGTTTGCTACACTTAGGGATGCAAACGATGCTGTTGTAGTAGCGACCGGCGCGCACATTCCGCGTGTCTTCCCTTGGCCGGGGAATGAACGGGTTGTTAAAGGGCTCGATTTCTTAAAAGCGGTTAATCGCGGTGAGCGGCCACCCGTTGGCAAGAAAGTAGTCGTCATCGGCTGTGGTAATTCTGGTATGGACGCCGCTGTCGGCGCCTACCAAATGGGGGCTGAACAGGTTACCTGCATTGATGTGCAGAAACCGGCAGCCTTTGCTAAGGAAATCGAGCATGTGGAGACACTTGGCGGTGTGCTGTTGTGGCCAGTCATGACTAAGGAGATTACCGCCGAAGGGCTGGTTGCGACTGATGGTCGCGTCTATCCGGCTGATACGGTCATCATTACAGTTGGCGAAACGCCTGATTTAGGCTTCTTGCCCGCGGAGATTCCTCTGGAGCGGGGCTGTTTGCAACCTGCAGGTGATTATGGCATTGCCGCCGGAGTGTTTACAGCCGGGGATACCATTCGCCCTGGGCGGTTAGTCGACGCTATCGGTATGGCAAACCAGGCTGCAGAGTCAATTCACGCTTGGCTGACGAGCGGCGAATATGCGCCACCCAAGAAAACCATCATACCGGCTGGACGATTGCATACTGCATATTTTGCCAAGTGCGGCGCTTGTGAGCTGCCAGCCGCTGAGCAAGACCATCAACGCTGCATTAGCTGCGGTACTTGCCGCGACTGCCATATGTGCGAAAAGTCCTGCCCGGAGAAAGCCATTAGCCGCACTACCGCTGATGGATCCTACCAATATGCATCAGACGCCCAGCGCTGCATCGGCTGTGGCATCTGCGCTGGTGTTTGCCCCTGCGGTGTCTGGACGATGAACGCGAACTCCGAGCCGATCTTGATGTATAAAACCACTGTCGCCAGCTAATTTTGCATAAAAACAGTTCAACGTATAGAAAGTAGCATTAGGTACGTTAGCGCAAGACCGCGAAGCGCGAGACGTCACAAAGCAGGAAAGGATTCGTGTAATGCGAATCCTTTCTTTCTGCGAAAAAGGACAGGGCACACAGGAGTCTGACCCTACGCATCCTCTGTGTTTTCGTTATCTTTATCCTGGACCTTGTTTGTGAAAGTGCGAACTATAGTTCTCTCGGTAAAAACAGTGTATACAATATATTATAAATATTTATTGACACGCAAAAATAGTTACACATATAATTGTTCTATAAAACCCATTATTCTACTGACGTAAGCCGGCTAATGCAGTGAGTCGGCAAGGATTGCACAAACCCAAGCTAAAAATGAGTAGGGGGAGTATTCATGTCCAAGAGATGGGTGACTATTTTCAGCGTGTTGACAAGTGTAATTCTGCTGGCCGCCGTATTATCAGGCTGTGGCGGAGCTGCTAAGCCGGAAGCGAAAGACATTAAGATTGGTGGAAACTTGGAATTGACTGGCGGTATCGCTACATTTGGTCAGTCCACTGCTAATGGCATCAAACTTGCTATTAAGGAAATTAATGCTGCCGGCGGCGTCCTGGGAAAACAATTGACCTTTATCGTAGCTGACAATAAATCAGAACCATCAGAATCGACCAACGCAATAACGAAACTGATTACCCAAGATAAAGTGGTAACAGTCCTTGGTGCGGTTGCGAGCTCCAACACCTTGGCTGCTTCACAGGTAGCACACGACAATAAGGTTCCGTTCATTAGCACGACGTCCACCAACCCCAAAGTAACAGTCGATGGCGGCAAAGTAAGAGATTACGCATTTCGGGCTTGCTTTATTGACCCCTTTCAGGGTACGGTAATGGCCAACTTTGCCAGCAAGTCATTGAAAGCTAAAACGGCTGCGGTATATATTGACAATAGCTCTGACTATTCAAAGGGTCTGGCCCAATTCTTTGAGGAATCCTTCATAAAGAATGGCGGTAAGATTGTTGCCAAAGAAGCATTTTTGCAAAAAGATCAGGATTTCAAAGCGACTCTGACGAAGCTTAAAGCATCCAATCCAGAGGTCATCTTCATTCCCGGTTATTACGAAGAAGTTGGGAAAATCGTCAAGCAAGCCCGTGAGTTAGGTATCACGCAGCCTCTGCTCGGCGGCGATGGCTGGGATTCGCCGAAGCTGGTTGAAATTGCTGGCGCCGCTTCTCTTGAAAACGGGTATTTTAGCAACCACTACTCACCGGAAGATAAGGATCCGCGCGTTGTAAAATTCGTTGAATCGTATAAAAAAGAATACGGACAAGTTCCTGATGCAATGGCGGCTCTTGGTTATGACGCAGCGCTTATGGCTGCCGACGCCATTAAACGCGCCAACAGTACTGAACCTGGCAAAATCAAGGACGCTTTAGCACAGACCAAGGATCTGCAGGTTGTAACAGGTCTGATCAATCTTGATTCAAACCACAACCCTATTAAGAGCGCGGTAGTTATTGAAATGAAAGAAGGTAAGCAGGTATTTAAAGAAAAAATTAATCCATAGCAGATAGTGGTCAGTACCATGATGGGGATAGGGATACAGGCCCTATCCTCTTTTGCAGACTACTATAAAAACGGCTGTCGCTGCATTGCCCTTCGAGTTTCTATCGTGACAAACCTTTGTCTGTACAGAGAGGACATTGGAGCAGTTTTGTAGCAGTATCTCTTGACACATGTACATGCCGCATTTATAATATTCACATCAGGGACACAATGTTTATAGCAAGTGGACGAAGCTGTCTGCAGACATTGAATGCGAGGGACTGGCGCCAAAATACCTGCATCTGGCTACAGTCTCTTCTTTATTAATGTGGCAACAGACCACGAGCGCAGATTCGAAGCAAATATGTTTAGGAAGTAAGGAGGGGAGCGCGTGGAAGTAAACTCATTTCTCCAACAGTTGGGACAACAGTTGATCAACGGGATTTCCCTTGGCAGCATTTATGCGCTCATCGCGCTGGGCTACACCATGGTTTACGGCATTATTCGGCTCATAAACTTTGCCCATGGCGATATTTACATGTTGGGTGCCTATATTGCCTATTTTACGACAACAGTGTTTAAGCTGTCCTTCCTGCCGGCGCTGCTGCTGGCCATGGCTGGTTCAGCACTAGTCGGCGTACTGATCGAGCGGGCCGCATATCGACCGCTTCGCAACGCACCTAAAATCGCGGTCCTGATCACCGCGATCGGCGTATCGCTACTATTGGAATATGGCGGAATGCTGCTGGTTACGCCGCAGCCTCGGACGTTTCCGACACTGTTCACCACGATGACATTCAAATTTGGCGGCATCATTGTCAATAGTCAACAGATCGTCATTCTGGTTGTATCGCTCTTATTAATGGTTGTATTAACCTATGTTGTGCATCATACTAAGATCGGCAAAGCGATGCGAGCTGTATCCTATGATACAGACGCGGCGCGGTTGATGGGAATTAATGTGGACAGAGTCATCTCGTTCACGTTTGCGATTGGTTCTGGACTGGCTGCTGCTGCCGGTGTTCTGGTTGGCGTATACTACAACTCGATTGACCCACTGATGGGGGTTATGCCTGGTCTGAAAGCATTCGTCGCGGCAGTGCTGGGTGGCATCGGCGTCATTCCTGGGGCTATGGCGGGCGGTGTTATCTTGGGCGTTATCGAAGCGCTGGTGTCTGGTTTCATTTCCTCGACTTTCCGCGATGCGGCAGCTTTTGGTATCTTGATCATTATTCTGCTGTTTAAGCCCTCTGGCTTGATGGGCAAGAACGTGCGCGAGAAAGTGTAGGTGAAGGGCATGAATACAACGAAAAAGAACGACCTATACATTCTAGGCGCCAGTATACTTGTCTATGCTGTAATACAGGGCCTAATCGAGGTTGAATTCATCGGCGCATTTTGGCTGTTGAATGTAATTCTGATTTGTATCAACGTCATTTTATCCGCTAGTCTCAACTTGATTAACGGTTTTACCGGTCAATTCTCCATCGGCCACGCTGGCTTTATGGCTGTAGGCGCGTACCTTTCCGCAGTGCTTAGCGTGAAGATGCAGATGCCGTTTCTCGTTGCCATCCTAGCCGGTGGCCTGGGAGCAGGCTTCCTGGGCTTTGTCATCGGTTTGCCGACGCTGCGACTGCGCGGCGACTATTTGGCGATTGCGACACTAGGACTAGGTGAGATCATCCGTATTACCATTCTGAACATTCCCTATGTTGGCGGTGCGTCCGGCTTCATGGGCATTCCTCGTCACACAACCTTTACCTGGGCATTCTTCATCATGCTGTTCACCTTGTTCTTTATTAAGAACTTCATCAACTCCAGTCATGGCCGCGCCTGTATCTCGGTTCGTGAGAACGAGATTGCCGCCGAGGCAATGGGGGTTGATACGACGAAATACAAGGTGCTGGCGTTTACCATTGGCGCGTCTTTCGCTGGCGTTGCCGGTGCGTTGTTTTCCCACTATTTCTATATTGCTCATCCGGCTTCGTTCACCTTTATGCGGTCATTTGATATTCTGACTATGGTTGTTCTCGGTGGCTTAGGCAGTCTGACTGGCTCAATCGCTGGGGCGATTCTCTTAACCTTCATTTCAGCCGCACTAGCCAGCTACCCCGAGTGGCGGATGGTTATTTACTCGCTGCTATTGATCATACTCATGCTGTACAGACCGCAGGGGATATTTGGCAGTAAAGAACTCAGCCTAAAGCTGTTCAGCCGGTTTACAGGAGGTGGCAAGCGTGAGCATGCTAAAGACTGATAAATTATCAAAAGTATTCGGCGGCTTGCGGGCTGTTTCAAATTTTACGATTGATATTCAACCAGGTGAGCTGGTAGGCTTGATCGGCCCTAACGGTGCTGGTAAAACAACCGCGTTTAATCTGCTAACCGGAGTGTATGAGCCGACAGATGGAACGATTGAGTTTGACGACAAAAGCGTAGTTGGGCTGAAACCCTATCAGATTACCCAGCGCGGCATTGCCAGAACCTTTCAGAATATCCGGCTGTTCGCTGATTTGTCGGTGCTTGATAATGTAAAGATCGCATACCATTTTCATGTGAAGTACGGTTTGCTGGAGTCGGTTTTCCGCATTGGCCGCTACTATCCGGAAGAAGCCGAGATTACGGCGAAGGCTGTAGAATTTCTCAAGATCTTTAATCTCGAAGATAAAAAAGATGAAATCGCTAAAAATCTCCCCTATGGCGAGCAGCGCCGTCTGGAGATTGCTCGCGCCCTGGCTGCGCAGCCTAAGTTGCTGCTCCTTGACGAGCCGGCAGCAGGCATGAATCCGCAGGAAACCCACGAACTAATGGAAATGATTCGCTGGATACGACAACGCTTTGACCTGACCATATTGCTGATTGAACATGATATGAGCTTGGTCATGGGTGTATGTGAGCGGATTTATGTACTCGACTATGGCCAGATTATCGCGTCCGGCACGCCTGCCGAGATTAAGAGCAACCCGCGGGTTATCGAGGCCTACCTCGGTGAGGAGGTAAACTGATGCTGACAATTGATAATATTAACGTATACTATGGCGCTATCCATGCATTAAAGGGCATCAGCGTATCTGTCGCTGAAGGAGAGATTGTCACGTTAATCGGGGCAAACGGCGCCGGCAAGAGCACTACTTTACGGACTGTTTCCGGTCTGTTGAAACCAAAGACTGGTCAGATTACCTTTGAAGGCCAAGATATCGCAGCTATGGCAGCGCAATCTATCGTAAAGCTTGGCATCAGTCAAGTGCCTGAGGGACGGCGGATTTTCGCCAATATGTCGGTACTTGAAAATTTAGAGCTGGGCGCGTATATTAGAAGTGACAAATCCGAGATTAAGAAAGATATGGATACAGTCTTTGAGCGCTTTCCCCGGCTGGCTGAACGCAAGTCGCAACTGGCAGGCACTCTATCAGGCGGTGAACAGCAAATGCTGGCAATGGGCAGAGCGCTAATGAGTCGCCCTCGCTTGCTGCTGTTGGATGAACCATCCATGGGATTGGCTCCGCTGTTGGTTAAGGAAATATTTAAGATTATTAAAGAAATCAACGAGAGCGGCACAACCATCCTACTGGTTGAGCAGAATGCGAATATGGCGCTTTCGATTGCACACAAGGCCTATGTTTTAGAAACCGGACGTATCACCCTGGCCGGCACAGCTCAAGAGCTGTCTGAGAGTGAAGCGGTGCGCAAAGCATACCTTGGCGGCTAAGAGAGAGTAAAAGGTAAGGAGAGATGAATGATGTTTGTCGCTGCACGGATGACCCCCAACCCGGTTACGATTACTTCCACGACTTCGGTGGCTGACGCGGCCCACATCATGAGGACCAACAAGTTTCGCCGTTTGCCTGTTGTCGATAACGGAAAACTGGTGGGCATTGTAACCGATCGCGACCTGAGAGAAGTTTCGCCATCACCGGCGACAACACTCTCCATTTATGAACTCAACTATCTGTTGGCCAAAATGCTTGTTAAGGACGTCATGAAAAAGCAGGTTGTGACCATCCCTCAGGACGCTACGATTGAGGAGGCCGCCTTGCTGATGACCAGCAGCAGGATCGGTGGTCTGGTCGTTGTTGGTCAGGGTGGAGCAGTAACCGGTCTCATTACCGAAACCGACATATTTAAATGCTTTATTGAGATCATGGGACTGGAAAAGGGCAAAACACGGTTAACCATTGACGTGTCAGACGAAGTGGGCCGATTGCACGAGATCACCCGCATCTTCGCTGAACTAAACATCAATATTGGCAGTTTGGCGATCTATCCGTTGGCCAATGGCGATTCTGAGTTAGTTATCCGGGCTGATGTCAAAGAGACAAAGCAGCTGACTGATCGATTGGAAGCGATAGGCTGCCCGGTCAAGCATATAGCTCACATCGGCCATTCAGACCGTTGATCTGACCCTATCTGCGTTGCACCCGTAAAGGGTATGCCGCCAACTCCATTGAACAGGACGTTCAGGTGCCGCGAAGGCCATGGACGGCCGAGAGCGGCGAAAGGCGCTAAAGCGCCAAGAGTTGCGCAATCAGCCCCGTTACCCCCTTGCTAGCGTACCTACCCGCATCGTACGCGTCGCGGCGGGAGCAACGGGGCTGCCTAGCATCTAGGGCCACCTCAACGGTCTGAATGGCGTGGGGGTGGGTAAAGAGATACAGTAGACGTATGGAAGTTGATATCCGTATAAGAAAACGCTAAAAAGGCAAAATTAGCAATAGGTAGCCGGAGGCGACGCAGCCGGATGCTTCTTGCAACAGGGAAAACCTGCGTGACCAGCAATGGGCGCAGGTTTTTACTTCATTCCGGGGGGGGGGAACAACTCTTTGTCCCACGATGTTATACAAGACATTAACACCGTAAAGACGAATACAGCAAAATTATCGGTTGCTTCTAATTCTCTGTTGGTTGTACTAAAACTGGCAGTGGGCTGGATGAGCGGTTCGGTCAGTATTATTTCTGAGGCGGCTCACTCAGCGGTTGATCTATTGGCTGCGCTGATTGCTTTTGTTGCAGTGCGTAAATCTGGTAAAGAGCCAGACGCCGTGCATGCCTACGGACACGGTAAAATCGAAAATGTCTCCGGTATGATTGAAGCAGCCCTGATTGTGCTGGTCTCAATCTGGATAGTTTGGGAATCGGTCGATAAGCTGCGGTCGCCACAGCCGACAGAGCTGGTAGGTTATGGAATGGCGGTTATGCTATTTTCAGCCGGTGTGAACTGGTGGGTATCCAGCCGGCTGCAAACAGTTGCTGACCAAACTCATTCCCACGCATTGGCGGCAGACGCTCTGCATCTGAAGACAGATGTCTGGACCTCGATTGGCGTTTTTTTGGGATTGGTGGCAATGAAGCTGACAGGGTTGACTTGGATTGATCCGGCCATTGCCATTGTTGTCGCAGCTATCATCTTTAAGGCTGGCTGGAATATGACCTGGAACAGTTTGTATGAGCTGACTGATATCAGCCTGCCGCATCACGAGCGCGACCTTATCCATGATATTCTTGCCACCCATCCGGAAGTCGTGTCTCATCACCGGCTGCGCACCCGGCGCAGTGGCAGTCTACGTCAAATTGACGTGCATGTATTGCTTGATCCGGGGCTGCGTCTGGATCGGGCGCACGCTATTTGCGATCAGGTTGAAGCCGAACTGGAAAGTCAGTTAGGCAGCTGCGATGTGGTTATTCATCCTGAGCCAGCTGGTTCGCACGAGCGGGAGAGGTCTAAAGAAAGTTAGATTGGCGTTGGTCTTTGCGGAGAGACAATCGAGGCTAGTTCTTGGATAACCTCTGTTTCGAGCTCTTCGGCGATATCGGAAGGAATTTGCGTCGGAGCTTCCTTGGCGGTTACTGGTGGCGGCGTGCAAGGACCAGTGGTTTTATCGACAAAACAACAATCAGACCGCTCCCGGCACAATAGCTGGCGCAGTGCTTCAAGCTCGATAATCTGCTCAGCAGTTAGCCGGGACGGATCGGCCGTACAGGTCAACGCCAACAGCCGAAAAATATCGACCGGAGCACAGCTAACGGCCAGGAAATTGGTACTGAAGGAAACCTTGCAGCATAGTATTTCCAATAACATGTCAATGAGAGCACCAGCCCGGTCGGCGCGTATAATTGCTCGCTCAGTGATCTCCTCACAGACGCCTCTGGTCCGGCTCAGTTCCTCGGCCGAGCCGACCAGTAGCCGGTAAGAAGCGACAATCGAGGAAAACTGGGGAACAAGGGCAGCAACATCGCCAAGAATTGTATCTACAATGGGCCGTTGTTCGCTTGCCATGACGATCACCTCTCAGCTACTACCACTAAGGTATGCGAAATAGTTTACTGAGGTGACTTAGCGAAAAAGAGGAGTTTCTTTCGGCTGGCAGAAAATATATACAGGAGAAGACGGGGTACGTTAACCGCAGAGTACGCAGAGTACGCTGAGGGTACCCAGAGGGCTACGGTGTGTTTTTTTCATTAAGCGTGACCCTCCGTGAACCCTCTGTGACCTCTGCGTAATCTGTGGTTAAGCGTGTCTTCGTCCTCCAGCTTCCCGATAATAGGTAACAAAGGAGGCGTATAAAGTGGTGAAGTTGACTCAATATACAAAACGAGGCGGTTGAGCTGCTAAAATTGGGCCAGGGGCCCTGGCGCACGTGCTGCGTCATTTGGAACGACCGCAACACCCACGTCTCTTAGTAGGAATAGAAACTTCAGATGACGCGGGAGTCTATTTGTTGGATGAAAAAACAGCGTTGATTCAGACGCTGGACTTCTTTACGCCGATTGTTGATGACCCTTATACCTTCGGTCAAATTGCCGCTGCTAACAGCCTCAGCGATGTGTATGCCATGGGTGGCAGGCCGTTGACGGCGATGAACATTGTCGCCTTTCCGGTCTCTTTATTGAATGAAGGAATCCTGCCAGCTATACTGGAAGGCGGACAGGATAAAGTGAAGGAAGCCGGAGCAGTCATTGTCGGCGGACATACGATTGATGATCTTGAGCCCAAATACGGACTTAGTGTTACCGGGGTAGTTCACCCAGCCAAGATATTAAAAAACGCTGGTGCTAAACCGGGCGACGCGATAATCCTTACCAAACCATTAGGGACAGGGATTTTGGCAACTGCCTCTCGCGCTGAGATGTTTAACGAAGGCTGGCAGGCAGCGATTAATAGCATGACAACTCTTAACCGGGTTGCGGCAGAGGCGCTTGAGCCGTTTGCTGTTAGTGCTTGTACTGATGTCACCGGCTTTGGTCTACTAGGCCATCTCTCTGAGATGGCAGCTGGATCGGGCGTCAGTATTCTTGTTGAACATACTGCTGTTCCCTTTCTGCCAGAAGCGGCTGAGGCTGCTGCTATGGGTTTGGTTCCAGGCGGCGCTTATGCCAACCGGGAGTACTTTAGTACTAAAGGGATCCGTATCGCGGCCCATGTGCCGGAACAAGCGGCAGATTTGTTATGGGATCCTCAGACCTCAGGCGGCCTGCTGATCAGTTTGCCGGCTCGGCAGGCAAATGCGCTGCTGGCAGCACTCCATGCCGGCGGAGTGTCGGCAGCAGCCTGTATCGGCCAAGTTACCGGAACAGGTAAAGGAGAGATTACTGTTGAATAATCAACTCGACTGCAGGGGGCTGGCCTGCCCTCTGCCTGTCATTGAAACAAAAAAAGCGCTCGCTGGCTTAAATGGCGAAGCGCTAACCGTACTAGTTGATAACCAAGTCGCCAAGGAGAATGTGGTCAAATTCGCCACTGCCCAGCAATGCGGTGTCAGTGTTGAGGGCCAGGACGGAGACTTTAGCATTCGGATTACGAAGTCAGGGATACCGGCTGCGGTGATTACGCCTGTTGGGACCGCCGCGTCATCGGTCAGTGGGGTCTGGCTGATTACCCAGGATAGTCTCGGCCATGGCAACAAAGAACTGGGATCTGTACTCATGAAATCGTTCTTTTACACACTGACAGAGCGGGAACTGCCCAGTAAAGTATTGTTCATAAACAGTGGCGTATTACTAACCTTGCAGGATTCACCAGTTTTGGCGCACATTGAGACACTAGCCGGACGTGGTGTCGAGGTCTTGTCTTGCGGGACCTGCCTTGATTATTATGGAGTAAAAGAAAGGCTAGCTGTTGGTGGTATTACCAATATGTATACGATCGTTGAAGCGCTGGCGACCGGCAGGGCGGTCACCCTTTGAGCGAGGCCAAAGACCGGCTGATTAGCTTTGCCTCAGTGCATCATGCCATCAAGGCCGAAAAGCTGCTGACTGAAGCAGGCGTTGCTGTCACTGCTCTGCCCACCCCGCGCGAAATATCAATTAGCTGCGGCCAGTGCCTATTGCTGGCAGCTAAAGACCAGCAGCAGGCACTGGCTGTATTGGCTCAGGCGGATGTCCTGTGGTCAAAGCTTTACAGTAGGGACCAACAGCAAAGAGTATATGAATTGTTGTCTGAGTATGGGAGGAACCTATGAGCGAGCTGTTTTCACCGGATTATCTATTAGTGATTGGCAATAGAGTGTTACGCTTATGTCTGATTGTCATTGGCTCAGGCTTAGCGATGCGGTTTTTCAAGCTAATTGTTGATCGTTTCTTTATGCCTAAGGCCGATGGTAAGCATTTTTACCTGGAGGAGAAACGCGCTCGCACACTCAGCTCGCTATTAAAAAGTATTGTCCAGTATATGGTCTACTTCGTCACCTTAGTCATGATTCTGCAGGAATTCCAAATTGACACCACGTCAATTATTGCTGGCGCGGGTGTTATCGGCTTGGCGATCGGCTTTGGCGCGCAGACGTTGGTCAAAGATGTCATCACCGGCTTCTTTATCATTCTGGAAGATCAATATTCGGTGGGAGATTATGTGGAAAATGGCGACATGGCAGGCACGGTCGAAGACGTCGGTTTTCGCATCACCAAACTGCGTGGCACGAACGGTGTACTGCATATCATCCCTAACGGTGCCATTACCAAAGTAACTAACTATACGCGCGGTCACATGCAGGCTGTTGTCAATGTGCCTGTAGCCTATGACGCAGATATTAATCAGGTACAGTTGTTATTAGCGGAAGCCTGCGAATCAGTCAAGGAATTGCCGCAGATCATTGAAGCCCCCAAACTATTGGGCATCGTCGACTTTCGGCCTGGTGAACTTGTCATGCGAATCGTTGTAAAAACCCTGCCCATGGAACAGGGAGGGGTGGAGGCGGCGATTCGGCAAAAAATCAAGACACTATTTGACGCAGCCGCTATTCCCTTGCCAGCCGCGGCACAAGTACCTGGAGTAAAACTCGCAGAAAACAGAGGGGGCAAGTCATGATTGTCCGCTACCAAATCGGCGATATTGTTAAAACCAAAAAAACGCATCCCTGCGGTTCTGACCTCTGGGAAATCACGCGAACCGGCATTGACTTTGGCCTAAAGTGCCAAAAGTGCAATCACTTTGTCCTCATGCCCAGACCAAAGTTTGAGAAGGCGGTTAAGGCCATCGTCAGCCAAAAGGAAGATGTCGGGCGTTGATAAACGCCCATCTGCGTTGTTAGCCCCGCCAACCCATTGCTAGCGTACCGGACGTACGCGTCGCTGCTGGGTCGGCGGGGCTGCCTAGCATCTGGGCATTTCTGAACGCCCTTGGGATTAGCACTGACTAGGAGATTAGATTGGATTTTAGTTCTTGACGAATAAGGGCGTATTCGGTAGAATAAGAGTACAAACCGTTTGTACAATCGTATAGAACCCGATACAGGACTGGCGGATTAGTGGGTTGAACCACGTGGACTGTAGCGGAGATGAAAGCCGACCGCCTGGGCATTGCATAGTTTTTGTGATGTTCAGGCGGTTTTAATATTTTTCAGGGGAGGTCTTCCAATGGATCAGTGGAGAGGCTTTACAGATGGAGTTTGGCAGACAAGTGTCGATGTGCGAGATTTTATTCAAAAGAACTATACACCATACGAAGGTGATGCCAGCTTTTTGGCGGCGGCGACGTTCCAAACCAAGCGGCTGTGGGAAGAATGCACTCGTCTGTTGAAAGTGGAGCGGGATTCGGACGGGGTGCTTGATATTGATACAGAAGTCGTTTCTACCATCACATCACATGCCGCTGGCTATATTGCTAAAGAATTAGAGCTGATTGTCGGCCTACAGACAGATGCGCCGCTTAAACGGGGAGTCATCGTTAACGGCGGTGTTCGGATGGCTGAACAGGCCTGCGAGGCTTATGGCAGGAAACTGAACCCGCAGATTAGCGACATCTACCACAATCACCGCAAGACGCACAACACAGCAGTGTTTGAGGCATATACCGAGGAAATGAAGCAAGCGCGCCGACTGGGCATGATCACCGGTCTGCCTGATGCATATGGACGGGGCCGAATCATTGGTGATTACCGTCGAATAGCGCTGTATGGCACCGAGCGACTGATTCAGGAAAAACAGGACGATTTGACGGCACTAGCCGACAGTCCAATGACTGAAGCGGTGATCCGGACCCGTGAGGAAATCGCCCAGCAACTGCATGCTCTTGCTGATCTGGCGCTGATGGCAAAACAATACGGATTTGATATCTCGCGCCCGGCAGAGGATGCGCAAGAGGCGATTCAATGGCTATACTTCGCCTACCTTGGCGCGATCAAGGAGCAAAACGGCGCCGCGATGTCGCTTGGCCGGGTATCGACCTTTTTGGATATCTATATTATCCGCGACCTGAACGAGGGCCGGCTTGATGAATCGGGCGCACAGGAATTGATTGATCAACTGATTATTAAGCTGCGTCTGGCGCGGCATTTGCGCACCCCTGACTATAACGAATTATTTGCCGGTGACCCGCTGTGGGTTACTGAAGCCATTGGTGGTATGGGACGCGATGGCCGGACCTTGGTTACGCAGACCTCATTCCGTTTTCTCCATACCTTAGCCAACCTCGGCCCTGCGCCTGAGCCGAACCTGACTGTCCTATGGTCACCTGCGCTGCCTGAAGGCTTTAAGCAGTTTTCTGCCGCAGTCTCGATTAGCAGCAGCGCCATCCAGTATGAGAATGACGAACTGATGCGTCCAGAGTATGGCGACGACTATGCGATTGCGTGCTGTGTGTCAGCTATGACGGTCGGCAAACAAATGCAGTTTTTCGGCGCCCGTGCCAATCTGGCTAAAGCTCTGCTGCTCGCCATCAACGGCGGTCGGGATGAAGTCAGCGGTGAGCAAATCGGCCCGAAGCTGCCACTGCTAACGGCTGAGACCTTAGATTATGATACAGTAAGAGTCAATTTGTCGATCGTGCTTGATTGGCTGACCGGACTCTATGTCAACACGATGAATCTGATTCATCGCATGCACGACACCTATGCCTATGAAAGTTTGCAGATGGCTTTGCACGATAGCGAACCAGGCAGGCTAATGGCGTTTGGTATCGCCGGACTGTCTGTTGCCGCCGACTCACTCAGCGCTATCAAGCATGCCAAGGTGAAAGCGGTGCGGGATGAGCGCGGTATTGCGACTGGTTTTGAAATTGCGGGCGATTACCCGTGTTATGGTAATGATGATGATCGGGTTGACCAGATTGCATCAGGTCTCTGCGCCGAATTTAGCGCCAAGCTAAAGCTTCACCCAGCATACCGTGATGCAAAACATACCTTATCCATTCTCACGATCACGTCAAACGTCATGTATGGCGGCAAAACCGGTGCAACTCCTGACGGGCGTCAGGCAGGTCAGCCCTTTGCCCCAGGCGCCAATCCCATGCATGGACGGGACAAGCGCGGCGCGCTCGCTGCAGCGTCGTCTGTCGCAAAGTTATCCTACGCCGACTGCCAGGATGGCATCTCCTATACGTTTACTGTCGTCCCGTCTGCGCTGGGCAAAACCAAAGCAGCCAGGGAAAAGAACCTGACTGCTCTCTTAGATGGTTACGCGATTAAGGGCGGACACCATATCAATGTCAATGTACTAGACCGAGCCCTGCTGCAAGCGGCAATGGCCAAGCCGGAAGACTATCCGCAGCTTACCATCCGCGTATCTGGCTATGCAGTTAACTTTATTAAGCTTTCACCGCTGCATCAGCAGGAAGTCATCAGCCGGACCTTCTATGAATCGTGAGCAGACAGGCTATCTTCACTCTGTCGAAACGTTTGGCACAGTTGATGGGCCAGGTATGCGCTATGTGCTGTTTTTGTCCGGATGCACACTCGGCTGCATCTTTTGTCACAACCGGGATACCTGGGAGTTTGGCAACAAGACGATCAGCGTGACGGAGGTGCTGGCCGATTATGAGAAATACCGCAGCTTTTATGACGCCTCTGGCGGTGGCCTGACAATAAGCGGGGGCGAACCGCTGCTGCAGCCGGATTTTGTCGGTGCGCTGTTTCAAGCCTGCCGCGAGCAGGGCATCCACACCACGCTGGACACAGCCGGGTTTTGTGCACCAAATGCGCTCGAGAAGGTTTTGCCTTATACCGACCTGGTTATGTTTTCGGTTAAGGCGGCGAATCGTGCTACCCATTTACGCTTGACCGGGCAAGAGCGGCGCGACATTATCGAGAACTTGCGGTTGGTTGCGCTAACAACTCCCTTGATCGTCCGTCATGTTATCATACCTGGCATCACTGACACGGAACAGGAGTTAGCTGAGTTTGCCGAGTTGATTTGCTCGTTACCGATTCAGCCGAGAGTGGAACTGCTGCCCTACCATCAGGCAGGACGACAAAAGTGGCAACAGCTGTCGCTAGTTTATCCGCTTGATGGCGTGGCTTCGGCAACGGCGGACGATATCACGAGAGCTGCCAAACTTCTGAGTGCAAGGGGAGTAGTTGGCGCCTGAGCGAAAGAAGCGCCTGCGTTCAGAGAATAAGCAAAAGAATTAAGACCTCTTAATTCTTTTGCTTATGTTGTCAGAGGAGTTTCCCGAATTGAGTTGAAACTATAGGGTAACTATGTTGACTAGTGGCTGTGTTCGCGTCTCGGCTCTTTTTCTGATTGATGCGAGTTTTCAGCGCCGCCTTCGCGGATTTTTTCATACAGTTCGTGAACGAAAATCTGGAATTGCAGCTCTTCACTGGTTAGCTTGCGTACGGCGTCAACATCGCCGGCTGGTGTTCTGGCCTTCAGCTCTTGGATTTTATGCAATCGCAATTCAAGAACTTCGGCTAGTTCATGCGCCATAATTTGGTTTAACTCGGTCAGCGATCCTGTCTGGATGGCTTTCTCTGATGCAGGCAGAGCAGGGCCAAAATCCATGCCTGCCGGCTGTAAGCCGGTAAAAGCTGCTCCTTCGCCAGCTCTGTGTATTCGAACTGTGGTTTCAAAGAAATAGCGGTCTGCGACTTCCTGAGCTGATTTGCCGCCTGTTCTAGCGGCAAGAACCTTAGCGAAGGCCTCTTTAAGTTCTGGCTCACCGTTCTTGGGAATGAAAGGAAGAACGCGATTGATGTCTTTGCTGTCTAGCGCCTGTTGCGCCGCCGTAACCACTGGGCCGTCCAACGTGTCGCAGTGAGCCTCAGCCGTATTTGGCATTAAAGCGACAAATCCCATGATAGCAACCCCTAAAATCCATCCATACATATTGTTCATTTTCATCCCTCTTTCTTTTTTATACGCTTTAGATCTTCCGGATGATCTGGTTTTAGAATACAAGATAATTAGCTGGCATTATGTGATAATAATCAAAATTTTGAAATTAATTCAGGGAGGGGAAAATAATGTGTGTTCATACTGACGAGAAGGTACCGCATATCTGCGCGAGCCTGGTTCCCATATTTCAGAACTTGGAACTCGCAGAGTTGCAGCAAATCAATGCGTTAATCATTAAAAGGGAGTACCCGAAAGGGGCCACGCTGTTCAATAAAGGAGACAAAGCTGAGAGTCTCTGCATCGTCCGTCTTGGCCGGGTTAAGCTATATGATTTATCCGCCGATGGTCGCCAGCAAACGATTCGGATACTTAAGCCAGGAGACTTCTTTGGCGAATACGCTTTATTTAATGAAAGCTTTCGGCTATTCTACGCCGAGGCAATGGAAGACACCGGCTTGTGCATGCTGGAGAAGGAGAAGGTCAGAGAATTGTTTGCCCGCAACGCGAAAATCTCGTATTCGGTCATTCAGGCTTTGGTAAACCGGCTTGCCGATGCGGAACAAAATATCGGCAATCTTGCGTTACGAAGCGTAGATCAGCGCTTGGCTCGCTTGTTGTATGATCTTGCTGTCAGCAATGGGGAAAAGCAGTCAAAAGAGATTCGGATTACTCTCGGGTTGTCACGCAGCGAAGTGGCCAATCTTGTAGGCACTTCCCGGGAAACCATCAGTCGAGTATTAACGGTAATGCAAGAGGACGGGTTAATCGTAGTCGATGGGCATAAAGGAATTATTGTGAAGGATATCGACCGGCTGCTGGCGTTGACAAATGAGTAATCCCTATCCTCTTCTTAGCCTACTAACCTTGCCCTGGGCCAAGTAGAGCGTGGACACAGTCTTTACACCGAACCCTTTGTGTCCCTCTGCGAACTCTGCGGTTATCGTTCCTCGTTTCCTGCAAAGAAACTTGCCGCCGTTTTTCTTATCCCGGCTCGGGTATTGCATTTAGCGCCGGGATATTCTAAAATTAATAGGTTAACTTGTATGAAAGCGTTGGTGAATATATATGAGCACAAATTTAGAAGTGGGCATTGTCGGCTTGCCGAATGTCGGCAAAAGCACACTGTTTAACGCGATTACCAAGGCGGGAGCGGAAGCTGCCAATTATCCGTTCTGCACCATTGAGCCCAATGTCGGCGTAGTTGAAGTGCCTGACGAGCGGCTGGGCAAACTGGCTGCCATCTACAAGCCTAAGCGAATCCTGCCGACAGCGATGCGATTTGTCGATATCGCCGGCCTAGTCAAAGGCGCGTCTAAAGGGGAGGGGCTTGGTAACAAGTTCTTAGCCCATATTCGCCAGGTGGATGCCATTGCTCAGGTAGTACGCTGTTTTGCTGACGAGAATGTTACTCATGTCGAAGGCGGTATCGACCCGCTGCGGGATATTGAGATCATCAATACAGAACTCTGTCTGGCTGACATCGAGGGTGTTGAGAAACGCATTGAGCGTTCGCAGAAGCTCTTAAAGAGCGGCGACAAAAAGGTACAGGCTGAGATTGAGGTATTGCAACGCTTGCTCAAGATTTTGGGAGACGCCGTTCCGGCTCGTCGCGCTGGCTTTAGCGACGATGAGAAGCTCCTGTTGCGGGATTTGAATTTATTAACATTAAAACCGGTACTTTATGTAACTAATGTCAGTGAAGACGAGATTGCTGATGCGGAAGCGAATCCTTATGTGCAAAAGGTGCAGGCGTTCGCAGCCGAAGAAAATGCCGAAGTAATCGCCGTTTGCGCTAAGCTGGAGGCGGAAATCGCTGAGCTGGATGACGACGAAGCAAAAGCGTTTCTCGCCGACCTCGGTCTGGCCGAGTCTGGCCTGGATAAACTGATTCGAGTCAGCTTCAAGCTGCTGGGACTGATGACGTTCCTGACCGCAGGCGAACAGGAAGTACGCGCCTGGACAATTGTGCGCGGCACCAAAGCGCCGCAGGCGGCAGGCAAAATCCATAGTGATATCGAACGCGGCTTTATCCGCGCCGAAATTGTTTCCTTTAATGACCTGATGAAAGCCGGCAGCCAGAATGCAGCCCGCGAGCAAGGCCTTGTTCGCTTGGAGGGCAAGGAATATGTAATGCAGGACGGCGATGTAACATATTTCCGGTTTAACGTATAACACACGAAAAATCACCCTGAGAGGGTGATTTTTTTGTAACGTTTAGAAACTATAATGTAGAAGTACGTTAGCGCGAAGCGCGCAAGCGTCGCAAAGCGAATAATTACTAAAAAAATCCCTTTGCGATCTTCGATTCTTTGCGATCATTGTCCTACGTTCTTCGTCTCCCAACGACCGCCGCAGTGGTTTTTTCTTACGTAAAATCGATTAATTTAAGCATAAGTGGAATACTATGGATAACGAATTTAACATGTTATATAATGGGAATGGGTGAATAGCTAGATGCGATTATTCATATCTGTAGAATTTCCTGCCGATATTTTAGCAGCGCTGACAGAACTGCAACGTGAGATTCGCGCTAAAGTGGAGCGAGGCCGCTTCAAACGCAGTGAGAATTTCCATCTAACGCTGAAGTTTCTTGGTGAGACGCCGCACGAAACATTGGACAGACTGGTTGAACGATTAAGCGAGGCAGCAAAAGGTCAGCAAGAATTTAGTCTGCGATTGGGACAAGTCGGCGTGTTTGGTGCTCGCCCGCCAATCCGGGTGATTTGGCAGGGACTGGCTGGGGATACTGAAAGGTTATATAGTCTGCAGCAGGCAGTGGAAAAGGCATGCTCAGCAATCGGCTTTGCCTCAGAAAAAAGGCCTTACTCGCCGCATATAACCTTGGCACAGGATGTGACGCCGCTGCCGGGGAAACCGTATTTGCCGCAAAGCTTGCCTGACTTGCCGTTTTCCGTGCGGGAATTCGCATTGGTATTGAGTGAAGAGAGGGACAGAAAGCGGCTATATACTACGCTGCATAGTTTCTCATTAGCACAGAAATAGAGACACAGGGAGAGGGATCATGCAACTTAAAGGCATTATTTTTGATTTTGATGGGACATTAGCTGACACAATGCCGGCAATCCGTATTGCGTTCCGTCATTGCCTTCGCACCCATCTGAGCAAGGAATACAGTGATCAAGAGATTGAAGCGCTATTTGGTCCGACTGAAGAGGGCGTAATCAAGAAACTAATCCCTGACCGATGGGAAAGCTGCTTTGCCGACTATCTGCAGGAATACCGTCTTCATCATCCTGCCAGACCGTTTACTGGTATTGAACAGGTGCTAAATCTGCTGCGGGATAAGGGTATCCGCTTGGCTATCGGCACAGGTAAAGGTCATAGCAGCTTGATGGCATCGCTTGAAATTACCGGTCTGAAGCCATACTTCGAATTGCTTGAGGTAGGCTCGGAGGCCGGAGCAATAAAACCGGAGATTATTGGCCGTGTTCTGCGGCATTGGGGTTTAGCGGCCCACGAGATCGCCTATGTCGGTGATGTTGCATCAGATGTCGTCGCCTCGCGGGAGGCTGGCGTGATTGCCTTGAGCGCCGCTTGGTCGGCAACCGCTGACCTTGCCGGAATCCAGGCTGCTAAGCCGGACGGGGTTTTTACATCAGTGGCTGAGTTTATTGATTGGGTTAAGCCGAACTTGGCTATGTCGTAATTACCCGGGAAATAGCGAATAGTGGGCTGATAGTAGGTAAAACGCATATAATACCACAAGGAAAAACAAGAACACAGTTGATTTTGCTAATGCGAGGTGCGGGTATGAAAATCGCCTTTTTTGATTCGGGGGTAGGTGGAGTCACGGTATTATCTGAGGCCATGAAGCTGCTGCCGCACGAAGACTATATTTATTATGCGGATACGTTGCATGTGCCTTACGGACCAAAACCCAAAGCAGAGGTGAAAGGCTACATTGTTGACGCGGTCGATTATTTAGCCGAATGCGGCATTAAAGCGCTGGTGGTTGCCTGTAATACCGCGACTAGTGTCGCGGTCAACGACTTACGGGGAAGGTATAAATTCCCGATTATTGGCATGGAGCCAGCGGTAAAGCCTGCAGTTAAAAACACAGACAGCGGTAAGCGGGTACTGGCGCTAGCGACGGCGCTCACGCTGAAAGAAGCGAAGTTTAAGGATTTGGTGTCAGTGGTTGATCCTGAACATATTGTTGACAGCCTACCCATGCCTGAGCTGGTTGAATTTGCCGAGCAACTGATCTTTGATGAGGCGATTGTCGTGCCTTGTCTGCGGCAGAAGTTCGCTTCGCTCGATTTGGCCAGCTATGGGACGGTCGTACTTGGCTGTACTCATTTTGCATTTTTTCGGAATAGTTTGCGTCAAGTTCTGGCGCCTGAGACAGATATTATCGACGGAACAGAGGGGACTTTGCGTCATTTGATGCATAAATTAGAGGAAGCAGGTATCCCGACTGATACAGGCAAAGGAGATATTGCCTTTTATTCATCTGGCGGTGAGCAAGATATCGCCAGACTACAGCGGGCATTCGCAATTGCGCAAACAATACCTGATTAATGGCAGTGGGGGTGAGACCAATACGTATTCGACCTGAGCAAAACGACGATTATGAAGCGATTACTGAAGTCCATCGACTGGCCTTTGGGCGTGATAATGAAGGCAGACTAGTAGAACGACTGCGGGATGCGCCTGCGTATCATCCCGGACTATCACTAGTTGCAGTCGATGAAAATCGGATTGTTGGCCATATTCTTTTCAGTCTAATTGCCATCGAGTCAGAAGGGAACTGGATTCCAGCCTTGGCACTGGCACCGTTGGCTGTGATCCCTGATCGACAGTGCCAGGGAGTTGGTGCTGCTCTTGTTGAGCAAGGAATACTGACTTGCCATAAGTTTGGCCATCGCATCATCATTGTTTTGGGGCATGCCGAATATTATCCTCACTTTGGCTTCCAACCAGCGTCAAGGTTTGGAATTCGTTGTCCCTTTCCGGTGCCTGATGAAGTTTTTATGGTGCTTGTGCTAAGCCCTGGGGTGCTAAAAGCAGTGCAGGGAACTGTTGTTTACCCGGAATTGTTTAAGGAAGTTTGACACAGGCCAATGATGAAAACAACAAGGATCAGCAACTTTGACCAACTGCATCAAAAAATTAGCCTATATCGCGAGCAGGGTGTATGGGTATTTCGCGGTCAGAGCCAGACAGATTGGCGGCTTTTGCCTAAGGCAGGCCGCGAGCCTTATGCTGTCGACAATGACGAACAGTATTTCAGCGAGTGGAAGCGGCGGGCTGTCGAATTTACCGAGCTAAGCTTTCAGGATGACTGGGATTGGCTGGCGATTGCCCAGCACTACGGGCTGGCGACCCGCTTGCTGGATTGGACGTACAATCCGCTGGCGGCAGCCTTTTTTGCTGTCGAGCATGACTGTGAGCAGGATGCGGTGATTTACGCTTACTATAATGAGAAGAATATTGATACAGAGACTGTAGCGCCTTTCGCCGCGCAGGGGATCAACAAAGTAAAGCCCAAGGGCCTTTTGCAGCGGATAACTCGGCAAAGCGGCATCTTTACCATTCACAACCCGCCAGATTTATGTCTGTCTGAGCAGAGGAACAGTTCGGACAGACTAGAGACGATCGTAATTTCCCAGAGCTATCGCCAGACTTTGTTAGAGGAATTATCCTATTACGGAATCAATCGGCTAACCTTATTCCCAGACCTTGACGGGTTATCGCGCCATGTCAACTGGTATATGATGATATCGAGCCGTCATGGGCGCGATAGCCTCAGTGGGAGTACGACATGATGAGGAGGATAGCATGGACACAGGGCTGCTTCTGATTGATATCCAAAATGATTACTTTCCAGGAGGAAAGGCTGAATTGGTTGGCAGCACTAAGGCCGGCGAAAACGCAAGGCGAGTGTTGGAATGGGCTAGAGAAAAAGGAATACCGATTTTCCATGTTCGTCATACTTCGCTGCGGCCGGGCGCAACCTTTTTCCTGCCTGGTACGGCAGGAGCAGAGATTCACGCTTGCGTCAGACCGGTATTAGACGAAGGTATAATTGAAAAGCACTTTCCAAATAGTTTTCGCGAGACAGCGCTTCTCGATTGCCTGCGGCAAAAGCAGATCAGACGGTTAGCAGTAGCTGGCATGATGACTCATATGTGTGTCGAAGCAACGGTTCGCGCTGCCGTCGACCTGGGATTTGAATGTGTGGTTCTCCATGATGCCTGTGCAACAAAGGATTTGACGTTCGATGGGCTAACCATAGCTGCTAATGCGGTTCATGCAGCATATCTCGCTGGACTCGCAGCCGGTTATGCGAAAGTTGCTAGCGTCGGGGAGTACATCTCCGAACTTGAATAGGGTACGTCAACCGACAGAGGGTAACGGTTGTATTTTAATCAATAATACGGCCCTCTGTTTACTCTATGATTCCTCTATGTCCTCTGCGGTAAAACGTGACTTTGTATTGACCCCTCTAGCCTTACACGTGACAACGTAAGAAAATCACTACGAAACGCTTGATTTTCTCTACTAAGAAGTGCTATACTTATTTAGTCCAAGTGGGTTTCAAATTCATATTTGAAAACCTTCCCTGCCCCTATGTGGGGCCATTAGTCCAAAGGAGGAGGTGATTTCGTGAGGAAATACGAAGTCATATTCATCATTAAGCCGGCTGAAGAGGATTCCATCAACGCGACGGTCGCGAAGTATGAGAACCTAATCAACACTAACGGCGGTAATGTTGATAAGATTGATCGTTGGGGCAAGAGACGTTTAGCCTACGAGGTAAAGGACCATAGTGAAGGCGTATATGTGCTGATCTACTTTACCGCTGAGCCTAAAGCTGTTTTCGAGCTAGAGCGCGTCATGAAGATTTCAGATGATATTTTACGGCACATGGTCATTAAAGAAGACGAATAAGCCGGAAAGGATGTTTCGCCATGAATCAAGTAGTATTAGTCGGTCGTCTAGCTCAGGATCCTGAAGTGCGCTATACCAAGACAGGAAAGGCGGTAGCCTCGTTTACTGTGGCGGTTAATCGTAATTCCTACTCTGCGCAGCGGGACTCTAACGAAAAGGACCCTGCCGACTTTATACCAATCGTGGCATGGGACAAGCTGGCAGAGATGTGTGGCAATAACCTCGCGAAGGGCACTCGTGTCCTCGTGCAGGGACGTCTGCAGGTCCGTTCGTATGAAACACAAGATGGCCAAAAACGTAGAGTGTCTGAGGTCGTTGCCGATCTCGTTGCTCAAAATTTTGAAACAGCCGGACCGCGTACGACAGCCGCTCCTGTGAGTCGGTCTAATGATGCGGCCAAGGCATTTGGCGGAAGGGAAGTATTCCCTCCGGAAGAAGAAATTCCATTTTAGAGGGAGGTAAAGCAGTATGGCCATGGTCAGGCGTGAAAAAGGCAGAAGACCAAAGAAAAAGATTTGCAGCTTCTGCGTTGATAAAGTAAAAGACATCGACTACAAAGAGATTCCCAAACTGCGCCGGTACATTACTGAACGCGGCAAGATCCTGCCGCGCCGTATTTCGGGCAATTGCGCGAAACACCAGCGCCAAGTCACTCTCGCCATCAAACGTGCTCGCAACATCGCGTTGCTGCCGTTCACGGCGGAATAAAACCTGTATGAAAAGCGTCAGCGTAAAGCTGGCGCTTTTTTAGTCGTGTCAGAGAGCGAGTTAGGATTGCTATTTTAACCACAGAGTACACTGCGCACTCTGTGGTTCGTGTCTCCTAGCAGGGATATTTGCATCTGCAGTCGAACCCTTTTTAGAATAAATATCTCTAGGGGGAAGCGCGGTGGAACGAAGTCACTTGCTCATGACTCTGCTGGGACTTGGCCGAATTGGCAGACGCAAGGCGGAATTTATCTGTACTCACAATTCGTTAGCCATTATTGAGGCTGGACTTGGTGCGCTGACTGCCAAGGGTCTGTTGCCGAAGTCGGTTACCCAGACTGCTATTGAGCAAGCGGTACGCAGCGCGGCGGCCAGCATCAGCCTCTGTCACGAACACGGCTGGCAAATAGTCAATAAGCTAGACCCCGGCTTTCCCTGCCGCCTGCAGCAGATCTCCGATCCACCTGTTTTGCTGTACTGCCATGGAGATACTGCGGGTCTGAGCGCGTTTCCTAGTGTGGCGGTAATTGGTACTCGCGCCCCTTCGCCGGCGGCAGAGGCGACAGCCTATTTTCTGGGGCGGCAGCTAGCGAAATTACGAGCAGCCGTGGTTAGCGGCTTGGCCTTGGGCTGTGATGCGGCGGCGCATCGCGGCTGTTTGGAGCAAGGTGGTTACACGGCGGCTGTTTTGCCGTCAGGGCTTGATACGATTTATCCGCCGCAAAATCAGGAGTTGGCTGCGCGAATTGCCGCGACAGGCTGTCTCTTGAGCGAGTACCCGCCTGGGATTCGGCCGGCTCGCTACCGCTTTGTTGAGCGCGACCGGCTACAGAGCGGACTGAGCGATGTGGTCATCGTTGTCGAGAGTGACATTCAAGGCGGTGCTATGCATACAGCTCGCTTCGCGAAGCGTCAGGGGCGAAGAGTGCTGGTTTTTTCGCCAACTAGCCTAAACGACAGCCAACAGGCGTCTGGCAATCAAAAGCTGCTCGCCACTGGGGCGGAGGCGGTGACAAGCGTAGAGGAAGCAATCGAGATGATTCGGGCGATGCAGCCTGGACAGAGTGGAGAAATCGGGACATTGTTTTAAATTAAGATGGAGTGCATGATTGTACGATGAACACGAGCGGCACTAACGCTGCACGAGCGACACAAAACGGTTATCCTTAGTGGCGCTGGTGTCGCCTCGTGGCGCTTGTGTTCCATTCCCAGCGTTGCAAGCCTTCGAAATTCCCAGCAATTATACGTTCCATATGTCAAGAAAGACCGCGCAATGAGCGCGGTCTTTCTTGTTTGACACCATCATCCAATTATTCGTATTCGTTATTAGCGTCGGCTTTGGCAGTCAGCGTTCCATATTTTGCTTTGCTGGATTGCTGGTTACCGGCAGCATTCGTAGGGACGCTCGAGGACGCACCGTATTCACCGTTGGCATCAAACTTAGCAGTCATGGTCCCATACTCGGATTTTGATTGTTGCTGCTTCATTTTTTTGTCCACGACAATACCCCTCCCTTTAATTGAATGATTTTTTGGCGCCACAGTTAGTATGTCGCTACGCTAATCATCAATACCGGACAAATATCACCACTTATATTCCTGGATCTTCCTTGATATGCCTGGTGCGCCACTCACTATTGTCAGCATATTTATCGCGTATTTGGCTTAAACTGGCTTTTGTCACTTCAACCTCATCTGCTTTTCGAGCGCCGAGCCGGCGATGTACAGTCTGTCCATACCGGTCGTGATGCATGTGAAGCAATAGCAGGAATCCCGCCAGCGCGCTAAGCAAAAACCAGACTCGGCTTTTTCTTAGGCCTAGAACAAGTCCAAGCATAGCCAGCAGACTAGAAGCTAAGGAAGTCGGAGGGAAGATGTTCATAGAAAATCTCCTTTCGCTTTACCGTAAAACTAGATGAATCTTGCTACTCTACTATGCGCTGTCTGCAAAAAGATATGCAATGTAGGAGCAAATCTTGGTCTCTACTAAAAATTGGTGATTTTGTAAATACTAACTGTCAGAACAGGGGGAGGGCCTGGGATGACTGAAACACTAATACAACAAATGTACCGGGCAATTCGTGATATCCTGGTCTTCCACGAACCAGAATTGCCTACCCAGTTTGTGCTGGATGAATTTAAGCCTGACGATACGAAACCTGAGCAAGAGAAGCGCTATGGTAAGCTCAGAGAGAGTCGTCGCGAGCTTGAAGTGCTGCTGCGCGCCGCGCGTAGTTTGCTCAAAGTCATGGAAGATAGCAAAACGGCGCTCGCTGAAAATGATCATGATCGCCTGCGCTCAATCGCCTTCGAACTAGAGGCGATTGAGCGTCAGCATGAAGACTTGAATGCCATCTTTCTTTCGTATGAAAGCAGTAAAGAGAACTTTGATAAACGGCTGATCAGTGCAAGTCTTAAAGAGAACGTGAAGACCATCGACGAAATCTATGGGCGGCCTGAGAATAAAGATGTCGTCGTTAGAGAACTGGAAATTCGCGGCAGTAAGCAGCGGAAGGCCATGTTAGTCTATCTAGAGGGAATGGTCGACAAGCTGCTGATCAACCAGAGCATTCTGCAGCCGCTTATGTATTTTAGCGGGATGGGCGACGCGGCTGAAAGTGAGATATTTGCGATTTTGAGTAGTGAGTATCTGCCGTCCAATCAGACAGCCCAGGTCAAGCAATTTGTTGATTGTGTCAAAGGAATCAACGCAGGCGATGCCGCGCTATTTGTTGAAGGAGTTGGCGCGGCGCTGTTGGTAGACGTCAAGGGATATAAACAGCGTAGCCTAGACCGGCCGCAGATCGAACAAACGATACAGGGTGCGCAAGTTGCCTTCAGCGAAGGCCTGCGAGTCAATACCGGCCTGATGCGATCTATACTGCAGACTAGCGATCTGGTCACCGACATCTTTGACATAGGTACTCGCATTCCGAAAAGGTGTGCAGTGATGTATTTGCGCTCTCTAACCAATCCGGCCTTGGTAGCAGAGGTCAAGCGGCGAATAGAGGGTATATCGACCGATTATATCGTAAACATGGGCGTGCTTGAACAATTTATTGAAGACCATCCGACTATCCCCTTACCGCAGATGCTTTCCACAGAGCGACCTGACCGGGTGGCGTCTTCGTTGGCAGAGGGTCGTATGGCGTTGTTCTTGGATGGCACCCCGTTTGGGTACATTCTACCGGTGAGTTTATTCAGTTTCTTCCACTCTGGTGAAGACTGGAGCCTAAAAGCGTCAGCCGGTACCTTCATGCGCATCATCCGCTGGTTCGGTACGCTGTTTGCTCTGATCCTTCCGTCACTGTACCTTGGAATTAGTTATTACCATCCAGAGGCTTTGCCAACAGAGCTTATCCTGGCGTTGGCTGCTGCTCGGGAAAGTGTGCCCTTTCCCGCTTTTTTTGAAATTTTGATGATGGAGTTTTCATTTGAGCTGATACGGGAAGCAGGGATTAGAGTGCCCGGGGTACTAGGCTCAACCATCGGCATCGTCGGCGCCATCATCCTAGGCCAGGCAGCAGTCTCGGCCAACTTGGTCAGCCCAATTATGGTGGTCATTATCGCGATTACCGGCCTCGCGTCCTTCGCCATTCCTGATTACCGGATTGCGTTTGCGCTGCGTATTCTGCGTTTTGCGTTTCTATTTCTCTCGGCAACGCTGGGGCTGGTCGGACTGGCTCTCGGCCTACTGGTGTTAACGGTTGAACTGTGCAGTATGAAATCTTTTGGTATGCCTTACATGGCGCCAGTCGGGCCAAAGACAATAGCTAATTATGATGTTATCAAACGCGGCAGTGTTTTCCAGATGGAGAGGCGTCCGGACGAGCTAAATACACAAGATCCCACGCGCCAACCAGCCATTTCGCGTTCCTGGACGCAAGAAAAACCAATCAAGAAGGAGGACTTGTCATGAGCTATCACAGCGGCAAGATGGGGATGGCCGAATGTTTGGCCTTTGTCTTTATGATGACTTTTACGCGGACTTTTTTGACCGCGCCGTCGCGGGTGCTGGCAGAGCAAGCGAATCTATCCTGGTTGTCGGTGCTGTTAACCGGGATAGCGGCCATGGTGATGCTACTCCTTTTGAACAGGGCATTCCGCGGTTACTCAGGCGATTTGCTAGATCTTGCTGAGGACTATCTAGGGCGGCCGGCTAAATGGATTATTGGCCTGTTCTATATCAGCATGTTTTTTACTGATGCGACGCTGCTTACGCGTCAATATGCCGAAAATACCCTGCTCACCGCTTTGCACGAGACAGAATTCACCCAGCTGCTGTTGATTTACGGGCTGGCAATAGTCATTATCCTTCGTATCGGCCTTGAACCGATTTGCCGGACTGCCTATATCATTATGCCGGCAGGGATTGCCGGTCTCATCATTGTACTCTTAATGTTAATGCCAACTTATGATTTTTATGAGCTCCTCCCCTGGCAGGGCAACGGTCTCGGGGTGTTGGTCAGCAAAAGCCTGTTGGCAGGCGGCAGCAATGCGGCTTGCGTTGCACCAGCTATCCTCTCACCGACGTTTCATAATTCGAAGACCTGGATGAGCGGCTCGCTGTTTGGGTTAGGCATCAGCGTCGCTGTCAAAGTGATGACAGCATTCGTATTCCTCATCGTTGTCGGCGTTAGTGTAGGTCAGGAAAAGGTGCTGCCGTTTTACGAGATGGCAAGACTCGTCTACCTGGGGCGCTTCTTCCAGCGAGTAGAAGCACTTTTTATCGTGCTATGGGTGATTTTCGGCATTCTCACCATCGCCATGAATCTCTATGTTGGGTTATATCTCTCTACCCGTTTGTTCAAGCTCGAGACCATGCGACCTCTTATTCCCACAACCGTTATCCTGATTGTGTCGCTTGCATCGCTGCCGACTGATGTGACTGCTGTTATCCAAACCGAGGTACAGATGTTCCGTATCATGTTTAACGTCGGTCTGTACGGAATTCCCGGCGTACTGTTTCTGGCATCACTTTGGCAGGGCACAAAGAAAAGGAGGAAGCCGCCATGCTCCGCATCGTGATGGTAGTCAGTCTGCTTGTTGTATCGCTATTGTCCGGCGGTTGTGTCAGCGGACGAGAGACAGACGAGGTGACGTATGTGGTTGCCATCGGGATAGACAAAGGCACGGGGAAAAATATAAGAGCCACCTATGTCGTCGTCTCGACAGGTACTATGGGGGGAGGCGGCAAAGAGGGCGAAGCAGGCGGTAAGCAAACGGAATTAGTGACGATTGAGGCTGCTAATCTGGGGGAAGCACGCAACCTGCTGAACTCGGTTGAGTCTCGTTCCATCAATTTGTCGCACGTCAAAGGCTTTATCATTGGCGAGGATTTGGCGCGGCAGGGACTCACAGATATAATGTCAGTGGTGATGCGATTTCGCGAATTCCGTGGCACGATGTACATTGGCGTAGTGAATAATGGCACAGCAGAAGAATTCTTATCAAAAAACTCGCCCAAGGTAGAGAAGCTGCCGTCTAAATACTTTGAAAGCATGATTGCCACTGCTGACGAGAGCTCATATTACCTACCGGTCCAGATGCACGAGTTTTACCGGCGGCTAAAAACAAATAACGGCTCACCGACCGCCATGCTTGTTGGCGTCAATCCGCAGACCGGGCGGGGTCAGCCGCAGGGAATTGTGGAAGAGGGCGATAAGGCCAAGGAATACACAGCAGGCATGATGCCGCGTGAGGGAGAATCTAACCCTGCAGAGATAATGGGAATGGCGCTTTTCGTCGACGATAAAATGGTTGGTACTCTCACAAACCAAGAGACGCGAATGGTTGCCATTCTCAGAGGAAAATTCGGCCGTGGCTTTATGGTCGTGACTGATCCAATGGCGCAGGAGAAGAATGCTAATGTCTATATCCGCCTTGGACGCTCGCCTCGTATCAAGTGTGAGTTTCAAGATGGGATACCGAAGATCAATGCAGATATCCTGCTGGAGGCCGAAATCTCTGCTTTGCCAAGTGGCGTGAATTACGAGGCCCCTGAATACAGTGGAATGCTCGAAAGTCAGGTGAGCAGAGTAATCGAAGAGGAGATGAGCAACATGCTGAGGAAGACACAGGAACTCGGTTCAGATGCCGTAGGTTTTGGTCGTTATGCCCGTTCTCAATTTACTCTTTATGACGAATTTGCCCAACTTGATTTCGAAAAACTGTATCAAAAAGCAGAGATTACGCTATCGGTAAAAACGATCATTCGTCGTACCGGACTATTGTGGAAAACGTCGCCGCTGCCGGGTAAAGATAAGGGGACAGAGAAGAAAAGGGAAGTGAGTTAATGGATTACGTTCTACCCGTTTTGGGGATAGTGGCCGGGTTTCACGCCTATACTTATGCAAAGTGGCTGAAACAGCACAACAATCGACCAGGAGCTTTCGCCGTTATGCTGTTCGCCGGCGCCGGCGCCGCTCTGCCGCTATATCGCTTCTTTAACGCGCCATAAGCCGGCGCGTTTCTTGTGAGAAACGGAGTAACGCCTAGACCAAAGCACTCGCTGTCTAAAAACTTTTCCCTACTGTTTCCTATATCCTTAAGCAGGAAACTCGGCTACGAAAACCGAATACAGTAAGTTACGCAAGGAGGAGGGCTCTCATGGCACACGATTCAGACATCCTGCGCAAACTTCGCTTTATTGAATGGCTGAAGGCGGAACTAGCCTCTAACTTGGCCGCACTGTTGCATGCGATTGTCAGAAACAGCGAGCGCGCTATGGCTGAGGCGCTGGCGGCGCTTATCGTTACCTCCTATGTATTGGGGCGCCGATTGGGGCTCGATTTCGACAAACTTGACAAGGAAATTGCCGCGTGGCTGGCTCGTTATACCAGCAAAGAACATGATATTGATAAATGGACCGGAGACTATGCCGAGCTTGAGCGTTATCTCCGGCAGAAGAGGTGACTGCATGAGTCAACCCCGGGTTAAACCGATGGTCGAAAGCGGTATACTATCCGCTATCGCCATACTTTTTGCGATTATTAGCGCCTATGTACCGGTGTTAGGCGCTTTTGTCAACATCATCTGGCCGGTGCCGTTAGCGCTCTTAGGCGCCCGCCATGGTCACAAATGGAGCATCATGGCTACCGTGGTAGCCGGTCTGATCACCGCTATGCTGCTGCATCCCCTGCACGCCGTTTCTGTAGTTGTTGGCTTTGCCCTGACCGGTATCGTACTTGGTCTATGTATCCGTCACGGACTAGGTACAGTGAAGACATTGGCATTTGGCTCATTAGCCTCACTCGTGTCTAAGATCGCTGTTATCGGGATCAGCATGCTGGTGATGGGAACAAACCCGCTCAATCTGCAGGATGAGTCAATGACCAAAGCTCTTGAACAGGTAATCAGTATATACCGTAGTTTTGGGATGAAGGAAGAAGATTTAGGCAAGATGTCGGAGATGATGAAAACCACTCTCGATATCATGAAAGTTATTCTGCCGGCCGGGTTTGCCATCGCTGCTGTATTTGAAACTTGGCTCAACTTTATTATCGCTCGGGCCGTGCTCAAAAAGCTTGGCCATCAGTTTAATCCGTTTTTGGCGTTTAAGTACTGGAGCGTCCCGTACGCGACTATCTATGTCTGGGCTATTTCCAGCGGAGTCGCATTGTTGGCTGGCATGTACAAGTACGAGTTGCTCTCAAAGATCAGCCTCAATATCCAAATCCTCGCCACCGTGGTGCTCCTCTGCCAGGGGTTAGCTTTATTTTACTTCCTTGCCGAGAAATACAATTTGTCACGCCTTGTCCGTAACGTTATACTATTCTTAGTATTGACTAATGGTATATTGACACAGGCGCTAATGTTCGCCGGTGCTTTTGATCTGATTTTTGATTATCGGAAACTAAAAGAGTCCCGTCCGACCTAACAGGAGGAATGATTCATGCTTCATGGGTCGCTATTTCGCGTCAGCCGCTTGCATATGTTTGCCGGAGCAGTCGTCCTGATGGCGTTGGCTTATTACAACCTGTCATTGTCTGCCTTAACGGCGATTCTGTTTTTTGCCTTATATCACCGGTCCCGAGAACGTCATAAAGCACAGCAACAGGCCTTCGCCGCCTATGTGGAATCGCTTTCATTTCATATTGATCAAGCGGGGCTCTACGCGTTGCATCACTTGCCGATGGCCATTATTGTCTTTGATGAGGCTGGCAAAGTGCATTGGCGCAATCAACTGGGTGCGGATTGGCTGGATAGAAACTTCTGTGCCGGTGATGATATTGGCCAGGTTTGCCCGGAGTTGGCGATGATTAGAAATTGGGAAAAGAGTCAGACCCGGATTATTGTCTCAGGCGAACGGTATCTGCAGATTACCTGTAAACCGACGGAGGTTGGCGAATCTGGCGAGAAACGACTGTTTACCGCCTATATCAGCGATGTGAGCGCCAGTGAGTGCACCCGTTTGAAAAGCCAAGCCGCTATGCCGGTTTTTGCCTATATCCAGATTGATAATCTCAGCGATGTTTTGAAAGGGCTAAGTGAGACCCAGCGCAGCGGCATCATTGCTGCAGTGAACACCAAGCTAGCTGAGTGGGCCAGCGAGACAGACAGTTATATAAAACGTTTTGCCGAAGATATGTATCTGGCTATCTTCAACCGCCAGTCACTGGATAAAATACTTAACGACAAATTCGATATTCTTGATCGGATTCGAGCGATTCAGGGCGGCAACAAGATTCCGGTCACCCTGAGTATTGGCGTTTCGGCTGAAGAAGAGTCCATTCTGCTGCTCGGGCAGAAGGCGCAGGCTGGCCTCGATCTGGCCTTGGGCAGAGGCGGCGATCAGGCTGCCGTATATGCGAATGGAAAAATGCAGTTTTATGGCGGCAAAGCCAAAGCAGTAGAGAAGAATACACGGGTCAAGGCCCGAGTTGTGTCACAAGCTATTCACGAATTGATTGAAGACGCTGAACTGGTTCTTATCATGGGGCACGCGCATGAAGACTTTGACAGCCTTGGCTCAGCTATCGGTCTAGCCGTTATGGCCAGACACCTCGAAAAGCCTACCTATATTGTGCTCAGTCAACCAGGCAGCGCAGTCGATAAGCTCTCTGAGCTGTTGGCAGACTATGAAGAATACCGCACGATTTTTATCAGTCCGGCGCAGGCTGCCAGCATTCTGAAAGAAGCTAATTCTGACAAAACACTGTTGTTTGTTTCAGATACGCATCGACCGGATTTGACGGCTGCTCCAGAGCTGTTGTCAGAAGTCGAGAAGGTAATCGTCATTGACCATCACCGTCGGGCAGAGGATTTTATTACCAGTCCGCTGCTGGTCTATCTCGAACCGTCAGCATCCTCAACCAGCGAACTGGTCACCGAGTTGCTAACTTACTTTGATGACAATATCGATATGAACCGGCTTGAGGCTTCCGCCCTGTACGCTGGTATTGTTGTTGACACCAAGAATTTCGCCGTCCAGACAGGAGTACGTACCTTTGAAGCTGCTTCCTATTTACGGCGTATTGGCGCTGATCCACGGTTGGTCCGCCAATTATTTCGGGTTGATCTGGAATCTTTGCGGCATAGGGCAGAGATTATTGGCAACGCCACCCAACTTCCCGGTGGAATCATTGTTGCCGAATGTCCATCAGGAGTTAAAAATATACAAATGGTGGCCGCCCAGGCGGCTGATATGCTTTTGAACTTAGAGGGAGTACAAGTTAGTTTTGTCTTGTTTGCCGCCGATGATATGATCAACATTAGCGCCCGCTCTCAAGGAGACGTCAACGTCCAAGTACTGATGGAGAGTTTTGGTGGCGGCGGACACCAGACCATGGCTGGAGCACAATTAAAAAATATAACCATGGAAGAAGTCAGGCAACGCCTGGTCGAACTGGTTCAGAAACAAATAGAGGAGAGTGAAGCAGATGAAACTCATTCTGCAACAAGAAGTGAAAGGTCTCGGTAAAAAAGACGCGATTGTGGAAGTATCGGAAGGCTATGCCCGCAACTTCCTTCTACCTAAGAAACTGGCTTTGCCTGCGACTGACTCTACTGTCAAGCAGATTAAAGATCAACAAGCAGCCCAAGCGCGACGCGAGCAGCAAGCAATGGATGAAGCCAGAATGCTGGCCAGCCAACTATCAAAAGTCTCAGTCACCATCGGTGTGAAAACCGGCGAAGGTGGCAAGCTATTTGGCTCAGTCACCGGCAAAGATGTTGCTGATGCGATTGAACGTCAGCATGGACTGACTATCGATAAACGCAAAGTGGAATTGAAGGACTCGGTTAAGTCTATCGGCACCTATAATGCCACTGTTCGCATTCATCCTGATGTCAGCGCTCAAGTAAGCGTGAATGTCGTCGGAGAATAGATGGAAACCGCAGAGTACACAGAGGGTTTCGGATTTGCCTTATAAAATAACCGTAGCCATCTGCGGTGACCTCTGTGTACTCTGCGTACTCTGTGGTTACGTGCCGCATTTCTTCGCAGACCGCGATTATTCCTAGGAATTCGTTTGGATACCAAGATCCGGGTTCCTTTCCCAACATATATTCAGGCTGTTAATCCAGCCTACCAGAAAGGAAACGGTAAATGAAAAATCTATTTAGTAAACTTATTCGTTGGCACCCAACCGAGAAGGTTGTCTCTCCTGATGATAGCCTCAAACGCAGGGTGACCTCATTGTATAGCCTATATTCCTCAGTCATCGGCCCCGAAAAAGTTGTGCTTAAAGCCGGCAAGCTGGATGCGCTCGAACTGATTCGCTCGCAAGATCTAGCAGAGCGGGTTTTGGGCTTGCAAAAGCTTGTATTTGAAGACCCGACAGTGGAGAAGATTCCTTCTCGCTCAGATATTCCCGCAATTCTCGATGAGGTAGAAGATGAGCTGGCAGATATGCTGGCGCGTCGTGAAGTAGAAGAACGAATCGAGAAAAAGATTGCTGATAAGATGGAAGAGCGTCACCAGGAATATGTGCGGGAAATCAAGATGCAAGTACTGAAAGAAGATGTTCCTAACCCGGAAAATCCGCAAACTTTGAAGAAATATGCCCAACTCGAGAAGCTAGAGACAACCAAGCTGACTAAATCTGCTGGCGAGCTGTTACGCCCAGGTGATCTGTCAGAAGTCGTTGGCCAAGAACGGGCGATTGCCGCTCTGCGGGCCAAGCTGGCATCACCCTATCCGCAACATATTATTCTTTATGGACCACCTGGAGTCGGCAAGACGACAACTGCCCGATTGGCGCTCGACGAAGCAAAGAAACTGCAATATACCCCATTTGCCGCTGATGCTCCGTTTATTGAAGTTGACGGTACAACACTGCGCTGGGATCCGCGCGATATCACCAATCCACTGCTCGGCTCGGTACATGATCCGATCTACCAGGGCGCCAGACGCGACTTGGCGGAAACCGGCGTGCCGGAACCTAAACCCGGTATGGTGACAGAAGCCCATGGCGGTATCCTGTTCATTGACGAGATCGGCGAGATGGACCCCATGCTGCAAAACAAGCTGCTTAAGGTGCTAGAAGATAAGCGGGTCTATTTCGACTCTGCCTATTATGATCCCAGTGACGCGAATGTACCCAAATATGTCAAAAAGCTATTTGAAGAAGGCGCGCCTGCCGACTTTATTCTGATTGGTGCGACTACCCGCGACCGCAGTGACATTACACCGGCGATTCGCTCGCGTTGCGCCGAAATCTACTTTGAACCGCTGACACCAAAGCATATAGAGGCCATTGTCCGGCAAGCGGCTAATAAGCTAAATGTCGAGTTTGAAGACGGTGTGCCGGAACTGATCAGCGAATATACCATTGAAGGTCGAAAGGCAATAGGCATCTTCGCTGACGCCTATGGTTTGGCTCTTGGACGCAAAGATACTGAGCAGAAGATTCGTGTTGAGGATATCTACTCTGTAACCCAGGTCAGCCGCCTCACTCCCTATGTCAGCCGCAAAGCGTCAGCAACACCGGAAATTGGCCGAGTCTTCGGCCTGGGCGTGGCTGGCTATTTAGGCTCAGTCATTGAAATTGAGGCAGTTGCCTTCCCGGTTAGCGAAAAGGGTAAAGGAACTATCCGCTTTAATGACACTGCCGGCAGCATGGCAAAAGACTCAGTCTTCAATGCCGGTGCGGTCGTTCGTGCCATTACCGGCCAAGACATCCACGGCTATGACATTCACGTCAATGTCATCGGCGGCGGCCAGATTGACGGTCCGTCAGCCGGTACAGCGATTTTGGCAGCGATTATCTCAGCGATCACCAAACAGCCGGTGCGTCAGGACGTGGCAGTGACTGGTGAACTATCGATTCAAGGCAAAGTCAAGGCTGTCGGCGGCGTATTTGAAAAAGCCTACGGCGCCCGCCAAGCAGGGATATCGACCCTTATTATCCCCAAAGAAAACGAGAAAGACATTCCCGCAGGCCACCTAGGCCTAGAGATACATTCTGTAGAAACCGTAGAAGCCGCGCTGGCCGTCCTACTGGCGGAAAAAGCGAGCGAAGCAATCGCCTAATTCCTATACACTCCGTCGCTTGGCTCACCCCTTTAAAGAGGGTACTCAGTTTGACCTAGAGATTATAGAGATCCGTTAGGCTTAGGCCGTTCAGAAGGCCCCAGATGCTAGGCGGCCCGAGGAAGCGAGCGCAGATAGTACACGGTGGTACGGCAAGCGAGCTCCCGCAGGGCCAACAACGCAGATGGGGCCTTATCAACGGCCGATAAGGAGGAGTTTACATGATCGATCGCGTACCCCCGCAAAATATCGAAGCTGAGCAAGCTGTGCTTGGCGCGATCCTAATAGAGAAAGAGGCCATTTCCAAGGCCTCGGAAGTCCTGCAATCAAAGGACTTTTATCGTGAGTCGCACCGAATCGTGTTTGATGCAGTTATGGAAGTGTCAGGGCGCAACGAGAATGTTGACATGATTACTGTTGTCGAGCAACTGCGTAAAGAGGATAAGCTCGAAGCTGTTGGCGGCATTTCCTATGTTACCTATCTGGCTAACTGCGTTCCGACGGCAGCCAACGTGATGTTCCATTGCCGTATTGTTGAAGAGAAGGCGCTACTGCGCCAGTTAATCAATGCTGCGACTCAGGTCGCCACGATGGGCTATGATGATAATGAAGAAGTAGAGATGATTCTTGACAAGGCAGAGCAACTGATCCTTGAAGTTGCCAATCGTAAGGTCGGTAAAGACTTTATGCCGATCAAGACCATCATTCTCAACACCCTCGATAAAATCGAAAGCCTTTATAATTCAAAAGGTGGCATTACCGGCATACCCACAGGCTTTAAGGATCTCGATAAACTGATGTCCGGCTTGCAGCCGTCAGATTTGATTCTGATCGCCGCCCGTCCTAGTATGGGTAAAACTGCCTTTGTCTTAAATATTGCTCAAAATGTGGCAATTCGCGAAAAACAGGCGGTAGCTATCTTCAGCCTGGAAATGTCGAAAGAACAGCTTGTGCAGAGAATGCTCTGCGCCGAAGCGCCGATTGACGCGCAGCGTCTGCGTATCGGTGAACTTGAGGAAAACGACTGGGGTCGTCTGGTCAAAGCCGCCGACCGTCTGTCAGGTGCGCCAGTGTTCATTGACGATACGGCTGGTATAACTGCTGTTGAGATGCGGGCTAAAGCCCGCAGACTGAAAATTGAACACGACCTGAAGCTAATCATCATCGACTATCTTCAGTTAATGCAAGGTAGCGGCAACGGCAAAGGCGAAAATCGCCAGCAGGAAATCTCGGAGATATCCCGCTTTTTAAAACAACTGGCCCGGGAACTTAACGTTCCAGTCATCGCTCTATCCCAGCTCTCCCGTAGCGTCGAATCTCGCCAAGTTAAACGCCCGATGCTCAGCGACCTTCGCGAATCCGGTTCACTCGAGCAAGACGCCGATATCGTATCCTTCCTTTACCGCGATGATTACTACAATCCGGATAGCGAAAGGAAAAACATCACCGAAGTTATTCTTGCTAAACACCGTAATGGCCCGGTTGATACTGTACAATTGTTCTTCCATAAACAATTTACCAAGTTCTCGGATTTGTCGAATCAGGCAGGGTAGAGTATTGTTACTTCGGCAATAATAGTCCGGATAAGACAAATTCAAATTATGAGTCAGGCTTAGAGGGTAATGCCGAAGTAGATTCGAAATATATACTAGTAATGAAAGGGGTGATTTCATTGAACAATACTCAGAGCAATAGTGGCACACTGGACCAATATAGCGTTGAGGTTGGCGACACCGAGCGTTCAGTGGAAGAGATCATCAGCGATATTAAGAGTTACGGCGAACCAGTAGTCCGAGTGGAGCTGTCCCGCAAAGCGACTGGGCTGAATGCGGCAGGTTCGATTATTACCATCTCGGTTGCAGCGAATTCTATTGATGAAAAAGGCCTGAAGAGCAAGCTTAACGAAGCTGGCGGTTGTATGTATCAGATTGCCTCGGTCAGTAAACAATCGAAATGAGCCAAAAGTAAAAAGGCCTGCAAGGATTTCTCTGAGATCTTTGCAGGTCTTCTTTATAACGTCTAACTTTATAAGTTTCCAGAGCCCCTAAAGCCTTGTAATATAAGGTGCGGAGCACTAGCGCTCATTGTTTGCCTCGCGTTAAAGGCCCTTTCACCTTATGGGTAAAACACAGCTTTTATGACAAAACCAGCTTTCAAGCCCGTGCGCTGAAAGCTGGTTTTGTCTACATTCTGGATTATACTAATTTGAGTGTTGTGCATAACTTATAGAATCGATAATACAGCTGAAAATAAAAGTACTAGAACAAAAGCGAAGATATTGACTAAACTACCTAACCATGATTTAATTGTATTTTTCATAACAGACATCCTTTCGTTTTGTTGTTAATTTGAAACTGGTATTGTTTGTTGCTAAGTTCATTATAACCATATTTTTAATATATTAAAAATATATATATCGGATAGGAGATATATGATTATAATATGGTTAAATCAAGATCTGCCGGGTGGAACTAGTTAAATGTGCATGGCCTAACCGCGGCAGGTTCAATTATTACCATCTCGGTTGCAGCGAATTCTGTTGGTGAACAAGGCTTGAAGAGCAAGTTTAATAAAGCTGGTGGTTGTATGTATCAGTTGCTGCTGTTAGCAAACACACGAAGTGATCTAAAAGTAAAAAGGCCTGCAAAGATTTCTCCTTAAATCCTTACAGGTCTTTTTTATAACGATCATTTGCTCTCTTCAGTAGCGCTAACTTCCTCTTGGCCTTTCTCTTCCCGGGCCAAATGCCAGCATTGGCGGGCCAGATCAACGATTCGTCTTTCTGAACGAGCACGTGGATCTGAGACTAGGCGGCCTAAATAGGTGATCGCGTCATCGATCTTCCCTGTTCGTCGGAGCAGTTCACCCATTAGGTATTGCAGCGCAATTTCGGTTAAGCCGCCAATAGGTAATGCTTCTTTTAGCGATGCTTTTTCGTAGTAAGTAAGCGCCTTAGTCATAGCGAATTGCTCTTCTGCCGTCTGTTCGCCTTCGCGGAACAGCCAGGCTAGCTTGATCCAAAGCCCGGCCAGGCGGCTTGCCAGCGTCAGCGTCATTTCGGCATAGAAGATAGCTAACTTGTAGGTGGCGATTGCTTGCTCGCGGGTTCTAACTCCGCCAAAGTCGACATTTACTTCCCGTGCTTGCAGGAATGTCCGCAGGGTATTGGCGGCTGCTGTCGGTAGCACTTCTTCAAAATACACATCCTGCGCGGCGTAGCCGCAGTGAGGGCACACCCAAATCGTATAATAATATGGATTAACCTGCTGATAATAAGTACAAAAGTCGGTATCTTGCTTGACCATCTTCAAGCTATTACGAACCTTTGTTGTAGAGAACGTTCTGTCGCACAATGGACATTTCTTTTCCACTGTATAAAGAATATCTGCCATTCCACATCACCCCAGAAGATGGTATCTGCGCTAATTTTCCAGCTATTCGTATTTCTTTCTACTTCTTGTGTGTCATTCCTGCTGGAAATATAAAAATAGGACTTTTGTCATCCTTTATTCAGGCTATGCATAAATAAAGGAAATGGCAGTTGTGAACGAGAAGCTATTCAACATCTGTAATTTATTAATGATAAAAGGCAACACATAGCCTGGCGCGGGTGCCTCTGAATACTCTGCGTACTCTGTGGCTGGCATACTCGATTTTTCCTAAAGACTTTCCCAATAGTTCTTGCAGTGGAGGTGTCCAATAATGGACGATAGCCAATTACGCTACTTACGGCTTTTGTCAGAACAATATCCTACGATTCAGGCCGCGTCAAACGCGATGATCAGATTATCCGCGCTTCTGCAGCTGCCAAAAGGCACAGAACACTTTCTGTCTGATGTGCATGGCGAATATGAAGCGTTTAGGCATGTGATTAAGAATGGAGCAGGCTCTATCTGGCGTAAGATTGAAGAGATGTTTGGCAGTACTTTGTCAAAGAAGGAGCAACGCAATCTGGCAACTTTGATCTATTATCCTGAGCAGAAACTGCCGTTGCTGCTGAAAACGGTGCCTGATCAGACGGAGTGGAGCAGGCAGACCCTGTTTCACTTAATTAGGCTCTGTCGTCTGCTGACCTCAAAATACCGCTTGGAAACAGTTCGCAAATATTTGCCAGAACAGGCGGCAGCGATTATTGAGGAATTGCTGTATGAGCAAGAAGACCTTGAAAGCAAAGAAGAGTATTATAATAGTCTGATCGATACTGTTGTTGCTACTGGCAGCGCCCCGACGTTCATCATTACTCTGGCTGAACTGATTCAGCGTTTGGCCATTGCCAGACTGCATGTGCTTGGCGACATTTATGATCGCGGGCCGGGGGCGCATCTGATTCTTGATGCGCTGATGGAATACCACCATGTAGACCTGCAATGGGGTAACCATGATATTATCTGGATGGGCGCCGCGGCTGGCAGTGAAGCTTGCATGGCGAATGTTATCCGGATCTGCTTGCGTTATGGCCACATGGAAGCGCTGGAAAATGGCTATGGCATTAGCCTATTGCCGTTAGCATCATTTGCTCTGGAGACCTATACGGCGGATCCGTGTGACCGTTTTATGCCCAAGGTTCTTAATAAAGGTGATTTCACAAATCCCGAGCTCAGGCTGATGGCGCAGATGCACAAAGCGATGGCGATCATCCAGTTTAAACTGGAGGGACAAATGATTAAGCGGCGGCCTCACTATCAGATGGAGCACCGCTTATTGCTGGACAAAATCGATTATGAACGGGGAACCATTCGCCTGGACCAAAACGAGTATCCTCTGCTGGATACGTATTTCCCAACCATTGATCCTAACGATGTCTATAGTCTGAGCGCAGCCGAACAGCTTGTCGTCGACAAACTGAAACTTTCCTTCACCAATAGTAAAAAGCTGCAGCAGCATGTCCGTTTTTTATTTTCAAAAGGCAGCATCTATCACATTTGTAATGGCAATCTCTTGTATCACGGCTGTATTGCGATGAATGAAGACGGCTCGTTTAAGGGCTTTAACGTCGATGGGCAAACCTTTGCCGGCAAGGCATTTCTCGATAGGGTTGATCGTCTGGCTCGGCAAGGATATTTCACCGTTGACAATCCTGAACAGAAACAATATGGTGTGGATGCGATGTGGTTTTTGTGGTGCACACCGCAGTCACCGCTGTTCGGCAAAGAAGAAATGACAACCTTTGAACGCTATTTTATCGCCGATCCGGCTACTCATGTGGAAAAGCGCAATCCTTACTATGATTTGCGCGACCAAGAGGAGACCGCGTGTAAGATTCTGGAGGAATTTGGGCTTGATCCGAAGCGGAGTCATATAATCAATGGCCATGTGCCAGTCAAGGTCAAAAAAGGTGAGTCGCCAATCAAAGCTAACGGCAGGATGATCGTAATTGACGGCGGCTTCTCGCGTGCCTACCAGCGTGAAACTGGCATCGCCGGCTACACACTAATCTCAAATTCCATCGGGCTGTTGCTTGCCGCCCATCGTCCATTTGAATCCATGCAAAAAGCGATCTCAGAGGAACTAGATATTGATTCGGAAACCGAAATCATCGAAAGTCATCCGACCCGAATGCGGGTGAAAGACACCGATGACGGGCGGGAGATACAACGCCAGATTGACGAATTACGAGAACTGTTGGGGGCATATAGAGCGGGATTGATAAAAGAACAGTAAGTAGTATTGTCGAGAGAAGGGGCCGTCTAAGAGCATTTTGCTTTTAGACGGCCCCTTTTTTGTCCAAAAAGCCGTTGCGAGGAGAGCAGGAAGAAGCTTGGATTTCTATAAAGACAGTGATAATTACCAAATGAATAAAGAATATGGATAGTTGGGATTGACAAAATATAATAAATATTCATATAATTTAGTCAATAACATATATTTCCGATAATGGAGCATTAAGGACTGAAAGATGGAAAAAAAATGTCGAGTCGTAAAAACTGTGGATAATCAAATAGTACAGTCGGTTGATCGGGCATTGCAAATCTTAACCGCGTTTGAGACTAGCAGTCCTGAACTAAGCATTAGAGAACTCAGTGCAGTTCTGAATCTACCCAAAAGTACAATACATCGCTTGTTAATGACTCTTGAATATCAAGGCTTTATCGAGCAAGTGCCAACTTCCAGGAATTACCGGCTTGGACTGCGATTGCGTGTTTTAGGCGAAAAGGTAATTGAGACTCGCAATTTAGAATCTGAAGCAGTACCGATACTGCAGGTGCTCATGCAAAACTGCGGCGAAACTGTCAGTGTTTCTATATTGGATGGCATTGAAACGGTAATTGTTGAGAAATTGGAGAGCTTTCAGGCCATGAGAGTCACCTCCCAAATTGGGAAACGATGTCCAATACATTGTTCCGGTAGCGGGAAAGCCCTGTTAGCATTCCAACCGGTGCATATTGTAGAACAGATTCTGGCTAAGGCGCCACTCTTGCGATTTACTAATTATACGATTACTGATCCGCAAGAACTCATTGACCAGTTGCCGGAAATACGCCGTCGCGGGTTTGCTGTTGATGATGAGGAAATTGTGGAAGACCAGCTTTGCATCTCAGCACCGGTTCGCGATAGTGAAGGGAAGGCTTTTGCGGCAATAACAGCCTCTGGACCTAAGGGGCGCATCAAATCCAAAGGGGTTCCGCAAATCGCTGATTGTGTTATGAATGCTGCGAATCAACTGTCGAGATGCCTTGGGTGGGCAAATAGAGGGACTTGATAGGAGCTTTTGTAGAAGAAGAAGCTTCTAAAAAAATATAAAATATTTGGAACGCCATTCCATTATGCGGAATGAAAGGTATTGTCTACTCATAAGGTGATGCCAGATTCAACAGAATCTGAAACCCATCATACAAAATTGATCGGAGGAATTTTACTATGAAAACAGAGGTTAGAGGGATTATACCGCCGCTAGTAACGCCGTTTGCCAAGGATGGCTCAATTAACGCAACTATGTTTCGTAAAATTATTAACCATGTCATTAACGCAGGAGTGCATGGGGTGTTTATTGCAGGCAGTCAAGGGGAGTTTTTCTCGCTAGAGAGACAAGAGAGAATCTCTTTGTTTGAGATTGCCGTCGATGAAGTAAATGGAAGAGTGCCGGTTTATGCTGGTACAGCAGCAGTTTCGACGTCTGAGACGGTCCTACTGACACAAGCTGCTGAGAGTGTGGGCTGTGACGCTGTTTCTGTTATTTCCCCCTTTTTCATTACGCCGAACGGACAAGAGCTTTATCAGCATTACAAAGCGATTGCCAAGGCGACCCATTTGCCGGTTCTGCTCTACAATAACCCTGACCGCACCGGGTACGATATTCCGGTCGATACAATTAAGAGACTAGCGGAAATCGATAATATTGTCGGAATGAAAGACAGCGGCGGCAATCTTACTTATGTCAATGAGGTAATGCGTTCAATCGGGACTGATTTTAGCATCCTATCGGGTAAAGATACTGTGATATTTAATATCCTGACCGCAGGTGGCAGGGGCGCGGTTCCGGCATCGGCCAACGTAGCGCCAAAACTAATTGTTGATCTATACAACTATGTCCAGAGCGGCGACTATGACGCGGCGCGGAAAGCTCAGTTCGAGCTGGCGCCACTTAGGATGGCGTTTAGCTTAGGCAGCTTTCCTATAGTTGTTAAAGAAGCGTTAGATATTATGGGCTTTGATGTCGGAGGCGCCAGAGCGCCGATTCAGCCATTAACTCCTGAGAACCGCAGTCGGTTGACTGAAGTATTGAAGAAAATGAATCTCTGCTAGTAAGAACAGGGTCAGACGCTACTTGTAATTTCATGTAAGATCTACATGGGATATAAAAAGGGAGGGCAAGAGAATGAAGGTAAGTTTACGAAAAGCCATCGGAATCTTAGCAGCGGCAATCATGCTATTCAGCATGATAGTAACTGCAGGCTGTGGCGGTCAAGAAGCCGCTAAAGCCCCAGCCGAAGAAAAAGGACCAGTTAAGATTGCGGTTATAGTCACTTCCTTAACTGGCCCCTTGACCAAAAATGGTGAGTATATCACCAACGCTGTAAAGATGGCTCTGGAAGAAGTAAACTCAAGTGGTGGCGTAAAAGGCCGGAAGCTGGAGGCAGTATTTCTTGACGACCAGGTTAAGTCTAGCGAAGCCATCAACGCAGTAAAAAAAGCGGTCGATGATCTCAAGGTCCCTGTCATTCTAGGCTCTGACTCTAGCGGACTGGTTCTTGCAAGTATGCCTTTTGCTGCAAAAGAAGGTGTTCCTCAGGTTGTTTCCGCCACTAACGTTCGTATTACCCGGCAAAACGTGCCGACAATATTCAGAATGCGGGCCGATGATGCTGTGGCAGCCAAGATTCTAGCCGATTATGTAACTGGCAAAGGCTTCAAGAAAGTCGGAATCATGTATACCAACGAAGATTATGGCAAAGGATTCATGGAAGAAATTCAAAAGAATCTGCAGGCGCAAAAGAACGGCGCCATAGGACTTGAGACTTGCAATATCGGCGATACCGACTTTACGGCTCAAATCTTGAGCCTTAAGAACAAAGGCGTTGATACCGTTCTAGCATTGGGCAAAGAAATCGAAACCGCTAAGTTTCTACGCCAAAGTAAAGAGCTTGGCTTAAAAGTTCAGATGTTCGGCGGTTCACCGTTAGGACTTGACTATGTGGTAGAACTAGCCGGCGGCGCAATGGAAGGTGTCAAGATCGTAACACACTTCCTGCCAAGCGACCCTGATCCGAAAGTTCAGGAATGGGTTAATAAATACAAAAAGCTTTACAAAAACGAAGAACCCGAGACCCACGTTGCTTGTTACTATGATGCAGTCAAAATGGTTGCAGATATCATGAACAAGAACGGTACGACAAAAGAAGCCATAACTAAAGGGTTAAAAGAAGTCAATTATGTTGGCATTCAAAGCGCATATAAAGGAAGTGCGTCTGGCGACTTAGTAACTAAACAGGTTGTTGGTGATTTTAAGAACGGGGTTTGGACTGTAACTGATTCGCTAGGCAAATAATCAGAGTTTACGTTCGGCGGGGAATCTCCGCCGAACGTAAATTTAGGCAATGGAAAATCCTATTACCTTAGTTGTACTTCTAGCAGAATTTGTTTGGAGGAGAAGTAATGGAGTTTACAACATTTGTACAATTATTGATCGGAGGGTTGTCTATCGGTGCCCTGTATGCCCTGCCGGCGCTAGGAATTACACTGATTTGGAATGCCGCGGGCGTCTTTAATTTCGCCAATGGTGAGTTTGTCATGATCAGCAGTTTTATGATCTATACCCTGTACCTTTCCATGAAACTGCCGTTTGTCGGAGCGCTTTTGATAACAGTCTGCTTTATGTTTCTATTTGGAGTACTAATAGAGAAGACGATCGTTAATACGCTTAGGCGGCAAAACGCACCAGCTATTAAGGCTCTGGTCTCGTTTATTGCCTTATCAATCTTTATTCGTAATGCTGCCCGATTTGTTTGGGGCACGGCGCCACGGACGATAGAAAATCCCTTTGGGTCTAAACCTTTCGAACTGCTCCCAGGGATTTTTGTCATGCCGCATTCTATCTGGATAATCGGCATCTGCGTTGTGGTCATGTTACTGTTGCTGGCACTCTTCAAGGCGACAAAATTGGGAATAGCTATGCGGGCAACAACTCAAAACCGGACTGTTGCCGCTTTGATGGGTGTGAATACTAGTTGGATGGTAAGCTTAGTATTCGGTCTATCTTCCATTATCGCAGGTATTGCCGGTGCTCTTTCGGGAGCGGTTTTCTTCATAACACTCGATATGGGAATTATGTTCGGCACAAAGGCCTTTGCGGCAAATATTATTGGCGGCTTTGGAAACCCGATGGGGGCCATCGTTGGCGGGTTAATCCTTGGCGTAACTGAAACACTGGGCGCTAGCTTCATTTCATCGATGTACAAAGATGTAATCACGTTTACACTGCTCTTGCTCTTTCTCTTATTTAAGCCAAAGGGTTTATTTAAGCTAGATATCGTAGACAAGGTATAGGTGATTTAGCATGCAGAAACTAAAATCTAATTGGCTATGGGTACTGTTAGCCTTTTTTGCCGTATTGCCGGTCGTATTAACAAATAATTACTATATCTACGTGTTTAACCGCGGCTTTGCCAATGCAATCGCTGTTATCGGCTTAGTCATTCTTTTCGGCATAGCTGGCCAGATCAGTTTAGGCCATGTTGCCTTCTTTGCTTTGTCGGCCTATACCTCGTCAATTCTGGCAATTCGATTAGAATGGTCGCCGTTTATTACAATCCCGCTAGGAGTTTTGTTCTCCTGTATTTGGGGCGCGTTGCTCAGTATCCCATCATTTAAGTTAAGCGGGCCCTTCTTATCAATCAGTACGGTCGCCTTTGGCGAGGTTGTAAGATTGTTGGTAATCAACCTGGAACCGTTGACCAACGGCCCTTATGGATTGTATAACATTCCTCCGGTAGTTATTGGAGGATTCCGCATTGTTAAAGAGCTACATTGGTATTACATTCTGCTGGTTGCCATGTGTCTGCTTGCCGTTCTGGGGCTTCGAATTAAAAACTCTTATATCGGTAGGGCATTGGCTGCAATCCGGGAAGATGAGATTGCGGCTGAGATCATGGGAATCAATATTCGCCGGATGAAGACATTCGCCTTTGTAAGCGCGGCATTTTTTGCGGGTCTTTCGGGCGGACTCTATGCGCACTTTGCGGGATATTTGTCGCCAGAGATTATTACTGGTGAACAATCTTTTAATCTGTTCAGTATGGCGATTGTAGGTGGTCAAGAATCAATTATCGGTTCACTTTGGTCTGGCATTGCCTTAACTATTGCACCTGAATATATGCGATTTTTGCAGGAGTATTATATCATGATCTTCAGTTTAATCGTACTGCTGGTTGTGCTCCTGCCTTGGGATACGCTAATTGAGAAAGCAGAATCTGGCTCCAAGAGAGAGGTGAAAGCCGTTGAGTATCGTTCTTGAGATAAATAAATTATCGAAGTCGTTTGGCGGAATTGTTGCTCTAAAAGAGGTTAGTTTAGAGGTCAGTCGAGGTGAAGTTCTAGCCGTTATCGGTCCCAATGGTTCTGGCAAAACGACTCTTTTGAATCTAATAACAGGAGTATATGTACCGACTAGCGGCGAGATCACCTTGGGGGGCAAGAGAATTGACGGACACAATTCTGCCGAAATCTGCACCTCCGGAATCGCGCGAACCTTTCAGAACATCCGTTTATTCAAGCAACTTTCTGTTTTAGACAATGTTTTGATTGGCTTTAATCATGCGTTTAAATCCAGCTTGGCTAACGTTCTCGGTAAAGGCCGTCGTTTTCGTGAAGAAGAGAAAACCTTCCGGGAAGATGCGGCAAAGCTGTTAGAGGTAGTTGGCTTACGAGGCAAGGAAAATGTCGTAGCCCAGAGTTTGCCCTATGCCCAGCAGAGACTTTTAGAGATAGCCAGAGCGTTAGCAACGCAACCACAAGTTTTACTGCTGGATGAGCCGGCTGCAGGCATGAACAGTGAGGAAATCGCCCATCTCATACAACTGATAAAAACCTTAAGGCAGACAGGCCTAACTATTATCTTGATTGAGCACATTATGGATTTGGTCCGTGGCGTAACAGACAGAGTTATTGTACTTAGCTATGGCGTCAAAATTGCAGCAGGTTCATTTGAAGAAATTGAAAGAAATCAGGAAGTCATAGAGGCATATTTGGGAAAAGGAGCAGCCAAGACATGCTAACAATTAAACATTTGGATTCGTACTACGGAAAGGCGCAAGTGCTCCATGACGTTGATATCGAGGTTAAGGAAGGACAATTTGTCGCTCTATTAGGACCCAATGGAGCAGGAAAAACGACAACAATGATGTCCATTTCTGGCCTGGTAAAAACATCAGCCCAAACGCAAATTGAGTTTCTAGGAGAGCGGATTGAACGTTTAAAGCCCGAGGCTATAGTTGCTCGCGGGCTAGTGCATGTTCCGCAAGGCCGTGGGGTTTTTCCTGGATTAACAATTAAGGAAAACTTAATTATGGGTGCCTACTTGAGAAATTCAAAGAAAGAGACCAATAGTGACATCGAGCGCCTGGTAGAACTATTTCCGAAGTTTAAAGAGCGGATGTCTCAAATGGCAGGCACTCTTTCGGGCGGCGAACAGCAAATGCTGGCAATCATCAGAGGGCTTATGGCGCATCCCAAGCTATTAATGCTAGATGAGCCATCAATGGGACTGGCTCCGATTATTGTTGATCAGATTTATGAGACCATTGCGCAAATTAATAAGTCAGGCATGACTATTCTGTTGGTTGAGCAAAACACCAATATGGCTCTACAAGTTGCTAATTATGCATATATTCTATCAGTTGGCGGTATTGTCAATGAAGGTGAATCATGTGTTTTGCGACAGGATGAAGAGATGATCAAATCTTATTTTAAGGGACAGCACTAGCTTGAACTAATTTCATATATATGGAGGAAATATGATATATAAGAAACTGGGCAATCTAGATGTAGAGATTTCGCGACTTGCGATGGGAGGGCATGAGTATTTGCCTACCGGCGCATCGCGAGGATTCAACGAAGACTTTGAGCTAGCGATAAAGCCTAATTACATCTTTGACGGCTTTGGGCAAGATGCCAGAAAACAAGTATTAGCCGTCGCATTTGAGAACGGAATTAATCTGTTCGATGTGACTATGGACTCAGAGAAGGAAGCGTTGGGTAGAAACTTAAAAGAAATGCGTCCGCCATATGATGTCTTCATTCAAACAAGGCCGGAAGGAATGGGCTATACGTATGACCGCAATAACGTAAAAATGGCTCAGTACGATCTGCTTCGGGCGGAGGTTCAGAGAATTGTAAAGCTGCTTGACCGGGACCAGATTGAATTCTTGAATCTGCCATTTATGAAGACCGCATTAGATAATGATCCAGATTATCTGGTGAAAATTAAGTACAATATTGAGGCATTAAAAAGAGAAGGGCTAATCCGCTTTGCTTGCGCTGATACATTTTCCGGTGAATATACATATTTAAAGCAAATCGAGGCCGGCTGCTTTGACGTGGTCTATATCAATTGCAACTTCGGGGACTATCAGAGCATAAATAAAGTTCTGCCTGCAGCCCAAAGCAAAGGAATGGGAGTAGTCTGCCGGGAAGCCTATATGAAGGGAAAGCTTTTCAAAATGGCAGAAGAGATTGGTGCAGACAAGTCCAAGGTAGCCCACGCAGCTCTTAAATGGTGCCTGAGTCATGACGAGGTTACCACGGTGGTTTATGGTACGGGGAAGCCGCGAAACCTCATTGACGCTATTAGTGTATTGAATAATCTTGAGCTAACGGAAGAAGATCTATCTATTATTGAGAAAGTGAAGCAGTCCGCCTTGTTCAAAGAATTTGCTGCGCAGAAAGATGTGGAGTTCTTGCACGATGGTGCTTAAATCTAATTCCATATTTAATGTCTGGGGGTCAGCCAGAGGGCTGTCTTCCCCAGACGCCTATGTCCTAAAGCCTCATGTGTTGAGGCTTTAGGACATTTTTGCATTTTCCTTGCGGATAAAAACAGACAGTTTAGCTCAAAAATAACTAAACAGGGGGAATGCACATGGAACGACGGATCATTCAAGTTGATGAACGACCAACGCTATGGGAAACTATTCCACTGAGTCTGCAGCATCTGTTTGCTATGTTTGGCGCGACAGTGCTGGTTCCCATACTGTTTAAGGTTAATCCTGCAACCATTCTGCTGTTTAACGGTATTGGCACACTGTTATATATCGTTATTTCTAAAGGGAGGATACCAGGCTATCTAGGCTCAAGTTTTGCCTTTCTGTCGCCTGTCTTCGTTGTACTGCCCCTGTATGGTTATGAGGCGGCGTTAGGCGGATTCATTGCTGTGGGAGCAATATTCTGCGTCGTGGCACTGTTGATTGGGGTTATGGGCATGCGCTGGATTGACTATGTTTTTCCCACTGCAGGCATGGGCGCGATTGTTGCAGTCATTGGACTAGAACTCGCACCTGTGGCCGCAGAGATGGCCGGATTGACGGCCAAGACGCTAGACCTCAAAGTCATCACTGTCTCAATATTCACCCTTGTGATTACAGTTTATGGTTCAGTGTTGCTCAGAGGTTTTCTGGGGATTATCCCAATTTTGATTGGCGTGCTGGCCGGCTATTCGCTGGCGTTATTCATGGGGCTCGTTGATATAAGCGCGATTGCCAGCGCCCCATGGTTTGCGCTTCCGACCGTTTACACCCCAGTATTTAACTGGAATGCCCTTGCGATCATCACCCCGGCGGCGTTGGTCGTGATTGCCGAGCATATCGGTCATTTGATTGTAACCGGCAATATTGTCGGCAAGGACTTGATCAAAGACCCTGGGCTCAGCAGGTCTCTATTGGGCAATGGGCTGTCTACACTGCTATCCGGATTCTTCGGATCGACTCCGAATACGACCTATGGGGAGAATATCGGCGTCATGGCGCTCAGCAAAGTATACAGCACCTGGGTTATCGGCGGGGCGGCGGTCATTGCCATCATCCTGTCGTTTGTCGGCAAGCTGGCGGCGGCAATTCAGAGTATACCTACGCCGGTCATGGGGGGAGTGTCGCTGCTCTTGTTTGGAGTTATCGCTACATCAGGGATCAGGATGCTGGTGGAGGAGCAGGTGGATTATAACAAAGGCAGAAACCTAATCCTGACCTCGACGGTCCTAATCATTGGCGTCAGCGGCGCGTACATCAATATCGGCACAGTGACGCTAAAAGGCATGGCGCTCGCCACTGTTGTGGCGATTATCCTGAGTTTGTCCTTCGCCATCCTCGATAAGTTCGGGTTGTCTAATGACCAGGACGATGGAAACGGCTGATAATGCCAAGGAGGCTGGGCGGATGATCACGAACTGAAAGGCTCTGTCGGCCATTTCGAGAAGTTGAAAACAGGACCAACTGCTAATCGAACATTGATGGCGAATTAAAGGAAATCATTCGAACTTTTATTGACACTTCAAAAGCATCATGCTATGATAAGCAAGGGAAAGTAGCTGACTGCCGCAATTGCAACGTCGCCCTCGTTCTCCGGTTCTACGATCAGAACCAGGACAATGGGCTTATTGTTGTGTCTGCAGTTCAAGTACTCTCTTTGTGTGTTTTTTTCCTCATGGAGAAGAATACTAGTAACCAAAGCGCCAACAGGCTTGAAAGGGAGCGTCGCTATTGATTAAACGCTATACAAACCCGGCCATGGGACGAATTTGGACAGATGAAAATGAGTTTCAGACTATGCTTGACATTGAAATTTACGCCTGTGAATGCATGGCAGAGTTAGGCAATATCCCGAAAGAAGCAGTTCCGGTTATTCGGGAAAAAGCTCGCTTCACGGTCGAACGCATTCGTGAGATTGAAAAAGAAACACGTCATGACATACTGGCATTTCTGACAGCTGTCGCCGAAAATGTTGGTGATGAAGCAAAATATATTCATATGGGTCTTACCTCCAGCGATGTCAAAGATACGGCATTAGCAGTCATGATGAAGCAAGCTGCCGGCATTATTCTTGAACGGCTGGAGAAACTGCACTCAGTCCTCAAACGGCGAGCTGCGGAGCACAAATATACCGTCATGGTCGGCAGAACGCATGGCATTCATGCCGAGCCGATGACACTAGGGTTGAAATTTGCTCTCTGGCTAGACGAGACCGAGCGCAACATTCGCCGTCTGGAAACAGCGCGTGAGACGATCGCTGTCGGCAAACTTTCCGGCGCGGTAGGTACTTACTCTAACATTGATCCCGCGGTTGAAACCTATGTTTGCGACAAGCTAGGCATAAAGGCTGCTCGTCTCGCCACCCAAGTCATTCAACGCGACCGTCATGCTGAGTTCCTGACCACTCTGGCCATTATTGGAAGTTCGCTCGATAAATTCGCTACAGAAATCCGTAATCTGCAGCGTACCGATATTCGCGAGGCAGAAGAGTTTTTCCACCCCGGGCAAAAAGGCTCATCAGCCATGCCTCACAAACGCAATCCAATCACCTGCGAACGGATCAGCGGACTAGCGCGGGTGCTGCGTGGCAACGCCATGGCTTCGCTCGAAAATGTGGCTCTCTGGCATGAACGTGACATTTCGCATTCTTCGGTCGAACGGGTTATTCTGCCTGACAGCACCACACTGCTCGATTACATGTTGCGGCTAATGACAGATATCATCGATAAGCTGTTGGTCTATCCTGACGCCATGCAGGCCAACATGAACAAAACCGGCGGTCTGATCTTTAGTCAGCGACTGATGCTGGCCTTGGTAGACAAGGGCGTTGTTCGGGAGACTGCTTATGTCTGGGTACAACGCAATGCAATGGCCAGATGGCTGGCTAATGCCGACTTCAAAGAAAATGTCAAAAATGATCCAGATATTCAGAAATACCTCTCGTCGGAGGATATTGAGGTGTGTTTTGATCCCTCGTTCTTCCTACGACATGTAGATACAATCATGGCCCGCTTTGGTTTATAGTGCCGGCCGCTGATATGCGGCGCAATACGTTGTACCCGCAAGGGCAGGCCGTGTTCTAAGGCGCTAAAGCGCCAAGAACTACGCACTTGCTTTAGTGCTGGTATCCTCGACGTACTTTCCAGTACGACTCCGGGACCAGCCCAGCACGCGCCTAGTCTTGCTTGCATCTGAGCGGCCTAGAGTCGATATTTGCAGGTAATGCCTCTGGCAGGAATTTTGGCTATATAAGGAGTGGAGAATATGTCATCAGTAGTTGTTATGGGCACCCAGTGGGGTGATGAGGGAAAAGGCAAAATCGTTGATTACTTGGCGGAAAAAGCCGATGTTGTTGTACGTTATCAAGGCGGCAGTAATGCTGGGCATACTGTAGTGGTGAATGGGCAAGAGTTTAAGCTACGTCTTTTGCCGTCAGGCATACTTTATAATGGCAAGATGTGTATTGTCGGTAATGGCGTGGTTGTTGATCCGCAAGTTATGCTAGAAGAGATTCAGGGCATGAAAGCCAAGGGTGTTGATGCCTCTGGACTAAAGATTTCTAATCGAGCCCATGTCGTTATGCCATATCATCGCTTGCTGGACGAGGCAGAAGAAAAATATCGTGGTGACAACAAGATTGGTACCACTAAGCGCGGCATTGGGCCTTGCTATATGGATCAAAATGCTCGTACCGGTATTCGCGTCGTTGATCTGATGGATGAGGAAGAGTTTTCGGAAAAATTGAAAATCAACATTGCGGCAAAGAATCATCTGCTGCAGGCAGTATATGGCTTGGAAGGCTTTGATTACGAAGCTGTGAAGCAAGAATATCTCGCCTATGCTGAAGAACTTCGCCCCTATGTCACTGATACGATGTGCGTGTTGAATGAAGCCCTCGACGCTGGTGCAAAAGTGCTGTTCGAAGGTGCTCAGGCGACCATGCTCGACTTAGATCATGGCACTTATCCCTATGTAACATCATCACACCCCATTGCCGGTGGTGTTTGCGTTGGCGCAGGTATAGGCCCAACCCGTATTAATACCGTTGTCGGTGTTGTCAAAGCTTACACGACTAGAGTAGGTGAAGGACCATTTCCGACAGAGCTTCTCGATGCGGATGGTGACTATATTCGCAACCAGGGTCGTGAATTCGGCACTGTTACCGGGCGGCCGCGCCGCTGCGGTTGGCTAGATGCTGCTGTTGTTCGCTATGCAGGTCTGCTTAGCGGCATCAATTATATGGCGATTACACGCTTAGACATCCTCGATCAAATGAAAACCTTGAAGATTTGCACTGGCTATAAATATAAAGGACAATTGTTGAAGGAGTTCCCTGCCAGCCTAAAAGTATTAGGCCAGGTTGAGCCCATATATCAGGAACTTCCTGGTTGGGAACAGCCGATTTCGGGCATTAAGCGCTATGAGGATCTTCCTGTCAACGCTCGTCGCTATGTTGAAGCAATCAGTGAAGCAACCGGCATTAAAATTGGCATCGTCTCGGTCGGCCCCGGTCGGGAACAGACGATCATCTTGAAGGATATGTTTTAAGACACGAGTATAAGCGACGCTTAACCACAGAGTACGCAGAGATCGTAGAGTGGTCGCAGAGGGCTACTATAAGTATCCGGTTCCCTCTGTGGGACCCTCCGCATACTCTGCGTACTCTGCAGTTTGGCAATCCTGTCTTCTCAATTTGCGGGTTGCAAGTTACCATAAAAATCCATTGAGCCAAAGTGTTGACAAGCAACCCATATTCCGATATAATCTTATCTTGTGAGACCGATGACCCACTAGCTCAGTTGGTAGAGCACCTGACTTTTAATCAGGGTGTCGATGGTTCGAGTCCATCGTGGGTCACCACTTTTGGAATATCTCACAACCTTCAAATGGCCCGTTGGTCAAGCGGTTAAGACACCGCCCTTTCACGGCGATTACGGGGGTTCGAATCCCCCACGGGTCACCATTCCCGGGCGATTAGCTCAGCCGGGAGAGCGCCTGCCTTACAAGCAGGATGTCGGCGGTTCGATCCCGTCATCGCCCACCATTTCCTTTGCTATGCGGCCCTGTGGTGTAGCGGTCTAACATGCCGCCCTGTCACGGCGGAGATCGACGGTTCAAATCCGTTCAGGGTCGCCATTTTTATTTGCCGCGGTAGCTCAGTCGGTAGAGCAGAGGACTGAAAATCCTCGTGTCGACGGTTCGATTCCGCCCTGCGGCACCAATAGATAAAGCTCTGTGCAGAAATGCGCAGAGCTTTATCTATTTAAAAGAATATTCAATTTATAGATTATCTAAACAGGATTTTACAAACGATTTGCAGAATAAGCAAGGTTGGGGGAGCGCTTCCAAGGGCCCCCATGGGAGGTGAGCTTAGGTGTATTCTCATTTTGAGTCAGAGCAGCAGACTCAATTTACTGCCGACCAGCCAGAAAGCTCAACGACGATAGATGGCTGCACAGACTTGCTTTTTCTCCATACTGAGGGCAAACCGAGAATTGATACTGGCGAAAAGAGCCACACGATTGAGGAAATGGCTCGACTCGACCGGCTGAATTTGATCGGCGAGATGGCGGCAAGTATTGGCCATGAGGTTCGCAATCCCATGACGACAGTTAGAGGTTTTTTGCAAATGCTACGCGCTAAAAAAGAATTGGCAAGCTTTGCATCTCATTTTGACTTAATGGTTGAGGAGCTTGATCGCGCCAATAGCATCATCAGCGAGTTTTTGTCCATCGCCAAGAACAAACCTAGTAATCAGAGTGCGGGCCGACTGGATGCGGTGGTTGACATACTCATGCCGATGTTGGATGCTGGCGCGTTAATGGCCGGCACGACGGTGATTTTTAAGGGTGGGCCTGTGCCGCCAATATTGATGGCAGAACGCGACATCCGACAATTGATTTTAAACTTGGTCAGGAATGCCTCTGAGGTTACGCCGCATGGTGGGCAAGTGAGCATTCGCACCTATGTAGAAGCAGGTCGGGTTGTGCTATCTATTGCCGACCAAGGGCCTGGCATTGCTCCGGAGGTACAGCACAAGCTGGGTACAGCCTTCTTTACCACCAAGGAAAAAGGAACCGGCATCGGGTTGGCGGTTTGCCGCCACATTGTCGAACGCCATCATGCCGATCTAGCGTTTCAAACAGGGCCGCAGGGAACGACGTTTTATGTCTTGTTTCCGATGGCAGAAACTAATGACCGCTGACAAAAAGGGTAGGGCTGCCACTATATAGATAACGGCTTCTCAGCTATTAGCTGAGAAGCCGTATTTTATTTTCCGACAGTTCTCTCGGCAGCTATATACGGCATAAGAATCATGGCTTAAACTAGGAGTCTTATGCTGTCACAAAGACCACCTGCATTTCTAATGCAGAGGTGGTCTTTGTTCTTTTTTCATGCATTTAACCGGATTTATTGATCATTAAACCATACAGAATCTACAAAATCAAAAAGAAAATATTTGTAAAAATTATCCTGTAATTCCTGGGGAGGTGGTTACCAAAAGTGCATAAGTTCCGGACTAAAAGTATATATATGGATGATTAGCGAGAGTAGTGGTTTGAGGTGTGTGTGAATACTATAGGAGGTAAGAAAATGAAAAAAATTGTATTAGTAGTCCTGTTGGTATGCGCTATGTCCAGCGTGGCCTTGGCCAGTCCGTTAACAGACTACTCCAAAGGAAATGCAGCGCTTGATATCAACTATCGGAATAACTCTACTTATGATGTTAATGCAGGAATCAATGGAGTTGGCAAAATCGGCGAGTCGTTTGATGGTAAGAACAATTTTGAATGGGGATTTACTTACGGTATTGGGAACAATTGGGCATTGCAATATCGTCAAGCAACTCCAAAAGGAACACTGAGCCTTATTGATGACAGCATTTCTCAACCTGAGGAGATGAGTAGGAGTTCATATATTACCGCAGCTAATGTAAATCTTGAGGCAAAAACCAGATTAGAAGAATATAACGTTTTGTATAAGCTGGATAAGAATTTCTCTCTGTTCACCGGTCTCGTAAAAGCATCTCCTAGATTCAAAGTAAATGCAGGAGTACAACTTGGGTGGGAAGATAATTACAGCGGCGATCTTGCAATTCAGGGTCATGATAAAAACATCTGGCAATTTGGTTTCGTGGCAAGCGCGCCGTTAGCCGACAAACTCACAGCCTACGGTCTTGCGTCTTTTGGTAGCGATTACCGTAACTGGGAAGCTGGCCTGGGCTATGAAATTGCCAAAAACTTAGAGTTAAACGTGAACTACCGTGATATGAAAGTTGATAACATGACCGTTGCAGGCATTTCGACTCCTGATGGAAATTTCGACGTCAAAACTGATACAAAAGTTAAGGGATGGGGCTTCGGCGTAACCTATAAATTCTGATTCTGTAACTCCACTCTCAAACTATACTCTCGCATTGCGCTCCGTAAGGAGCGTTTTTTTTGAGCAGCAGGAATTCTAAGTGCGAGGGAATAACGGGTTCTGGTTCTACCACAGAGTACACAGAGAGTGCGCCACGCAGAGGGATTCGGGTTATTTTGTATAATAAACCGTAGCCCTCTGCGGTTCCCTCTGCGATCTTTGCGTACTCTGCGGTTAACGATCCCCGTATTTCCTAGACCACCTCAGCAGTTTAACTGCGTTGGCTATCGATAAACTGCATGGGTAGTTTGTGGCGCCGGCTATTGATAACCGATCAGTAATATGGTATAGTAATAGTCGTCAACTCAATAGGTGCGGGCGTAGCTCAGTGGTAGAGTACCGGCTTCCCAAGCCGTGAAATTCCATATATGGGAAACAAAGGAAGCAAGAATATGCACAGTCCAGTGAAAGGACTGTGTTTTTTTATGGCTAAAAAAGGCAGTAAACTAATTGGTATTGAGCAAGACTTGAATCCGTTTTCTTTAATTATCGATTTCTTAAACGCTCGGAAAGCCCAAGGGATTACGAGTTTTACCCTATCTAGTCTTAGAAGTGCACTTACACAGTTTTTTACGGCGTACAAGGGTAATATTAGAAATGACCAGAAACTCAATCAGGCGGTAACAATTTTCTTGTCTGATAAAAAAGCGGGGTATTATAACAAGTTATTGCAAGCGTTACGACAGTTCTTTGACTATTGTATCTGTGAACAAATTCTAAAGCGGAATCCCTGCGAGGGCATTCGTTTCAAAAGAGAGACGGCAAGAATTGTTCAGCATGACCAGTCTGTAATACGAGCATTGCTTACCTTACCCGACCAGTCTACGTTTGCTGGCCTGAGGGACTACGCTTTTATCTTGACCATGCTTGATACAGGGATTCGACCTAATGAACTGTTGCAAATCTGCATAAGAGACGTTGACTTAATTAATGTCCAGCTAATCGTTCGTGAAGAGTATTCAAAGACTAGGCAAATGAGAACATTGCCAATATCAATACAAACCGTACAGGTAATCAAAAGGTTAATTTATGCCCGACATGAAGACTGGAGCATGGATACTCCTGTATTCTCCAGTTTTAGCGGTAATAGATTAACGAGTCATAATTTCCAAGAAAGATTTCGACAGTATTCAAAGCAGTTAGGGGTTAATATTACGCCTTATCACTTACGCCACGTCTTTGCTTTGTGGTTCATTAGAAATGGCGGGAATCTATTTGCCTTACAGAAGATTATGGGACATACAAAGTTGGATATGACCAGAAACTATGTCGAGTTGGTTCAAGCGGATATTAAAGCCAGTCATGAGAAGGCCTCCCCTTTAAGCAATATCTTTATAAGGAAAGACGTGGTTAGGAAGATTTAGTAATGATTGACATGTTTGTAAGGGGCAATTTAGAAAGATCTTTCTTAACAGGAAAATACAAATATGGTAAATATTTGACAATGACCGACAAGTAGTTTATAATATGTTTTGTAGGATACTCTATTTTTTGGTCGGTATTAGAATAATTGTGTACCTCAGATTTAAGGTTAACTGCCTTAAGTTTGAGGTCACTGTTGTAAATGGGCAAAAAATAAGAAAGGTCTTCTACAATTGACCTGGATTTGGTAAGTCTAGAGGAATATCCTTGTTCGAGACTATTGAATGTGTGAAAGCAACAGAAGAAAGGGGGGATTACTATGCGGTACAGCAGTTGTAGTTGCTATGTTCGGCAACTGACCTTGAGGCATCAATCGAATACAGCTTCTAAATTCACTAGTTACCTCGATTTAAGGGTGTTGCACCTTTAGATCGGGGTAGTTTGCATTTTAGGGGTATTTTAGAAGATCTTTGTAAAACGCAAGGATTTTAAATGCATACAGGCGGCTAAAGTGACGTTATACCAACTTCTTAGTTGAAAAAAATGCAATTAAAAATGGAGGGGATTAACAATGGTAGAAGTTGTAGATTCAATTATGGGTAGTGGCAAGACTTCCTTTGCAATTCAAATGATGAATGATAATCCAAGTAAAAAGTATATGTTTATTACACCGTATTTAGAGGAGGTAGGTAGGATTAAAGCGAGTTGTGTTGGCTTTGAAGAGCCAGATGACAAAAATGGGCAACGAAAAACTGATAGCTTAAATCAATTGATAACGGCAGGGAAAAGCATAGTTAGTACCCATGCGCTATTCAAGTTAATGACAAAGGAAACTATGAAATTACTCAAGAAATCGGATTACACCTTAATCCTTGACGAGGTACTTGAAGTAATATCAGTTGAAAATCTCCAAGACGATGATTTGAACATATTGTTAAAATCGAATTGTGCACATGTAGACCCCGCTACAGGATATTTAGTTTGGGATAAGGATTCACACAACGGTAGGTATGCTGATGTAAAAAGACTCTGCGAGACAAAGAATATTGAGGTCACCAATGACACTGCTTTAGTATGGGTGTTTCCTGATGATATCTTTAATTGTTTTAGTGAGACGTATATTTTGACGTACATGTTTGATGTGCAACTTCTAAGATATTACTTCGACCTAAAGGCAATTCTGTATGAGCGATTCCAACTGGTAAATAATGGGGGAAAATACAATCTAGTACCTCATAATGGTGACGATGGAGACACGAGCAAAATCAATATAAATATTCTTGGCGGTAAGAAAAACGAAATTGGAACATTGGGAACGGTGAAGAAAGGCAAGAGAGGACAGAATGTAAAGATTGATCCGTACTTCAATTTAAGTTGTAGTTGGTATGAAAAGGCAGATGCAAGTCAGTTGAAAAGAATTAAAAACAACACTGGAGGATATTTTAAGAATGACTTAAAGCTCACCAAGTGATCTGACCTTATGGGCAGTTTTCAAAGATTATCAAGTGAAAATAGAAGGAAATGGCTATAAAGGAGGGTTCGCGGCTTGGAATCAAAGAGCAACAAACAAGTATAAAGACAGAATAAACATAGCATATTTAGTCAACGTATTCATAAATCCAATGCTAAAAGCGTTCTTTAGAAACCATGGAATCGAGATAACTAGAGAGCAAGAGGAAAGGTATGCTCTATCATTGATGTTACAATTCCTTTTTAGATCAGCATTAAGGGAGGGTAAAACTGTCAATCTGTATATTCCAAGTTCTAGAATGAGGCATTTATTACAGGATTGGTTAGGGTTGCCAAGGACTGATTAATTTTAGAACTTTATAGGTTCTAAAATCAAATGAAAACCCAGTAATGGCAAGGGTTTGAGCAATTATCCCTTAAAAGAATAGAAGAATAGTTCACAACCTGTAAAAAAAACATGCCCGTAAGGGCATATTCCCTAAGCGATGTAGCAGGGCGTAAGCCCTGCGTAGCAGAGCGAAGGGAATTATCTTTCGCCATCAGTTACAAAGTTATGAACAATAAAGATTCAATACCTTGTACGCAAACTAAATGATGTATTGATACCCTCCTACGTCGGGTATAGGGCTTCGCCCTGATTTTGGCATACAAGTTATAATAAAGCTTGAATATGATTAATAAAGACCTACCTTGTACGCAAACTTTGTAGTAAATTATAGTTGGCTGTGCTAGTTATTTAGCTAACTAATGTAATTATAGATAGGGTAGGTACAACTCCAAGCCTATAGAATTACAACCTGTGATAACCTGTTTAAAAACTTGTTACCATATTGGGAACTTTATAAAACCTTACTAATAAAGCTAGCATTATAAACAGAGTACCTAATAAAACCTAAGTAAAAACAAACACTAGAACTGAATAAGTTGATTGCTCATCTCACCGATGGCGAATGTATGAATATGCTCAAGTATCGTATAGACTTAGAGATTCAGAAAACTCCATAAGAAATATTACTTATTCTACTTAATAATGCATTGGTATAAATAAAAACAGGCTGTTACGCCTGTTCTATTTCTTTCACATGATTGTAAAAGGTATTCTTTTTAGTCCCTGTCAGCTTCATCGCTTCTACTGCTGTTATCTCTTTCGCTTTCCAGCGTTTGTAAACTTCTTTGAACTTGTCGCTGATATTGATCTTAGGTCTGCCATATGCTCGGCCTTCTTTAAGTGCTAAATCAATTCCTTCACGTTGCCTCTGCTTGATCGTATCTCGCTCTAGCTGGCTAAGAGCCGCAAATACTGACAACATGAATTTGCCTTGTGGTGTACTTGTGTTAATATTCTCTTTCAAACTGATAAGACTTACGCTCTTGGCTGTTAGCTGTTCAACGATCTTTAGGAAGTCTAGTGTATTTCTAGCTAGTCTACTGATTGACTCAATATAAATAGTGTCACTTTGTCTGGCAAATTCGAGCATTGCCTTAAGCTGTGGTCTGTTGGTGTCTTTACCTGATACTTTCTCTTCAAAGACTTTTTCTATATTGTGTGCTTTCAATGCTTCATGCTGTCTGCCAGTGTTTTGTTCAACTGTTGAAACTCTTATGTAGGCAATATTCATTTTATAAAACCTCCTACGCTAACTGTTGTTTTCAGAGTAACAAGGAAGTTTATAAAAGTCAACAACAATTTACAAACGTTTATAAAATTCTTCAATAAGTTTAATAAACGTAAATTGAGCATGTTACTCACTGTTTAAAAAAGTACACATTTTAGGACGTGTGACACATATGTAAATAATAACTTACAGATTCAAGTATATTTTCCTGAAAGAGTTTTCTGGTTTTAAACTATAGGTTAGCAACTCTGTTAGCATTTTCTACTTACTTTAGTTAGATAGATCTTTATTTATAATGATTTTAACGTAAAATGCAAAGATATATAAAATATTCTAAATAAATCGACTTTAAAAGAGGATATTCGAGTACTGTGTGATATTTTAATAACAGTATTCTTTTTTTGTGTTTTGTGGATTAGATAGGAGGGATATAATGATAGAATCTATTGACCAAAAACATGATAAATTAGTAAAAAGCAGAGGAATGTTGCTGGAGTATTCCGCACAATCTTTAACTGAAAGTGATACTCGTAGCAAAATAATTGATTATATTTTTAGAGATATCTTAGGTTGGGACGAAAATTGTATCAAGAGAGAAGAAAGTATCAAAAGTGAAGAAAATACAAAGTACATAGATTACTGTTTTGAATCAAATAAAAATAGTTTTATAATTGAAGCTAAAAAAGCGGGTATTTATTTTAATTTGCCCAATCAAGTGAAAAGATGTAAAAGAACAGGCATAATTTCTAAAGATAACAATACTCTTAAAGCATTAAATCAGGCATATGAATACTGTGTTTTTAATAATAAAAAAATAGGGTGTATTTCTAATGGATTGCAATTTGCTGTATTTCTTATAAATAGCCATAAAAGAAAATATGACACGTATCTTTTTAATGGGATAGATGACATTATTAACAACTTTACTAATTTTTTTAATATATTTTGTCCATACTTAGACGGAGTTGATAGTTTATGCAAACTGCTAGATGACGCTGATAAGCCGATACGTCAATTGCCACAATTCAGTAAGAGTATGAATGATATAACCTACAACGCTGATGCTAGAATGAATCGAAATCAATTAGACATAAGCATTAAACAAATAATTAATCACTTTTTTACTGATTTAGTATCTGATGATAAATTAGATTTATTAGAAGAATGTTATTGCATAAATGAACGAATCCCACAATATGATAAACAGTTAACCGATCTAATAATTGATGAAATCCCACGGTTAGATTTGCCGATACAAGATTCGGATTTCTTTGATGAAGATTTTAGAAGGCAAAAAAAGGCTTTTATTGAGGATTATAAGAAATCTGATTTGATGATTATTGTTGGAGGAGTTGGTTCTGGAAAAACAACGTTTATACATAGATACTTTAAGTCGATACTGCCCCAAACATTAAGAGCGCAAGTTATTTGGTTATATATTGATTTTACTCAACAGTCAAGTGAATCTATTGATGTTAAAAACTATATCCTTAAGGAAATTCTTCAGCAATTAAGAGAACGATACAGCTTTCTAAATATTGATGGTTGGGAAACTTTACAGGAAATATATCGTTCTGAAATAGTTAGAATGCAAAATGGCGTATTAAAGCCATTGTTTGAGCAGAATAAAACAGATTTTGACATTAAAGTATCCGAGCATTTGCTAAATAAGACTTTAAACGAAGCTCAGTTCTGTGAAGATGTTTTGAAATTTTTATCTATGAACCAACGCTATAAAAAAATGATATGTCTTACAATTGATAATGCAGACCAACTTAGTGAAGAGTTTCAAAAAAAATGTGTAACTGCAGCTTATGATTTTTCAAAAAGAATTAATAGTCTTATTTTGCTATCTATGAGAGAAGATTCTTATTGGCGGTTAAGAAATACAAAGCCTTTCGATGCATATAATTGCTATGCATATCATATCTCTGCTCCCTCGGTCTCGGCAATTTTAGCAAAAAGAATTGAAGCTGCTATTAGACGTGTAGGAAAGCAAATGTTGTATCTTAATAGTGAGAATGGTATAAGATGCGAAATCAAAACAGAAAACTTCTTAAATATAATAAAAGAGTCGCTATACCAAAAAAATGATACAATTAATATCGAATTATTTGAGGCATTATCAGCGGGCAATTTAAGATTAGCAGCTGACCTTTTAGGAACTTTTTTGACTTCTGGGCATACAAATACACGTGAATATATAGAGATTTATTTAACACAAGGTAATTATAAAATTCCGTTTCACGCTTTTGTCAGAAGTATAGCTTTAGGGGATTATATGTATTATCATTCTGATAAAAGCTTAATGCTTAATATGTTTACTATTGATGACGATGGATTTTATTCTCATTTTACTAAAGTTCGAATTCTCTATTACTTAAGTGAGAAGAAAAGCTTGGATAGTCCTGCTGGTAAAGGATATTTTAATGTAGACAGATTATACGATGTTTTTAATGATGTTTGTAAAAGTCAGTTTAGTTTTAGAGAAATAATTACCCCCTTACTCAGAAGACGATTAATACAGGCTGACAATGGTGTCAATAATAGCGGGCATGATGCTCAATATGTAAAATTAACATCGTCAGGTTATTATTATATTACTGTGTTAATGAAGAACTTTGCATATTTGGAGAGACTTTGTGAAGATACGCATATTCATTCTATGGAGTATTTCAGAAAGATGCATGAGATTACAGACAAACTAGTCACCTATGAGTATCCTAAGCAGTCTTTAGAATGGCGTTTAAAGCGTGTACTGATTTTCTTGGAGTACTTAAAAGAAGAGGAGAGTAAAGATCTGCCATTTTTAGAGAACACTCCAAGCAGTATGATTACTGATGAAATTATTAGGTGCTTTACCCAGCAGTCTGATGCTATGTTGAAGAAATCTAAAAGGATACCAAAATAGCTAGCATCTTTGTTCGGGCAGCTGTGGCTAGGTGAATGATTGCATAACACAGGCATCGCCTCTCGTAAAATGAAATATGCATAAGCATTGCATCTTCAGAAGAAAGACTGAACTTCTTGTATAGTTGCGTAAATCCTTATGTCTAGAAAGGCAACATATCTGTATATTACATTTTACGATTACAATGGGGAGGGGTGGGGCTTCCAAATGGGGGTAGCCATTTCTCACACATGTACGACATTAATCCTAGAGCATTCAAATATAAATGGCTTAAAAAATTTTTCTCAATTTTTTGTAACTCGGGGTAGACCTTGTATGGGACTTTAATATTGAGAGATAACGAGAGGCCGCCTTCTCTTGAAGGGGGTTTTTCTTATTCCTTTGCCCTGTCGTTCAAAACCTATTGGACTTGGTATGTTTAAAAATAAATGAGTATGCTGAGATTTTTACAATTGGAAAAAAGAGTCATTCGGGGGATTACAAGCGAAATGACGGAAATTGGGGTAAACCCTATCTATACTATTATTATAGGACTTCCCTTACTTACGTCAAAATTAGTTAGGAGATTTTTATTGCTTGTACGCTTCTATAGAATGGAAAAGTACTTCTTGTGTAGTCTCGCCAGAGGCCTTGAGCTTACCTGGAGTTAGGCGGGCAAAGGGATTCGAACCCTCGACAGCGTAGCCTTTCGTAGAAAGGGTATGCGATAACACGCTTGTATATTTATGCTGTCTTATGCAAGAGGGAGGTTGCTTTGGGAAGCGGGTAAGAAATGCCTCCCGTGCCTTGATTTCGCTGAATTTCTATGGTATGATTATTTGCGTTGGGTAGTATACCTCAGAGTATACATTTTGGACTGTGAGTCTGAAACCCTTGTGTTTCCTAATAGGTGCGGGCGTAGCTCAGTGGTAGAGTACCGGCTTCCCAAGCCGTGGGTCGAGGGTTCGAATCCCTTTGCCCGCTCCAGGTAATTCAAGCCTTTCGGCAATTGTGTCGGAAGGCTTTTTCTGACTCTCAGAATCTATGAGGATCAAGGTGCCGCGAAGCCTTAAAACGCAACGGAACGGACGCTAGCGCTACGAAACGCGCAAGCGCCACTAAGGACTATTTTAAAATCTTAACTAATTACCCCTTTACTATTTCATCTAACTAAAGTATAATAACATTATCGATTGCAATTATGCATGATATTTAACTGGAGGGGTTTATATGAAAAAGATAATTGGACTGGTGCTATTGGTGATTATGGCTGGTGCGATCTTTGCAGGTTGCGGCGGTGCGGATACGAAAGCGCCAGCAGCACAGACGAAGAAAAAGATTGTCATCGGTTTAGATGACAGCTTCCCGCCGATGGGCTTTAGAGATGATAAGAATAACATCGTCGGGTTTGATATCGATATGGCTAAAGAAGCTGCAAAAAGACTGAATGTCGAGGTCGAGTTCAAGCCGATCGACTGGAGCGCTAAGGAAATGGAACTGAACGGCAAACGCATTGATGCCTTATGGAATGCCATGAATATAACTGAAGAACGCAAAAAGAACGTGCTGTTCAGTGACCCGTACATGGAAAGCAAACAACTGATTTTCGTGCTGGCCGGTTCCCCGATTAAAGGTGCTGCCGACCTGGCCGGTAAAGCCGTTGGTGTTCAGGAATCCAGCATTGGTGATGAAGTAGTGTCAAAGGACGCTAAGCTGAAGGCTTCCTTAAAAGATCTTAAAAAGTATCCTGACTGTATTGCTGCATTTCTTGATCTTAAAGCAGGCCGAATAGATGCTATTGTTACTGATGAAATACTGGGCAGATACTACATGTCCAAAGAAGCTGGCAAGTATGTAGCCATTGAAAAGCCGATGGGTGAAGTGGGTGTCTATGGCGTTGGCTTCAGAAAAGATGATAAAGAACTTCGTGATAAAGTGCAGGCTGCACTCAATGAAATGAAGAAAGACGGGACATCGGCAAAAATATCTAAACAATGGTTTGGTGCAGACATTGTAAGGTAATTTTGCTCCAGGTAAATCAAGCCTTCCGGCATTGCCGGAAGGCTTGATTATTGTTGAGGCGGAAGAGCCAGTCAGCTAGGGACCTCTTATTAGCCGCGAAAACGCGAAGGGCGCTATGCGCCTGCGCTAAGGGAACGCGAGAAAAAGGGATAATATGCGCACAGGTGAGATTCTCTGTCGCTTGGTTTGTCCCTCTTTGCAAAGGGGACAAGCACTAACAATCATACCTTATCCGTAGCAGGAGATTCTTTTGCTTAGCTGGAAGTACCTGTAGATTGTCTGCTAAAACGAGAGGAGAGATCATCCTGAATAAGTACGAGCGGTTAAAGCAACAAATTGCCTTCATTGTTGAGATCGACAAAATGAAGAGCATTTACCGTCAAAACTATATCACCCAGGGATCACGTAATGAGACCGACGCCGAACATTCGTGGCATTTGGCGGTCATGGCGATGCTGTTGGCGGAGCACACCGACATGGTCGTCGATCCAGTCCGAGCGCTAAAAATGGTTCTGGTCCATGACTTAGTAGAAATCGATGCAGGCGATACCTATTGTTACGATCAGCAAGGCTTGCTTGATAAAGAAGAGCGGGAAGAGAAGGCGGCTGAGCGGTTGTTTGGCATGCTGCCGCCGGATCAGGCTGATGAGTTCACAACGCTTTGGCAAGAATTCGAAGCAAGAGTTACGCCGGAGGCGCGGTTCGCCGACGCGATTGACCGGCTGCAGCCATTACTGCTGCAATATCACACTGACGGGCGGTCATGGCATGAGCATGGCATATCCAGCAGCAAAGTGGTGGAACGGAATAAGCGGACGAAAGAGATTTCGGCAGACTTGGCAACGCTGGTTGACGAAATCATCGAAGATTCTATCAGGCAAGGTTTTCTGCCGCGATAGCGATTAGATACGTTTTGCCACGAAGGGAACGGAGTGACACGGAGATTCTGTAGGTAGAAATGATTGGCCACGAAAACGCGAAAGGCGCTGTGCGCCTGCGCTAAGGGAACCTACAACAAGAAACGATATGCGTAAGTCTTCTGCAATGAGAATGCTAACCGTCCATAGTGGCGCTAGTGGCGTTTGTGCAGCTTGTGCTACGCAATCTTATTTCCCGAAGACCGTCGCACAACTGTTTTTCTTAACCTTCCAGCTTTGCGACTTTCACCTTTAATACCTCAACCTCTTTCCGCAGTTCGGCGAGAGTCTTAGCCGTGTCTTGGCAAGTTGACGCTAAACACGGCGGGTCGGCCTCCGGCTGGCTGGAGACGACGGCTTGAATGATCAGCAGGTTCTGCCCGATTCCGAGCAAGAAATTACCGAGAATTCCAAGTTGGTCAGCATTAAGCCCCTTCGACAAAAAAATGGCTAAAATTGCTGCCAGTGTAACTTGCTCATCAGGTCCCAGCGAAAAAAATGCAGACTGTTCCATTACGAGTGCCTCACACTAGTTGATTTGCGTTGCATACACGACGTAGGGTATTCACATCATTCTATGCCATTGCAATGCCAAGGTGCGATTCGAACAACAAACAAAAAGAGAAAGTCTTCCGGCGCGCCGGAAGACTTTCTCTTTGGTTACAGCTTGCCGCTGCCAATATCCATCAGGGTACGGGTCAACAAATACAGACGGGGGACGACGCTGTTGAGCTCAATGTATTCGTCCGGATTGTGGTCATTGCCTCCGACGATGCCGAGGCCGTCGACTGCGATAGCGCCGACGATGGCGGCGTAGTTGGCGTCAGAGCCGCCGCCCGAGCCTTCAACCTTGAGCGTCATTCCGAGCTCATCAGCATAGATCTTTTGCATGCTGGCAACGAGAGCATCGGTTTTATCATTTTTGGAGAAGGGCGGTCGTCCGCGGAACAAATCGAATTTGATTTTAGTATCAGGGATAAGTGTAGAGGCAGCAATCTTCTGGGCGTCGCTCATGATGCGGTCATACTCTTCGGGGTACATGACCCGGATATCGGCTTGCGCCCAAGCGTAGTCGGGAATAACATTGACCGGAGTTTTGGTTTTGTCGAGCAGGGTCCAGTTGACTGTGGTCATTTTCTCGGCATTGCCCAAATTAGAGAGCTGGACAATCTGATGCGCCAGCTCGACAGTGGCGTTACGGCCTTTTTCCGGTTCAATGCCAGCGTGGGCGTTACGGCCGGATACTTCCATGGTCAGGCGGCCAATGCCTTTTCGCCAGTTCATCACCGCATCACCAGGAATTCCCGGCTCAACCGATAAGGCGTATTTATGCAGCTTTGCTTGTTGCATGATGACTTCGCGAGACATGAGCGAGCTTTTTTCTTCGTCCGGGTTAATGACAAACGTAATGCGATCATAATCCTGGAAATTCATCTCTTTTAATAGGCTGAGCGCATGCAGAACTAGGGTCATACCGCCTTTTTCGTCAGATACGCCTGGCCCGTAGGCTTTGTCGCCATCAATTCGGAAGGGGCGCTTCTCGGCTGTGCCGGCTGCCCAAACGGTGTCAGCGTGGGCGAGGAGCAAGGCAGTGCCTTTGCCGGTGCCGCGGAAGGTGGCAACAATGTTATAGCCTGCTTGTGGCTTAGCGACTTCTTGGTATTCAACTTCTGCTCCCAGCTCTTTCAGGCGCTCAATCAGCAGACCCTGATACTTTTTCAGGCCGGGCTCATAGGTGCTGCCGCTGTCAATGTTGACAAAAGCGGCTAGATCGGCCAATAAAGTGTCTTTTTGGACAACACACTTTTCATAGAGGGCATCATTGCGGGCAGCTTGCGCCTGCGGTAAGATACTGCAAATGAGAAATAGGATGGTTAATGTGACTGCCAGCGATTTTGCGAGTCTGCCGGAATACCGTGTCATTAACAACACTCCTTTTTGTGCTGCATGATTGCAGCCTGTTTCAATAACTATTTTCTGTAATTAAAAGGAAAATCCTCCCGGACGAATGTAAATTCGCGCTTTACGGAGGACCGATTATAGAAAAGGCTTATTAAGTGTGTTTCAAAAACACGCAACCATAGAAATGGAGGCTGTTAGAAAATGTCCAGATGCTAGGCGTGACGAGGATTACGCCGCGCCGCGTACGCGGGGTACGCAAGCAAGTAACCGCAGGAGCAACAACGCAGATGGGCGTTTTGTAACAGCCTCATTATAACTTTATCGAAACCTGGAGAAAGTCATGCTCCTGGCAAGAGTATTCACGACAGGCACTAGGACGTCTAGACCAGATGGAACAGCCTGTGGACGTCAAGTAATAGCATTCACCGTTTTCTCGTTTTGCCAAAAAGGCAAGGGCGTCAGGATCGATGCTTTGCGAATAGTCCTCATGGTTTTTAAGACGTAGGCGCTCTGATGGGCTAAGATAGACCAGGAACTCTTTGCAGCAGTCTTTGTTCTTGCAACTGGTACATGCCTCAACGATCACATCAGTACAGGCAGGCTCTTGATCGGCAGATTTGCTCATTCAACAGGCCTCCATTCGATGTTGCTTGTGTAAAGGGACTTTCAACTGTATGTAATATCGTTCTCTGTTCCGCGCTGGTATCCTTTTCCATTGCGAAAGTCTTTTCTTCCTGGCGGCAGTGCTGCTCTTAAGGAAGGGTTGCTCACAGTCTTTGGCGAAGTTAAGAAAGAATCTTGATAGACGATAGGAGTGTAATATTTTGCGCTTTCTTCATACATCTGACTGGCATTTAGGACGCATCTTTCATGGCGTCCATTTGACCGAGGATCAGGCAGTTGTCCTGGATCAGTTCGTGAACTTGGTCGGTGATAGCAAACCAGACGCAGTGGTCATCGCTGGCGATGTGTTCGACCGGGCGGTACCACCGCCGGAAGCAGTGCAGCTGCTCGACGAAACGCTGTCGCGGATTCTGCTCGACTACCAGATACCTGTGATCATGATCGCCGGTAATCACGACAGCCCGGAACGGCTGGGGTTTGGCAATCGCCTGTTGTCCCGCCAAGGGCTTCATGTGGTTGGCCCGCTGGCATCGATGAACGATCCCGTAGTGATCAATGATGCGGCCGGGCCGGTGTACTTCTTGCCTATGCCGTATGCCGAATCGGCTGTCGTGCGCTCACTGCTGGATGAAAATGCGGCTGATTGCGAGCGGGCGATGCAGGCGCAGATCAATCATGTTTTGCGGCAGGTCCCGGCTGACGCGAGGACGGTAGCGATTGCTCACTCGTTCATCAGCGGTGGAGAATCAAGCGAGTCAGAGCGGTTTCTTTCGGTCGGTGGGGTAGAAACGGTGACGGCAGGGGTATTTTCGCGTTTCAACTATACTGCGCTTGGGCATCTGCATAAACCGCAGACAGTGGGCAAGCCAAATATTCGCTATTCGGGTTCGCTGCTAAAATACTCGTTTTCAGAGTCGGATCATGAGAAGGGGCTATACCTAGTCGACATCAATCAGCAAGGCGAGGTTTCAACAGAAAGAATCAAGCTGGCTCCCAGAAGAGATGTACGCTGTGTGGAGGGGATGCTGGAAGATTTCTTGAAGAGACCGAAGTTAGGTGAGTCGGTTGAAGATTATCTACAGATTACTCTGCAGGATGATGGGCCGGTACTGGATCCGATGGGCCGTCTGCGGGCGATCTATCCGAATGTGCTGGAAATCCAGCGAACTCAGTTGAACGCCACTGGTGAGCTGCGTGGTCCGGTTGCCGACCATCGCCGCCTGACTGATCATGATCTGTTTGCCTCATTTTTTGAGCAAGTTACAGGGGTTAAACTGAACAGCGAGCAGGAGGCTGGCTTTGCCGCTGCTCTTGAGGAAGTTTATCGAGACCGCCGGGAGGTGGCAGGATGAAGCCAGTCACTTTAACTATGCATGCTTTCGGTCCATATGCCGACAAACAGGAACTCGACTTTCGCGAACTGCAAGACCGCTCATTTTTTCTGATTCATGGACCAACCGGCTCTGGCAAAACCACGATTTTGGATGCGATGTGCTACGCCTTGTATGGCGATACCAGCGGCGCGGTTCGCGACGGCAAAGCGATGCGCAGCGATCACGCCAGTGAGGATCAGCTTACCCAGGTCTGCTTTGACTTTGCTATTGGCGAGGCGATTTATCGGGTGGAGCGCCGACCGGAGCAAGAACGTCCCAAGAAGAGTGGTCAGGGAAAAACTAAGGTCAAACCGGAAGCCACGCTATGGCGCTTGGTCGGCGACCAGGAAGAGGTGCTGGAAACCGGATGGGAAGCAGTGACTCGTTATGTGGAGCGGCTGCTAGGCTTCAAGAGCAGTCAATTCCGTCAGGTAGTGCTGCTGCCACAGGGAGATTTTCGCCGACTATTGACGGCAAATTCCGCAGAACGCCAGGAAATTATGCAGACTCTGTTTAAAACTGAGCTGTTTCAAATTATTGAGGAAAAGCTCAAGAGTAAAGCCCAAGAGCTGAAGCAACAGTATGACGTCTCGAGCCAAGAAGCGAACTGGGTTCTCAAAGAAGCGGCGGCCGGCTCCGGCGAAGAGCTGAGCTTACGGCTGAATGCCGATCGCGAGCAGGCGATTCGCTTGTCTGCCGCATTGGGACAAGCCGACCAAGAGCTTAAACAGGCCCGGGAAAAGCTGACACAAGGCCAGATGCTGCAAGCCAAGTTTGCCGAGGCGGCGGCTGCCGCGCAGGCGTTGCAAGGCCTGGAGGAAAAGCTGCCGCAGGTTAGCCAACAACGTGAAGAATTGGCAAATGGACTCAAGGCGGCGGCGCTTATCGACGCCGAGCGGGCTGTGGCTATATTGGCCGCTGATGTCGAGAAAGGAAAGTCAGATGTTGCCCATATAAGTGAGAAGTTCGAGCTGGCGGTAAGCCGGCAAACGGAAGCGGCCCGTCAGCTGGCGGAAGAAGTTGGCCGTGAATCGGTGAGGGAAGAAGCAATTCGCCAAATTCAATATCTAAGCGATGTAGAAATAAAAGCCGCTGAACTGCAACAAGCCGAGACGGCGGTAGGACAGGCCAGACTGCTGGCAGAACAGGCTGCAGCCAATAAAAACAAAACCAGTCTGCTGCTAAAAAATTCTCAGGAAGAAACAACCGCTAAGACTGGTCAATATCAACAGGCTTTGAGAATTGCAGCAGAAGCACAAGGCAGAAGTCTGGCGGTCGAAGAAGCCGAACGGAAGATTACCCGCCGTAAGCTGCTTGAGGTGGCGCGCGGTGAACTGACTGTAGCGCAAACTCAGGCAAATGCTCTGGCCGAGCGTTTGCGCGCAGAAGATGCTGCATTGCTAGCAGCTAAGCAGCAACTTACTGTGCTGCAAGAAGCATGGGAGAACGGACAGGCCGCCATCCTTGCTGCGTCGATTACCGAAGGTGCCGCTTGTCCTGTATGCGGTTCTCTGCACCACCCCGATAAAGCGCAAAGCCGCGGGCCGCTACCAGACAGCCAGGTGATCAAAGACAGGCAGAGTCAATTGCAGCGAGCAGAAGCCAGCCGGGAAAAGCTGCGTCAGCAAAGCGCTAAAGCGGATAGCGAGCGAGACTTGCTGGCCAGTCGGGTTAGTGATTTGGCGCAAGAGCTACAGGATGCCGCCGATACGGGATTGGCGCAGCTTACTGCCACACTGCAGCAGGCGCGTGAACGCTATCAGCAGGCAGTCATTGCCGAGCGGGATAGTAAGACGCTGGCTTCGCGCTTGGAACAACTGACCGAAATGCAGAAAAACGCAGCCGAGGCGCTCGAACGCCTTGACAGTGAGCAACGCGAGGCTGAGGGTAGGCTAAAGGCTGCCGAGACAGTGGTTGCTGAACGGCAAGCGGCCGTGCCACTCCAGTTCCGTGATGTTGAACTGGTGAAAAGGGCGCAATTTGCCGCCGCAAACCAGCATAAACAGCTGAAAAATGCCTTTGAGCAGGCGCAAAAAGAGGCAGAACAAGCCAATCGAACAGTTGCCCAACTAGAGACTGCGCGCTCAGCCGCTCAGTCGGCGCTGGCGACTCTTTCGACCCGGTTGATTTCGGAAAGTAAAAGTCTGTTTGAGCGCGTTACGGCTGCAGGATTTGCTACGATGGCAGATTTTCAACAAGCCAAGCGGCAACCTGACCGCCTGAACCAACTGGAGCAACAGATTAGCATGTTCGATAAGCAGCTTGCCGCCGCTCGGGAGCGCAACAACCGCGCCCAAGTCGCAGTTGAACAGCTGAATCCGCCTGATCTGGCGGGATTACAGAGTGGAATTGAGTCTGCCAAAGCCGCCTATGAAACAGCCCTGGCTGAGCACACGAGCCTAGCCGGGCAAGTTAAGCAGACCGAACAATGGTTGCGACGTCTGCAAGAACTACAGCAAGTCTTAAACCAGTTGGAAGCCCGCTATGCTGTTTTTGGCCGCCTGTCTGAAGTCGCCAATGGCAAAAACGAATTCGGTCTAACCTTTCAGCGCTTCGTACTCGGCGCTCTCCTTGATGATGTTGCCATCGCCGCCAACGAACGGTTGAAGACGATGAGCCGGAGCCGCTACCAACTGCAGCGCACCATGGACCGAGCGCGCCGGAATTCTGCCGGCGGCTTGGAGCTAGAGGTGTTTGACAACTATACCGGCGTTGCCCGCCCGGTCACTACCCTCAGCGGCGGCGAGACGTTCCTGGCCTCTCTGTCGCTGGCACTGGGGCTGGCTGACGTCGTCCAGTCCTATGCTGGCGGGATCCACCTTGATGCGATCTTCGTCGATGAAGGCTTCGGCACTCTCGACCCCGAGACGCTGGAGTTCGCTCTACAAGCGCTGATCGCTCTGCAGCAAGGCGGACGTCTGGTCGGTATCATCTCCCATGTGCCGGAGTTGAAGGACCGAATTGACGCCCGGTTGGAGATTGCAGTTTCGGCGAAAGGCAGTACCGCAGTATTTAGAGTGAGCTGACAGGGGTGCGTCTTGGTCGCAGAAGTAATCGGGGGGCGCAGTGCGTAAAGGATATTTGCCGCGTTAGGCATGAATAAACTACGCTATTTCGGAGGTCTTGCCATGCTGACAGTAAACGAGGCCCTGCAAACGGCCGCCTTGGCGGATTGCGTCCTTGTCGGCGGCTTGGGCGGCGGGAACAGGCCAATCGAGTCATTAAATCAGATGGATGTTCCGGACGTCGTCGATTGGGTAGCGCCCAATCAAATGATTCTTACAACCGGATACTTTATCCGCAATAATGTGAATGAGCAAAAACAATTGCTGACAGACCTCAACGACAGAGGCTGCGCGGGGTTAGCAATTAAAGTCAAACGCTTTTTTCGCACCATCCCGCAAGACATGATCGATCTTGCCAATCAGCTGCAGTTTCCGCTTATTGAGATCCCCGCCGATAAGAACATTTCTATCGTTATGAATGAATTAATGGGGGAGATTGTCAATAAACAAGCAGCGCTATTAAAACACGCCTATGACGTGCATAATTGCTTTACTACAGCCGTCTTAAAAGGCGGCACGTTGCAGAATATCTCCGATTTGCTGGTTTCATTTGTACAAAATAGTGTTGTTATCTGTGATGATAGTTGGAATATACTCTGCCAGTCTCAGTCGAAGCAATCGGTAATCGCATTACCTACAATTCTCGATGAAATCAATTTGGAGGATTTCGTCAAGACAACACGGGCAGGAGATGCTCAGCCCGGCCATCAAGCTTCCAGCGCACACGTTAACGGCAAACACATTGCGATGGAGTCTTTTCCGGTTATTCATGATATGCGTTTAATGGGCTACATATTTATTATTAATACCATGCAAACGGCGGGAGTATCGGATCGGGCGGCAATTGAGCAGGCCGCCATGGTTGTTGGGCTCGAATTGCTAAAGAGAAAGATACAACGGGAAATGCAACAAAATCTGCGAGCGGACTTTTTCAACGACTATCTGGGCGGCAATATTAAGTCGAAAGCGGTGCTGGAGCGCCGTGGCGCCCAATTTGGCATCAACGCTGATGAAAAATATTTGTGTTTGGTCTTTGGGATAGATCACTTTAATCATATTTTTCTTAATACGTTCTCGGGAAACGAAACATCTGTACAAAAATTGAAAAAAGAAATCACTCACATTGCCGACAATGTGATCGAACAAGCAGGTTTATCAATATCCAGTTTTAGTAAAAGCGACCAAATCGTACTGCTGCTGCCGTATTCAATGTTTGCCGCCAACGCTAAAGACACTATTACTGAGATTGTGGATTCAATCAAATGTGAGATTAAACAAAGTTGCGCTCCGTGGCTGACTGTGTCCGCGGGAATCGGCCTGGCGGGTTCGGCAATCAATGTGTCAAAGAGTTACAACTCGGCACTGGAGGCAATGCGCATTGGCCGCGGTTCATCGAGTGTGACAAGAGATGGAATATATTATTTTGAAGACTACATTATCGAGTATTTGCTGGCTGACGCAGATTGGAGCAAATACGAATTCTTGTACAAAGATACTCTTGGGCAGCTAGAAGATTTCGACCGGAAAAATGCCAAAATGGAGTTGGTTAAAACACTCCGGACATTTTTCGACAATGGCTTCAATCTTTCCAATACCGCGCAGATTCTATATATCCATCGGAATACCCTAACCTATCGGATGGATAAGATTCGCGAAATCATTAATCTTGACTTAGCTAACAATAATGTCCGGATGTTTCTCCTGCTAATGATGAAAATGAAAAAAGTAATGGATAATCGCGAGACGTAAATGCGAAGAAAGACCGTGATCCACTTAAGTGGATCACGGTCTTTCTTCATTTTTAGCACAATGCATAAAAAAGGTTTTTGGATTCAACAAGTATGCACAATGACGACTGGCGCAAGTTAATGATATAGTTTTATTGAGAGATAATAGAAAAAATATTTCAACAACTTATGTCGGGGCAAATGCCGATTAATGTTGGGAAATACACCAGGAGGGATTCTATTGGGACATGTTAAGTCATTAGTAGTCGCAGGCTCTTATCGTGATTCAGTATTTTTAATGAAAGTCTCCAGCCAATTAAGCCAGTTAGCCGGTGTTGAAATGGCTTCTGTGATGATGGCTACAGAGCGGAACAAAGAATTGTTTCAGACGGCAGGCTTGATGACAGTGCAAATTCAAAATGCCAAACCGGATGATCTGGCTATTTCTCTGATTGCGCAAACCCAAGAACAGGCAGAGGCGGGGATACATGTTGCTGTAGACATGATTTCTACCTCCAATCAAGAGAAAAAGCAGTCTAATGGCAGCAAAACTCCTGAACGGTTGGAACAGGCACTCGCTGCTGATTCAGGACGCAACATGGCGCTGATTTCAGTGGCTGGTGATTATGCGGCCTATGAAGCAGCCAAAGCGTTGCGCAACAATCTGGATGTCATGTTGTATAGCGATAATATCAGTATAGCTGATGAACGCAGATTAAAAGAAATGGCGCGGGATACCGGGAGAATTGTCATGGGGCCTGACTGCGGCACGGCAATCATCAATGGTGTCCCCCTGGCGTTTGCCAATAATGTAGCTGAAGGCTGTATTGGCGTGGTTGGCGCCTCCGGTACAGGTACCCAGGAAGTAACATGTATCATCGATCAAATGGGGCAGGGCATCAGTCAGGCTATCGGCACTGGCGGGCGCGATCTCAAGCAAGAAGTCGGCGGTATAAGCTTTATCACAGGACTTCAATACCTTATTCAGCATGATGCCACCAAGGTTATTGTACTGATTTCAAAACCTCCGCATGATTCGGTCAGAGCCAAGATTGCCGAGCTAATTCAGCAAACAACAAAGCCGGTGGTTGTGCACTATGTAGGCAGTGACGACTATGGACTGGAAACAGCAGCTGGAGCAAAAACAGCGGCGACACTGGCGCACACGGCGTTGTTGGCGGTCAAGCTGGCTGGCGGTATTGCAGCCTCTCTCATTGATGACGCTGTTTATCAGCAGAAAGTACAGGATGCTGTTGATAAAGCGACAGATGGCAGGTTCCTAAGAGGTATTTTCGGCGGCGGCACTTTATGCTATGAAGCTCTAGATATCTTTGGGAAAGTAATCGATCCTGCCAGCATTTATTCCAACATTCCATTGAAGAACATGAACCGCTTGGCTAATCTGCAACGCAGCATCGGGCATACCTTTTTAGACATGGGCGAAGATGAATTTACGGTTGGCAAACCGCATCCGATGATTGATCCGACAAGCAAACATAAGCGTATTGCCGAAGAACTGGCCGATCCTCAGGTTGCTGTCGTCCTGTTTGATGTAGTCATTGGTCATGGTGCTTTCCCGGATCAGGCTGGTGATTTAGCCGGTATTATCAAGACAGCCGGCAAAAAACACAGCCTGCCGTGTCTGATTGCCTCTGTAACTGGCACTGAAAAAGATGTTCCCAGTCGCAGCGACCAGATCAAAAAACTGCAGGATGCTGGCGTAATTATCCTGCCGTCTAATGATTTAGCGGCAAAACTGGCATGCGATGTTATACAAACAAGGGAAAGGGGCTAGTGCAAATGGCGGCAAAAGGACTCTTTACAGAAAAGCCAAATGTGGTGAATATCGGCCTCGAACATTTCACTGAGGCATTTAAACAAAACGGCACTGAATACTGCCACTTAAACTGGAAGCCTCCTGCCGGAGGAGATAAAGAGTTGATTGATATCCTCTTCAAACTCAAGTCCCTGCCCTGTGATGAGAACGGGTTAACTGTGGTTGACCGCGCCAATCGTGAAGCGCATGAGCGTCTTAAAGCCGGCCAGGCAGTCATGGTCGGCATAAAAACGGCAAATGAAGCATTTCCCGGCATGAAGAAAAACATGATTTTTCATGCCGGCCCCCCTGTTCAGTGGCAAGATATGTGCGGACCGATGCGCGCTGCCTTTATTGGCGCTATCCGCTATGAGGGTTTAGCGAAAACAGAAGCAGACGCTATCAAGCTGATGGATGAGGGCGGCATCGATTATGGCCCTAATCATCATCACCAGGCAGTCGGTCCAATGACAGGCATTATTAGTTACTCGATGCCGGTATTTGTTGTCAAGAACATTACCTTTGGCAATTATGCATATTGCACGATCAATGAGGGACTGGGTAAGGTCATGCGATTCGGCGCCAATAGCGACGCAGTCATCAAACACTTGAAGTGGCTGGAAATGGTTCTTGCGCCAGTGTTGGATGAAGCGATTGCCATGGCAGGCGGCGTCAAGCTGAACCCGATCATGGCGCAAGCGTTGGCTATGGGTGACGAAATGCATCAACGCAATGTGGCGGCCAGTCTGCAGTTCTATAAGCAAATAGCTGGCGAATTGGCAGAAGTGGTCAAGGATCATGGGCAGTCCAGGAAGATCGTAGAATTTGTCGTCAAAGGCAATGAGCAGTTTTTCCTGAATATAGCGATGGCTGCCGCGAAATCGATTATGGATCCCACACGAGATATTCCTTACAGTACGATGGTTACCTGCATGAGCCGCAATGGAGTGGAATTCGGGATTCAAGTCAGCGGTTTGGGCTCCCAATGGTTTACCGGACCCTGCAATGAGGTGCAAGGCATGTATTTCCCAGGGTTTACAAAAGAGGACGCAAACCTGGACATGGGAGACAGCTCGATTACGGAATGTATCGGCATCGGTGGCATGGCCATGGGATGCGCCCCGGCGGTTGTTAATTTTGTTGGCGCCGGCTCGGTAGAGGACGCTATACAATACAGCCTCACCATGGGTGATATTGTGATTGACCGCAATCCGAACATGCCAATGCCGAATCTCGATTTTAAGGGCGTAGCCGCCGGTATTGACATTTGCAAGGTAGTTGAAACCGGCATATTGCCGATTATCAACACGGGCGTTGCACACAAGCAGCCGGGAGTAGGCCAAATCGGCGCAGGTATCGTGAATCCGCCGATGGCTGCTTTTGTTAAAGCGCTCAAAGCGTTTCCACTTGATGGCGAATAACAGGCATGAGGTGAAACAATGCCAGAACAGACGCTGATAGTTGTCGCTATTGGCGGCAACGCAATCACCAAGGAAAACCAAAAAGGCACACTCGATGAGATGGTAAAAAATATCGAAATAGGCCTGTCTGGAGTTGTCAATCTGATTGCCAGTGGGAACAACGTCGTATTGACTCATGGGAATGGGCCGCAGGTAGGCAATATTTTGTTGCAGGTTGAAGCGGCTAAAGAAACTATCCCTCCCATGCCGTTAGATGTTTGCGGAGCAGAGAGTCAAGGACAACTTGGTTATCTCATCCAGCGTTCATGCCTCAATGGACTTAAGCAGCGAGGCGTAAAGCGCGATGTTGTCACCGTGCTAACACACGTGATGGTTGATCCGCGCGATTCTGCTTTTCTTCACCCCACGAAACCGATTGGTCCGTTTTTAACCAAAGAGGCTGCTGAAATTGCGACCGCTAAAAAAGGTTTTATATTTGCTGAGGATAGCGGGAGAGGATATCGAAGAATTGTCCCATCGCCCAAGCCGATCAGTATCATTGAAAAGTCAGCAATTGAAGAATTGGCTAAGGCAGGGAAGGTTGTTATCGCCTGCGGCGGTGGCGGTATTCCGGTTATTGAAGGCCCAACCGGAGATCTAGAAGGTGTAGAGGCTGTCATTGACAAAGACTTCGCTTCTGCCGTTTTAGCTGAAGAAATTCATGCTGACATATTGGTCTTAGTCACAGGCGTAGATAAAGTCGCGATCAACTTCGGCAAGCCGGACGTTCGCTATCTGGATAAAATGACAGTTGCAGAAGCTCAGCTGTATTATGATCAAGGTCATTTCCCACCAGGCAGCATGGGACCGAAAATTGCGGCAGCAGTGGCCTTTGTCCGCAGCAGCGGCAATACTGCGCTGATTACATCACTAGAACAAATTCAACATGGACTGGAGGGGGGGACGGTAATAACGCCATAAAAAGCGTATCTGGTCTCACTAATAATGAGTAAGGGAGAGATTTACTTGATAAATGCATTAATTAGTGTGTTGCCTCTCATTGTTATTCTTGTGCTCTTGTTCAAACGGGTAAACATGATTGCCGCCGGCTTGGTAGGAGGTATTCTCGCCATGCTGATCGGCGGTATCTCGCTCGCAGCTGCGAACAAGATTTTCCTCGACACTATGCCGCTGCTGCTGACCATCATGGTTCCTATCATCAATTCGGCTATCGCATTTGCTGTGTTCAAATCCGGCGGTTACACCTCCGCTCTTACGCTGATGAATCGAGCTGTGAACGGGCGCGTCGAGATGATGGCTGTCTTTATCGTATTTTTGCAGGCTGCTGCCACCTATATGTCAGGAATCGGCGGCGGCACCGCTGTCGTTCTCGCGCCGCTGGCATTTGCCGCAGTTGGCGTTATTCCCGAGGTCATCGCCGGCATGTCGATCGCGGCTGCCGTTTCGTTCACCACTTCACCGGCATCGCTCGAATCCAGTATCTATTCTAAACTGACCGGAGTAGGGGTACAGGATTATGTGAGTTTTATGCGGCCATACTGGATAATTTTCTCTCTGATTGCACTCGGCATTGCTTACTATGGAGCGAAAAAACGCGGCGTGCTGGTGCAACCGGGATCGCCGGTTGAGCAAAATACATCGACTGATGCTGAGCTATGGCGTACTACGCTTCCCGCTATATTCCTGCTGTTCTCCGTGCTGGCGGGGCCTTTCGTCAATAAGGCGGTGGGCATGCCGTTGCTCAGCCCGCTTGTGTACAGCATTACGACTATTCTGTTAATTGCTGTTTGCACCAAGATGAAGATAAATGATTCGTTCAATGCTCTGATGGATGGCTCAAGCTATATCCTGACCCGACTGTTCGGTGTTGGCTTCTTTCTGACCTTTATCTACATGATTGAAAAGATTGGTGCATTCAAAACCATCGCGAGCATCGCCCAGGCCGCTCCCGACTGGTTGATGAACCCTGCCGCTGTGCTGGCCGGTTTCCTGATTGGTGTGCCGGCTGGAGCGTACGTCGGAACCGTTTTGGCTATGATTATTCCGGTAACCGTTGCACTCAAGTTCTCGCCGCTTTCTATGGGTTTTGTAGTCATGGGCGTCGGGCTTGGCAGTCAGATGAGTTTCGTTAACATTACCATGCAAGCTCTGTCATCTGGCTTCCAGATACCGATTGAGCAGGTGTCCAAGGGCAATTCGCCCTGGGTTCTGATGTGTATGGCCATTCTCCTGGTTATGTCACTGGTATTGGTGTAGTATAAACAATGGTTAGAGGGGTGAAGAGTATGGATATTATCTTGAGAAAAGTAAGGTTGGAAGACAATCAGCCACTGGTTGATGTAGGGCTTTGCGCGGGGAAAATCGCCGCCATTGCGCCAGAACTCGGCATGGACGCTGCCGAGATCATCGAGGCCGACGGGAGAGTGCTCATTCCAGGTCTGGTCGAAAGTCATCTGCATCTGGATAAAGCATTGATTGCCGATCGTAAACCTAATCGTTCCGGTACACTGCAAGAGGCAATAACGGTTACTGCTGCGCTTAAGCCTTCATTTACAAAGGAAGATGTGAGGGAACGCGCTGAAAAGGCATTGCAAATGATTATCAAGAATGGCGCTACCCATGTACGCACGCATTCGGAGTTTGACCCGGCCGGCGGCTTTACCGGTTTTAAGGTTATTCTTGAACTCAAAGAAAAGTATAAGCATGTTATCGACATGCAGGTGGTTGCCTTCCCACAGGAGGGCATTATGAAAGCCCCCGGCACCGAAGCCATGATGCATGAAGCCGTTAAAATGGGAGCCGATGTAGTCGGCGGAATTCCCTATAATGATTTTTCTGCCAACGATCATATTGACCTAGTTTTCGAGATTGCTAAAAAGTATCAGATGCCGCTTGATTTCCACCAGGATTTTAAGGATGATATTGCCGGAACGTCAATCGAGTACCTGTGCAGAAAAACCATTGCTGAAGGTTATCAAGGCAGGGTAAGCGTCGGCCATATGACCAGTTTAGGAGCATTTCCTCCCGACCAGTTGCATCCACTGTTGGAATTGATGGCTGAGGCGCAGATTAACGTCATGTGTTTACCGGCGACAGATTTACATCTGGGCGGACGGAACGATACCTATAATGTGCGCCGCGCTTTGACGCCGGTGCGTGCGCTGAACAAAGCGGGCGTAAATGTCTGTCTGGGTTCCAATAATATTCGCAATGCGTTTACGCCATATGGTAACGGCGACTTATTCCAAATCGCCATGCTAGCCATTCCCACCGCGCACCTAGGCGGCGCTGATGATCTGCCTAGTGTGCTGCCGATGATTACAACCCGCGTGGCTAAGGCGCTGAATATTAGCAACTATGGATTAAAAGAGGGCTGCAATGCCGACGTGGTGCTTCTGGATACCAAAAAGGTCAGCGACGCCATCATCGACTTGCCGGATAAGCTGTATGTCATCAAAGGCGGCAAGGTCATTATCAAGACGCAGCGGCAAACGGAAAGAAGATACTCAATTTAATTAAGAATGGGGCTATGCCGAAACGCAGTTTCTGCATAGCCCATTCCCCAGACCGTTGATAAACGCCCATCTGCGTTGGTACCCGCAAGGGGTATGCCGCCAACACTAAGGCGCTAAAGCGCCAAGAGTTGCGCAATAGGCCCGCCACCCCATTGCTAGCGTACCCTTAAGTACGCATCGCTGCTGGGTCGGCGGGCCTGCCTAGTGATGCTACTCCGTTTTCCTGCGTCAGTTAGTTGCTAGTCTCATAGGTAACAACATCTTGACATTTCTAAACGGTCTGAAACAGGGTTTCTCGACAAACTGAAGAATGGAAATCTAGTGGTTTAGAACCTTTGACATAGCACTAGGGCTCTTTTCCCTCGTAGAGCCAATAGTCACTCTGCAGTTTCAGGCTGCTTTCGTCCAATATGTAGGCCCGCATAAATGATTGCCGCCCCTAATGCTTGGATCAGGCCGAAGGCTTCGCCCAACAACAGATAACTAATCAGAATCGCAAACACTGGTGCCAGGTTGTTGAACAATGACGCTTTGGCGCTGCCGACTACGCCAACGCCCCATACCCAGAGAATGTTGCCGATCCATAAAGGAAAGACTCCTGAGTAAATGATGCCGCCCCAAGCAGATAAAGCTACCTGACTCCAGTCAGCCACGATCATTGACGGTAGAGCGATCAACGCAAACAATGCGGTGGTTATGGCAAACACGCAGGCATTAATCTGATAAGGTGAATACTTCTCAGTCAGTTTACGGGAGAAGACTGTGTAATAGCCGTACCCGCATTGCGCGCACAGGAGAAAAGCGGCGCCAACAAGATGGTCGCCTGCCAAGCTTAGTTCTTGGCCTGAGCCTAAAACAATTACGATCACGCCCAGCAAAGTTAAGGCGATACTGATCATGATTCTTCGTGTAATTCGTTCTAAGCCGGTAATGGCATTAATGATTGCGACAGAAATTGGTAGCATTCCCAGCAATAATGAAGTATTACCAGCCGTAGTCCGGGTTACGCCAAGTGTAAGGAAAATCTGAAAGACAAAAAAGCCGAATGCACTAATCTTAAATAAGGCGGGTACGTCTTCTCGCCGCAACGGTTGAGACGATTTGCGAAGCAGGGCAAGAGCGCTGGATAAGATACAAGCGACCATCATGCGCATGGCGTTAAAGGACATCGGGTCGATATACTGCAGGCTCCACTTCATAACTGGCGGATTTGAGCCCCAGACAAACGCGACAAAGATTAGAATGTATTCGGCGTAAATAGGACTTAGTTTCATTAGCGGGTTTCCTTTCACAGCTGAATGTAATCTGATTTCCACATGGCTGACAGAAATCCTGCCCGCCACTTCTGCATTCATAATGCGTAGGTCGATGGTTCGCCGATATTGACTTTACGAACGCTACGCAGTATACTATATAACGTATTATACGCCGATGTAGCTCAGCTGGTAGAGCAACGCATTCGTAATGCGTAGGTCGTCGGTTCGAGTCCGACTATCGGCTCCAAGAAAACGGGGTTCTAGCTATTTGCTAGAATCTTTTTTCATATCCTCAAATCATCAAGTCTGCCAAACCCCATTACGACATATATACTAGTAAAGGGGGGAGTGCGTGTATGTATGATATTCTTGTCCGTAGTGCAGCCTATGTATGGGAGTTTACCAAAATCTTGTGGGAAGGCACGATTGGCTTCTTTGCCCCAGGCCAGTTCGGATTTCTGTTAATTCTTTTTTGCGCAGTAGCGCTACTGGGTAAGTATGGAAGCAGAGCGTTGCAAAAGAGGTGCCTGTTCCGGACGACAAGGATATTCACACGAGTAGTTCAGGGATGTGGGGCTTTAATCATTTGCTTTGCTGCTTTTCAGGTGATTCAAGCCGTTTATCCGCTGGTGGTAAAAGCCGTAAGTGCAATTAAGTAGTTGCTATATAGAGAGAAATACAATGAGGGCTCTAGCGATTGGCTAGGGCCCTTTTTCGACCGTCTAAAGACTATAACAGTAGAAGTTCGTTAGCGCGAAGCCCGCGAAGCGCGCAAGCTTCGCAAAGCGGTATTTTTACTATATAAAATGCCTTTGCGCTCTTCGACTCTTCGCGATCACTTTAACCGCTATACGTTCTTCGTCCCTCCAAAGACACGTCAGTGGTCTTTCTTAACCATGTCAGAAGCTAGAGCAGGAAATTCCAGACCTGACAGGGAAAGCTCTACTTATCTATGTGTGGGAGGATCAATTATGCCGACAACATTAGACAATAAACTAGTGGTCGCGATTTCATCGCGGGCGTTGTTTGATTTAGATGAGAGCAACCGGCTGTTTGAGAACGAAGGGGTAGAAGCCTATGCCCGCTACCAAATGCAGCATGAAGAGGAGACATTGGATTGCGGTGTTGCCTTCCCGTTGATTCGACGGCTGTTGGCGTTACGTTATCCGGAGACGCAAGAACCGGCGGTGGAGATCGTCTTGGTGTCAAAGAATGACCCCAACACCGGGCTGCGGGTTTTTAATTCCATTGAGCATCATCGGTTAGATATCACACGGGCTGCCTTCACCAACGGCCGCTCGCCGTATCAATATCTCAGTGCCTTTCGAGCAGATCTGTTTTTGTCCGCTAACCCGGATGATGTACGGTTAGCACTGGCGAACGGTTATGCCAGTGCGACTATTTATACTGATTTGCAATTTACTGATGACGAAAGCGGTGAAATCCGAATCGCCTTTGACGGTGATGCGGTAATTTTCAGTGATGAAGCTGAGCGGGTGTATCAAGAGCATGGGCTGGCAGAGTTCGTGCGACATGAAGTCGAGAAAAGTGACATCCCATTGCCGCCAGGACCGTTTAAGCCATTTCTTGAAGCGCTTAACAAAGTCCAGCGATCTTACCGCAACTCGGCGGAGATGCCGATCCGCACCGCGCTCGTGACGGCCCGCAGTGCGCCGTCCCATAAACGAGCGATTAAGACGCTGCGGTCTTGGGGAGTGCGCATTGATGAGGCGTTCTTCCTCGGCGGCTTAGACAAGGCGCCGATCTTGGATAAGTTTAAGCCGCATATATTCTTTGACGACCAACAGACGTATTGCCAAAGCGCGTCAAGAGTAGCGCCGACAGGGCATGTGCCGAGCGGCGTAAAGAATGAATAAGGTGAGGCCTTAAGGCCTCACCTTATTCATTCTACTAGTATTTCACGGAAAATAATCTGCCCGCTGCCTGTCGCTGGGTTGCTGATATTAATATAGAGACGCTTGCCCGGAAGTTTTACGATAATGATGTCATGGCTGACGCCGTTTATCAGCCGCTTGTCCATCGCAAACTCAGCATGGGTATTGCCTTCTTTTACAAGTTCATTCATCAGAGTGGTTATTATTTTTCCCTGACCGACATCAAAGACATTGCCACGTTCGCGCTCAAGTTGAACAACTTTTCCATTTTGAAAAGTGACTATGCCAAGCACCTTGCCTGACTTGCCCTTGGTCTGAACCGTATAAGAACCAGACTGCCCACTGACCGGTTGCAGGTCAAATGTGCCATGTAAGTGTGACAAAGCTTGGTTGCTCGCTTGTCCAAGCGTAATTTGGATTCCGTCAAAATCCATTTCTCGCGGTGATCCCGCGAACGTCATCGGCATAGATAATAGCAGCAGAACCGCCACTCCAATCCAAATCCTCGTCATTCGAGCCAACACACTGAATCCCTCCCGAAACTCTTTTTTGCCATTATTCGGCAACGAGGGTTGAAGTCCTGCTTGAATTTACCGCCGAGAGTAAGAGAAGCAGTTTCCAAACAATAAGTCCCAATTTTTTGCAGGAATTTTTTTCTATAACGAGAATATTCAAACAGATAGACCGGCCAACGGCAAGACAGGTGGTTGTGAAATGGCAAATGTATATACTCCTTTATTTGCTGCGAAGTTTTTGCGGCCTAAGCTGGCCAAACATGTGATTGAGCGGCCCCAGATCGTGCAAAAGGTAAGAGAAGCCACGCGGGTTCCGTTGACAGTGATCCGTGCAGGTGCGGGCTATGGCAAGACAACCTTGCTAAATCAGGCTTTTAGCGATAAACAGGCTGACGTGCTTTGGATCAATTGCAGTGAGGAGGACAGTGCGGCGCAGACGTTTTTGCTGCATGTCGCTCACGCCCTGCTTAGGCGCTTTCCAGAGATCGGCGAACATACTTTGCACATGTTAACCTGGGATGAGCGGCAAGGCTCTGTCGATCCGGCAGCAGCGATTGGCGAACTAGCTGAACAGTTAGGGCGGAAGCTGAACCGTGACACAGTCATTGTTCTTGACGATTACCAGATGGTTGACGATCACTCCGCAGTTCACAAACTGGTGGAGCAATTTGTCGAGCAACTGACTGACCGGATTCACGTCATTATTGCTTCCAGGGAGAAGGCGCCTCTGCCCGGGCTCGCGATTAAGCGAGCCAACGGATTGGTCCTTGATATCGATGAGACAGATATGGCCTTTAAACAAACCGAAATTCAGGAGCTATTTCAAACTCAATATGCTTTGCCGCTGGATGAGCGAATGGCAGCTAGCCTGTCCGCAAAGACGGAAGGCTGGATTATGGCTTTACATATGTTAGGCCAGCTAATGCGCAAGGGCTGTTCCTGGGAGTCAGCGTTGGCCTCTTTGCCGCAGTCGATGATGGAGCTGTTCGAATACTTACTGGCTGACTACTTAGCGAATCAATCAGAACAGACCCGCCTATTCCTGCGTCAGACTGCTGTGCTTGAACTGATGCAGGGTGAAGATTGTGATGCGATTTTTGACAGGGAAAAATCATCCGAATTACTAAAGAGTCTCGAAACCAAGGGTTTGTTTACTTTTCGTATCGGCGATGGCATGTATCGCTACCATCACTTGTTCCGTGGTTATTTGCGGCGGATGTCAGGCTTTACACCAGCCGAGTTGGCCAAGCTACATTATAAAGCTGCGGCCCGCTACAGGCAAAAAGATGACCGTAGGCAAGCGGTAGAACATCTGCTGGCAGGAAAGTTTTACAGTGATGCCATTGAACTCATGAAGGGCATGACTGGCGAGTTGATGACCAGTGGGCTGCAGGGGGAACTGCAGCGATGGCTTGATTTACTGCCTGCTGAATTGTTGTCGTCGGCGCCAGAACTTATTTTATGTCGTGGCGATATGTACCGCCTAGCCGGAGATTTTGCCGCCGCGCAAGAGTGCTACGCTTTGGCTGAAGCTGGCTTTACCAATTTGGGCAGTGTAGTGGGCCATTATCAGGTGGCCAAAGCGTACGCGTTGGTGTATCTCGACACTGTGCAGCCGGTGCTGGCTGAGCGGTATTTAATGCAGGCGCTTGACTTGGTGGATAAAAGCCGCGCTCAAGAGAGGGCGCGTCTCTATCAACTGTTAGCGGAAAATATGGTTAATCAGGGCCGGGCTGAAGAGGCTGCTTCTCTGTTTCACCAGGCCAATGAACTGTTCATGGAAGACAGCCGTGGTGACGTGGAAGCGCGGATGAATCTGCGAACCGGGCGACTTCATATGGCGAAAAGCATATTGAACCGCCAGACAGGCAGGCGCAATCCGTATCCATTGCCCCGCTCACACCGTGAGACGCCGCTGCTGCTCGGATTGCTGAACGCGTTTATGGGCGAAGTGGATGAAGCCTGGGCCAATGCTCAGGAAGGCCTGAATATCGGCCTCAGTATGAAAGCCGTGTTTGTGCAGGCTGTCGCCTATATGCGGTTAGGACACGCCAAGCAGCTAAAGTCCTGGACTGAAATGACGGAAGCCGTTGAATGCTACCAACAGGCGCTGGATATTGTTTCTTCACTGGGAGTGGAAAAAGGCAAGGCTGAGCCGTTATTTGGCTTGTGTGTACTATACGGCCATCATGGCAGTCAGGAAATTGCCTTGCGCTATGGTATGGAGGGACTGCGGGTCAGCAAGCAAGCAAAAGATGACTGGATGGTAGCGATGAACGAATTGGCAATCGCGATCGCTTATTATAAATCTGCGTCCTATGAACAAGCTCAAGGTTGGGCTGACCGCGCTCACCAGTCGTTTGTGCGTTGCGGCGATAGCTACCTGTCGACAGTGGCCATGTTTTGGTTGGCAATGACAGCGGCTGTGACTGGTGAGCAAGCGACTTTTCGCCGCGTCGGCGAAAGTCTTTTAACCCGGACTCAGGCCAATGATCTTGATTTTCTGTTTACCCGGCCAACCATTTTAGGGCTGCGCGATCCGCAGGAAGTCATACCGCTGTTGTTGCTGGCCGAACAGGAAGGTATTTGCCGGACATATGTAACTGCCTTGCTGGCAGACTTAGGATCAACCGCCGGTCTTGAGCGACACCCCGGCTATACGCTGCGGGTGCAGGCCCTGGGCCAGTTTCGCGTCTGGCGCGGTCTTGAGGAAATTCGTGCTAAAGAATGGCAGCGAGAAAAAGCTAAACAGCTGCTGCAGTATTTCGTTACCTGCCGCAAGCAACTGATTCATAAAGAGCAGCTAGTTGAAGCTTTATGGGGTGAAGCCGGTTCAGACGGGGACTTTAAAGTGGCGATGAACGCTTTGATCAACGCGCTTGAGCCTTCGCGCAGCGCAAGGACTAATTCTTTTTATATTTTGAAGCAGAGCAGCTCGTATGGTCTGAACTTGGCCACCGGAATTCAGCTGGATGTGGACGAATTTGAAAGTTATATTTCACGCGGCGCCCGCATCGCAGCTAAGGACCCTGAGCAGGCCATTCGCCTATATCGCCTGGCGCTCAATCAATACAAAGGCGATTTTCTGCCTGAGTGCTGTTATGAAGATTGGTGTCAGGAAGAGCGGGAACGGCTATTGATGCTCTACATCACAACTGCAGAGCGCATGGCGCACATGCTGTTCGAGAGAGGCGAAAGCGAGGAGTGTATTTCCCTGTGCCTGCGTATTATTGGCAAGGACAGCTGTTGGGAGGAGGCATACCGCCTGTTGATGCAGTGTTACTATCGGCAGAACAACCGGGCCATGGTTATCCGGGTGTATCGCCAGTGCCGCGATAATTTGATGTCTGAATTGGGCGTGCCTCCAGCCAAGGAAACAAGTGAATTATTTAAAAAACTATCTGTTTCTGACGAGAACATTTAGAATTATTGGAATTTTTGTAACTCAATTGTAACTACTCCTCTCTAAACTTAGGTTAAACGCAAGCGAGAGCGGCGAATTTACTCTGTTTGCAGCGTTTGGGAGAGGAGTGAGTTTATGACTAAGGCGGCAAGGCATATCGGCGTTGTTGGCACCGGAGTGTATCTGCCGGCGACATACATGACCGCCAAAGAAGTGGCAGAAGCCACTGGCGGACGTTGGGCTGAGGCTGATGTCGTCAGCAAGCTTGGCTTTAGCAAAAAAACGATTCCCGGTCTGGATGACGGCACGCAAGACATGGGCGTGCGCGCAGCTAACGATTGCTTGCTGCGAACCGGCGTTGACCCTCAGGAGCTCGATCTGATACTTTGCATTGGTGAGGAGTGGAAAGAGTATCCACTGACTACATCTGGCATCTATATTCAGGAGCAGATCGGCGCCTGCCGCGCCTGGGCGATTGATGTGCAGCAACGCTGCTGCAGTTGCGTGGCTGCCATGAAAATTGCCAAAGATATGATGCTGGCTGATCCGAAGCTTAACACCGTAATGGTTGTTGGCGGTTATCGTAATGGCGACTTTGTCAACTACCAGGACCCTGCGATGTCGATGATGTATAATCTAGCCGCAGGCGGCGGCGCGATCATCCTGAAAAAGGACTATGGCCGCAATGCACTGCTGGGTTCGCATCTGATGACAGATGGGTCGTTAGCGCGTGATGTTGGCGTGCGCTATGGCGGTACGGCTGAACCGATTAGCGGGGAAAACCTGGGTAAAGCGTATAAATCCTTGCAAATTTTTGATGAAAAGCATATGAAAGACCGCTTAAATGTGGTGTCTATGGATAACTGGCTGTTGTGCATCGATCAGGCAGCTGAAGAGTCCGGCTTGACTCGCCGTGACATCAGCTATCTGGCTGTATTGCATTTTAAGTATTCCATGCATAAGCACATGCTGGAGCTACTTGGACTGTCGGAAGAACAGTCTGTCTATCTATCTGAATTCGGTCATATCGGACAGATTGACCAAATCCTCTCGCTGCAACTGGCACTCGAACAAGGCAAGGTTCAAGACGGAACCGTTATTGCCATGATCGCGGCCGGAATTGGTTATGCCTGGGCAGCGAATATCATTAAATGGGGACCTGTTTCCTAGCTTCGGCTATGCCGCTCTTGTGTGCATTGCTAGTTGGAAACAGCCGCCAATGCATAGCGGGAGTGGAATATATGTCGATTGCCAGCGTAAATAGAAAACGATAATTTTAAGTGCCAAGGTTAGTAAGCAAGGCGCCTAACCAGGGTGCCTTGCTTTCTTATTGCCAAAAATCAGGAGGCGTTATTGATGGATCATCAGGCGATGTTTCGTAACAAACAGATCAGCAGGGAGCAAGCCCTGGACAAAGTGAAGACAGGCGATCATATCGTGGTCGCCATGGCGGGTGCGGAGCCGCAGGGTTTTATGAGCGCATTGCACACTTGCTCGCCACGAGTCAAAGATGTGGTCATTTCCACTTGTTTGAACATGCAGAATTACCCATTCTTCGTTGACCCTGCCATGAAAGGCCATTTCCTCAATGAAGGCTGGTTTTACAACCCGGCCATGCGCAAGGCGCAGGCTCAGCAAACCGTGTCCTTTATTCCTAACAACCTGCACTTTGCCGGCAGCAAGCGGCTGGCACACCGCAAACCTAGCATCTTTGTCGGCATCTGTACTCCGCCTGACAAGCATGGCTATGTTTCTTTAAGCTTGAGCTTGACCTATGAACAGGAAATGATCGAAAACGCCGATCTGGTTATTCTCGAAGTGAATGCAAATATGCCGCGCACCCTTGGCGAAACGGCAGTACATGTGTCGGCAGTCGACTTTTTTATTGAACACACGATACCGGTGCCTGAATTAGCGGTGATTGAGCCAAGTGAGAAGGATCGGCGGATCGGGGAATATATCGCCGATTTGGTCGAGGACGGCTCGACCATCCAGCTCGGCATCGGCGGTATCCCGAACGCTGTCGCGCAAGGACTAATGAGTAAGAAAGACCTGGGTATTCATACCGAGATGTTCACCGACGGTATGGTGGATCTGTACCAGGCTGGAGTTATCACCAACCGAAAAAAAACGCTGCATCGCGGCAAGATGGTGGCGACGTTCGCTCTAGGAACGAAAAAACTCTATGACTTCATTGACGATAATCCGGCAGTGGCATTGATGCGAGGCTGCCAGGTCAACGACCCCTTTGTTATCGGTCAGAATTATAAAATGGTATCGATTAATACCACGATGGAGATTGACCTAACCGGCCAGTGCTGCTCAGAGTCAATCGGCCACAGTCAATTTAGCGGCACAGGCGGTCAGGCAGATACTGCCATCGGCGCTCAGTTGTCTCCAGGCGGCAAGTCAATCATTGCCCTCTATTCAACAACTAAAAATGACTCGATTTCAAAGATTGTGCCATTATTGACTCCGGGAGCGGTTGTGTCCCTGCAGCGCAATGATGTGGACTATGTTGTTACCGAATACGGCGTTGCCCAACTGCGCGGCACCTCGGTGCGTCAGCGCGTAAGCCGTCTAATCGCCATCGCGCATCCAGCCTTCCGCGACCAGCTAGCCGCTGAGGCGGAAAGGCTGCAGATTTGGTGATAGTATGGATCAAAACAGTATCGTCATGTCCTATATGGTCCGCTGCACGGTAGAACCCAATGGCTGCTTCCGGGTCTTCACCCGCCAAATCGCCAGCGGCGAAGAACACCATTTCAGCAGCCTTGAAGATGCCTTCGACTATATCGGGCAGCAAATGAAAGAAGCGCAGGAAGAGTCAGGTCAATAAATCGATGTCAAGGGCACCCTCCGTGCCGTAATCTTTCGTATCACAATCATCCGTATCTAGGCCGTTCAGATGCTGAGGGCATAGCAACGGCCGATAAAGGAGGCATATCATGATTGCTGATCTGTTAATCGGCGGCAGTGTCAACGGCGCCTTCTACGCGCTGCTCGCGCTCGGATTCTGCCTGATGTTCGGAGTAGCCAGGATTGTGAATCTTTATCATGGCTCGTATTATCTCTTAGGGGCCTATTTCTATTATGTCTATAGTGTGTTTGCCGGTCTGCCGCTGTTGCTTGCAGCATTGACTTCGCTCGCATCGGTGGTGGCTATAGCCCTATTCCTTGATCGCTATGTCATCAGCCGGGTTCGCCAGTCGGCAACCACGGTGATGATTCTGACTTTGGGGCTGGCTAGTTTCACCCAATACCTGGTTAGAATTATTTTTGGCGCGAAATATCTGAATGTTAAGGGATTTGTTGAGGGTAGTATCAACGTGTTCGGTGTGGTCGTTCCTTCAACCCGTGCGCTTGCCTTCGTCGTATCGATTGTATTGATCGTCTGGCTATGGCACTTTATCCGTCGCACTTCAACTGGCAGGGCGATCATGGCGGTGGCGCAGGATAAACTGGCTGCGACATTTATGGGAGTCAATGCCGACCGGGCATATCTCTTAACCACCGCCATTTCCGCTTTCCTAGCTGCGTCGGCTGGTGTTCTGGTCGCGCCTTTTCTAACAGTTGAGCCAGCCATGTGGCTGTTCCCGCTGATTAAAGCGTTTGCAATTGTTATCCTTGGCGGGTTAGGCAGTCTGGAAGGCAGTGTGATTGTATCTTTTCTTTTAGGCTATATCGAAACTTTTGTATCGCTTGCCATATCCACCAATTTGCGGGAATTGGTTTTCTTGGCAGTTGTACTGGTGGTTCTCATCGTTAAACCGTCTGGCCTGATGGGTAAAGCGGGGAGGGCGTAGTTATGAAGAACATGACAGTTTCAAGCAAGCTTCTCTCTTTGCTGGTCGCCGCGTTATTCTTGTTTCCGTTGGTGTATGATGACGCCTACTTAATGAGCGTTCTGGTTCTGGCTTGCATCTATACCGTATATGTAGCGGCCTGGGATCTACTGTCAGGCTTCACCGGACAGGAAAACTTCGGCTTCGCCCTATTCATTGGCACAGGCGCTTACCTTGTCGGCTTTATCACCAAATTCGGCGGTGGAATCGCCCCGCTTTGGGGAATTCTTCTGGGCGGTCTGGCTGCCGCCAGCATCGGACTGGCGCTCGGAATCCCTTGCCTGCGACTGAAGGGACCTTACCTAGCTTTGGCTACTCTGGCTGCTGCCGCTATTGCCGACCGGTTAGCAATCATCTTTTCCAAATACACCGGCGGCGAAGACGGAATTTATGGTGTGGAGTTTTTGACTGGCGATCCGTTGACAGACTACTACGCGGCGCTAGTATTCATGGTGGTAAGTGTTAGTATTCTGTATATGATTGGTCGCTCACACATCGGCTTGCTGCTTAAAGCGATCCGTGAGGATGAGGCAGCCGCCGAGGCTGGCGGCGTAAACACCACTCTCTATAAAGTTGCCGCCTTTGTTGTCAGCGCCTGGTTCGGCGGCATGGCTGGCGCGTTCAATGCCCATTACCTGGGCTATGTGGGTCCGGATGCCGTGCTAGCTTCTCACATCTCGCTCAACATCATCATTATGGCGGTTGTCGGCGGAGCGGGGTCGATCATCAACGCCGCGCTGGGCGCGTTCGTGCTGGCTGTGGCGGCTGATTATCTAAAACACTTTGGCGAATATCACCTTCTCATTTATACATCGCTGTTAATTCTAGTCCTCCTGTTCATGCCAAAAGGTATTTTCTCCACTCTGGGAGCAAGACTGACAACCGGCTCGGCGGTGAAGGGAGGCGGCGTTCATGAACATCTTGGAGGTTAGCTCTCTATACAAACGGTTCGGCGGCTTAGAGGCAACAAAGGATGTCAGTTTTACGGTTCAGCAAGGCGAGATACTCGGCATTCTGGGGCCTAATGGGGCTGGTAAAACCACTCTTTTCAATCAAATCGCCGGCAGTTTCGCTCCGACGGCAGGCGCAATCGTGTTCGCTGGACAAGATATAACCGGACGCAGCGCGCACGCAGTAGCCAATCTCGGGCTGGCCCGGACTTTTCAGATTCCGCGGCCGCTGCATGGCCTAACTGTGCTCGAAAACGTGCTGGTTCCCTGCTATTCGCCGCGGGCAACCGGATTGATTGGCGGACGGAAATATGCGAAAGACTGGGCCAAGGCTGTGCTGATAACCGTTAGTCTGGATGACAAAGCAGATTTGGCAGTGGAAAAGCTGACTCATGGGGAACTGAAGAAACTGGAGCTGGCCAAGGCGCTGGCTTTGAAGCCGCAATTAATTATGCTGGATGAACCGTTTGCCGGTCTGGGGGTGCAGGAAGTCGCCCCTATCGCCGAGTCAGTGCGCAAGCTCAATCAAGAACATGGACTGACTGTGCTGATTATCGAACACAAGCTTAAAGAATTCATGAAGCTGGTACATAGAGTTATCGCCCTGAATTATGGCGAGAAGATTGCCGAAGGGACACCCCGCGATATTGTTAATAATCCGTTGGTGATTGAAGCCTACTTAGGGAAAGGGGGCGCTGCACTTGCCAGTATTGGAAACCCGTAATCTTTCCGTCCGTTATGACAGCGCGCTGATCCTTGAAGACATCTCGCTGTTTGTAGAGGAAAAAGAGTGCGTGGCTGTACTGGGGCCAAACGGCGCAGGCAAGACGACTTTGCTCAGGGCTATCTCAAGAGTGGCGCCAGTCTCGGGCTCAATTACTTATCTAGGCGAGGAGGTCAGTCGCTACCGGGCGCATGAGTTGGTGAAAAAGGGTATTGTTCACTGCCCGGAGCATAGGCGGCTCTTCCCAGATTTCACAGTTAAAGAAAACCTCGCAATGGGCGCATTCTTACGGCAGGATAAAGCCGAAGTCGAGGCAGATTTGGAGCGCTGCTACAGCATTTTTCCCCGTCTCAAGGAAAGACTGAACCAGATGGCTCGCACCATGAGCGGCGGCGAACAGCAGATGGTAGCCATCGCTCGAGCCATCATGGCCAGACCGCGACTGCTGATGCTGGATGAACCATCCATTGGACTGGCACAGATTGTTAAAGAACAAATCTTCCAGGGCGTCGCTGAGATCAAGCAACTCGGCGTCACCATCCTGCTGGTGGAGCAGGATTCCAACATGGCGCTCGGTATTGCTGACCGGCTGTATGTGCTGGAACACGGCCGGGTGGCGGCGGAAGGAACTCCGGCTGAGCTGTCGCGTGACACGCACATACGGGATTTATATTTGGGGATTTAGGAGAGACAGTTAGAGGTACGTTGGGGCACATTAACCGCAGAGTACGCAGAGTAACACAGAGGGTGCGCAGAGGGTTACTGAGTATGGTTTAGAGTTATAAATAACCTATCCCTCGTTCCCTCTGTGTCCACTCTGCGACCTCTGTGTACTCTGCGGTAAAACGTACCCTCGTTTCCAAAACTTCAAAATGAATAAAAAGTTGGAGGGGAAATGTATGGTAGGCAAAGGTAAGAAAAGCGTGGCCCTGTTTCTGGCGGTTGTGTTTAGTCTGAGCATTCTGTTGTTAGGCGGCTGCGGCGGCAAGCCGGCGGCGACCAAGGCGGATGCGCCGCTAAAAGTCGGCGTGATCGGGCCGTTTCAGACTGAGCACGGGGTAGCCATTAAGGAATCGGCAATGCTGGCGGCTGAGGAAATCAATGCTACTGGCGGCATCAATGGCCGGAAAATTGAATTAGTCTACGGCGACGACGAAAACTCAGCCGAAAAAGGTCTCGCAGCGTTGAAAAAGCTCTACACCCAGGACAAAGTCGACCTCCTGATGGGCGGCGTCGGTTCCGGCGTGGTTAACGGCATGATGGATGTCATGGCGCAAAACAAGAAGATCTGGCTGGGTACGGGCGCAGCCACTCCAGTCCTCATCGAACGAATAGCCAAAGACTATGAGAAGTATAAATATTACTTCCGGGTTGGTACCCTGGACTCGACAAATCAAGGGAATTCCATCGCTGAGTTCATCGTTGACGTTCTGAATAAAAAACACGGCATGACCAAAGCGGCTATTCTCTCTACCAATCTAAAGTACTCGCAAGATATCAGCGAGGCGGTTGCCAAGAAAATCGAGGCTGCTGGGTTGAAAGTAGTCTATCGCGAATACTTCAATTCTGACACCACCGACTTTTCGCCAAACTTTACCAACGCACAAAAGGCAGGCGCTGAGTTTATCATCAACACGATCCTCGGACCGGAAGGCATTACCTATGTGAAACAATGGAATGACAACAAAGTTCCTCTGCCTATTGTCGGCGCCATCGCTTTTGGCACGAAAGATGAATTTTTCAAGGAAACCGGTGGTAAAGCAGCCTTTGAGACAACCGCTAACCCGAACTCGGGCCCCGCGCCGCTGACACCGAAAACTCTGGCCTTTGCCAAAAAGTTCAAAGAAAAATATGGTCACTCGGCAAACTTCATTGCATACCCAGCCTATGATGCTCTCTATGTACTGAAAGATGCTGCCGAACGAGCTAAAACCTTTGATACCGACCCGCTGATTAAAGCGCTCGAAGCCACTGACTATAAGGGGGCATCACCAATCAAGTTCACGAAGGATCATGACTTGGTGTACGGCGGTTCAAATGCCCGCTTCGTCTTCTTCCAATTTGCCGAAGACGGCCAACGCTATGCGGTGTATCCGAAAGAGTTTGCGAATGCGGAGTATAAGCTGCCGTCCTGGATTAATAAGTAAGGTAGTAGTCAGATCGTTGATAAACGCCCATCTGCGTTGGCACCCGCAAGGGGTATGCCGCCAACTCCATTGAACAGGACGTTCAGGTGCCGCGAAGGCCATGGACGGCCGAGAGCGGCGAAGGGCGCTAAAGCGCCAAGAGTTGCGCAATAGGCCCGTCGCCCCATTGCTAGCGTACCCTTTCGTACGCGTCGCTGCTGGGTCGACGGACCTGCCTAGCACCTGGACGTTTCTGAACGATCTGGGAACGGGGTCTTGATAGATTGGGTCAGCCCGGCTTGCCGGGCTGATTATATGTAGTGGACGCTGCATTCATGGAGGAGGTAACCATGCAGGTAAGCAGCATCTTAGACCACTTTGTGGCCGCGGCTCCGGTGATCCAGGCGCTGCAGCAAGGTGATTTCACGGTATCGGTTAATGATGTTCAAAAGTGTCTTATATACCTGCCAGGCAAAAAGATCGATTTCGGCGTCAGGGCAGGTGATTTGCTGCAGCAATGCCACCTTGGCTATCGGGTTATCAGCGAGCGGCGCAAGATTATCTCCGAGGTAACGGCAGAAGCCAGTGCCTGGAACATTCCCTATAGGGCAGTCGGCGTGCCGCTAATTGAGGATAGCGGCGAGGTCGTAGGCTCAATCGTTTTGACAGAAGCGACACAACGCGAAAGTATGCTCAGAGAGCTGTCTGAGCAGGCAGATACCGTGATGGTGCAGTCTGTGACTGCGGTGCGTGAAATAGCGGTGCGAGCGGAGGGGTTAGCCGCCGCTGGCGGCCAAATTGGCGATGTGTCTGCAATGGTGTTGAATCAGATGAAGCACACAGACGATACCCTAGGGCTGATTCGCTATATCGCTGATCAGACACAACTGCTTGGCCTAAACGCAGCCATTGAGGCGGCGCGTCTGGGGCAACAGGGCCGAGCCTTTAATGTAGTCGCCTCAGAAGTTCGCACTCTTGCAAACCAAAGTGAGAAATCGGTGCAAGAGATTGCAAAGGGGTTCCAGATGCTTCGCGCCGAAACCGACCGACTTTCGACAGTCTCGCGGGAAGTCGGCCGAGCTTCCGGCGATCAGGCTGCTTCTACGCAGCAGATATTGGCCGGTATGGAAGGATTACAAGCGCTCATTAACAGCATGCGGAACTTGCTAGATCAATCTTCTTAATTAAAATCAGAATAATTCACTAAATTATAGAATATTCCCAAAGTTGTAACTGGTCTGTAACTAGCATTGTCTACAATGAAGATGACAAAAAACCTATATGGGGAGGATTATCATGAAACTGTCCAAACTTACTCGGCTGACAGCATGGCTGGCGCTGTTTGTCTTTGTTGGTGTGTTGGTTGCTGGCTGTGGCGGTGGGGCACCGAAGAAAACGGTTCCCGGCGTGACTGACACCAGCATTAAAATCGGTTCCTTTATGGCACTGTCCGGTCCGGTAGCTGCGGTCGGCGTTCCGGTTAAGAAAGGGATGGAAGCATACATCAAATATGTGAACGAGCAAGGCGGTGTGCATGGCCGCAAGATTGAGCTCCTGATCGAAGACGACCAGTTCAATCCGGCTAATGCACTAGCAGCGGTCAAGAAACTGGTTGAGCAAGACAAAGTGTTCGCTATTTCGCCATCACTGGGTACGCCTGGCGTTCTAGCGACCCTTGATTATCTGACAGATAAGAGTGTCCCATTCGTTTATCCGATGACTGGCGCTAGCCAACCAGCATATCCGCTGCGCAAGAATACCTTCACTGTGCAGCCCAACTATAATGACGAAGGCAGAATTCTGACCCAGTATGCAGCCGACAAGATGGGCGCGAAGAAGGTCGCCGTCCTTTGGCAGAACTCGGATATTGGCAAGCAGGGTCTCGAGGGTGTGAAAGCACAGCTTGATAAGGCTAACGTCACCCTGGTATACGATGGCGCTCATGATGTCAAAGACGTCGATTTCAGCACTCACATACTGAAAGCCAAAGCCGCAGGCGCGGATACCGTTGTGCTCTACACAGTGGTCGGACAATGCGCCGGCATTCTCAAGGAAGCGCAAAAACAAGGCTATAACGCCAACTTTCTGACCACCTATACCAACGCTGATCTGAATATCATCAAGTTGGCTGGCGACGCCGCGAATGGTTTGCTACTTGGCGGTTGGGTGCCTATCGCTGACCCCAACGAGCCAGCATTCAAAAAGTTCACCGAGATTTATCAGAAATACAACAACACGACCGAAATGCCGAGCGGTTTCGCCACAGCCGGCTTCATCGCCGGGGAAATCCTGGTAGAAGGCCTCAAACGCGCTGGTAAGGATATAGATCGCGATGGCCTGATCAAAGCGTTGGAAAGCTTTAAAGACTTTAACGGCATTCTTGCCAACGGCATCACCTATACAGCCGACTCTCACTCAGGCGTTAAATACTTGCTGCTGATTAAGGTGGAAAACGGCAAATTCGACATGGTGTCAAAAGATCGGTTTGTACTGAAACAGTAGACCAGGGATTCGAACCGCAGAGTACGCGGAGGGATCGCAGAGGGCTGCGGTTTATTATACAAAATGAATCCCAAACCCTTCGTGTACTCAACGCACCCTCTGTGTACTCTGCGGTTATCGTAGCCTATTTCGCCAGATTCGCTCCTGAAGGGAGAAAACACTGTGATTTTCATTCAACAAGTTATCAGCGGCCTTGCCACCGGTTGCCTCTACGCGTTGACTGCTTTGGGGCTGGTTCTTATTTATAAAACAACCGACGTTGTCAACTTCGCTCAAGGCGAGATGGCAATGTTCTGTACCTTTGTCGCTTTTAGTCTGCTTTCTTTGCATACGCCGTTTTGGCTGGCGTTGGCAGGTGCGCTGGCGGTTGCCGCTCTCTTAGGCGTATTTCTTGAGAAAGCTTTTATCCGGCCGCTGGCCAAGGCGTCGCTCTTAAATGTCCTAATCATGACCATCGCCCTGATGATGGTGATTAATGGTCTCGCGGGTTGGATTTGGGGCTTTGAGCCACACAATTTTCCGACTGCGGTCAGTGGTCAACCGGTGAAAATTGGCCAGCTTGTCATTACTCTGCCTGATGTTTTGAACTTAGTGGTGACCTGTGTCATTATGGTAATCTTCTATGCAGTATTCAAATATTCTCTGGTCGGCATTGCGATGCGAGCCGTTGCGGAAAACCGCCTGGCAGCCCGCTTGATGGGTGTCAAGGTTAACCGCGTATTGTCGACCACCTGGGCGGTTGGCGCCATGCTTGGCGGGATAGCTGGCGTGTTTATTGCTCCGGTTACCTTCTTGGATATCAATATGATGTCAGAGGTCATTATTAAAGCCTTTACCGCCGCAGTGCTTGGCGGCTTCAACAGCCTGCCTGGCGCGGTGTTGGGCGGTTTGAGTCTAGGCGTGCTGGAAAACTTGGTAGCTGGCTACATCTCAACTGAGATGAAGGGGTCATTTGCCTTTGCACTAATCGTCGCCGTTCTCTGCGTGAGGCCAACCGGTATTCTTGGCACGGTGGAAAGGAAAAAGGTGTAGCATGAAACGATACTTACGATGGCTGCTTCTGCTTATAGTAATTTTACTGCCGCAAGCCGTTCCATACTTCACCGAACCATCCTATTACTTTTATCTCATTGATCTGATGGGCATTTTCGCCATAGGGGCGCTCGGGCTTGGCTTGTTAATCGGCTTTGCCGGGCAAATATCCATGGGCCATGCCGCCTTTACTGCCATTGGCGCTTTCTTTTGCGGGTTCACAACCCTCAAACTGGGGTGGTCGTTCTGGCTGGCTTTACCCTTGTCATCACTGGTAGCCGGTCTTGCTGGCTATGCTCTCGGTTTCCCGGCGCTGCGCCTGTCTGGGCAGTATCTGGCGATTGCAACCCTTGGCTTTGGTGTGGCCGTGCCGCAGATTTTAGTCAAATGGGAAACCGTCTCAGGCGGCTTTGACGGACTCAAACCCGCTGCGCCGCTGTTGTTCGGCTATAAGCTGTCAGCAGAAGAAGACTACTTTTATCTAGTGCTTGTCTGTTTAGTTATCGCAGTTTGGCTGGCAAAAAATATTGTTAACAGCCGCACCGGACGCGCCTTCATCGCAGTCCGGGACAGTGAAACTGCCGCTCAGGCAATGGGCATCAATCTCACTCATTACAAAACCTTGGCCTTTGCATTGAGCGCAGCGTATGCCGGTCTGGCAGGCGGACTTTACGCACACCTGGTCCGGTTCATCGGCGCGACAGATTTCCATCTGGGAATGTCAGTCAACTATCTGACCATGATTGTTGTCGGCGGTCTGGTCAGCATCCCTGGATTTGTTGCTGGCGCAGGTTTTATTGTCGCTTTGCCGCATGTTCTTAATTCAGTCAGTCGGGGCTTTCCGGCAGGTATGAAAGCCGTGGCCCAGAATTTGCCGCAGGTATTGACAGGCGTGATTCTCATCTTGGTCGTGTTATATCTGCCACGGGGGCTTGTTCAAATATGGTCTTCCCTTTCCGAGCGTTTGAAATTTCGCAGGATAGCAGGAGAGGGGGAAAAATCATCATGCCGCTAATGCAGCTTGACGGAGTAACCGTACAGTTTGGCGGATTGACAGCCGTTAATGAATTAAGCTTTGCGGTAGCCGAAAAGACCATCCACGGGTTAATCGGCCCTAACGGGGCAGGCAAAAGCACGGTATTCAATTGCCTCAGCCGCTTTTATCAACCGGCAGTCGGAAAAATAGACTTTGCTGGGCGGGACTTGTTAGCGCTCCGCTCAGACCAAGTTATGAATCTCGGTATTGCCCGGACCTTTCAAAATGTTGAATTATTTCGTGGCATGACAGCGCTCGAAAACGTGCTGGTCGGCCAGCACAGCCTGGGAGGCAGCGGTTTCTTCGGCGATCTGTTTGCAACCAGCAAGGTGAAGCAGGCAGAGTCGGCGCGGCGTCAGGCGGCCATGGAGGCTCTTGAGTTTCTGGGGCTGGCTGATACGGCGAATTCCCTTGTTGGCTCTCTACCCTATGGTAAACAGAAACTGATCGAATTTGCCCGGGCCTTGGTATCAAAGCCAAAGCTGCTGCTCTTAGATGAACCGGCGGCTGGACTCAATCCGCAGGAAACCAGTCATTTAGGCGATCTGATCGTCGAACTGAAAGATAAGCTAGGGATTACGATACTACTTGTGGAACACGACATGTCTTTGGTCATGAGGATTTGCGATACCATCACGGTAATGGAATTCGGCCGCAAGATTGCCGAAGGTGACGCTAAGACTATTCAAAACAATCCTGCTGTCATCAAAGCCTATCTGGGGGAGGGCGAGGCGAGTGCTTAACATTACCGGCATTGATGTCTACTATGGCCGGGTCAGGGCGCTCGATGGAGTATCCATCCATGTCCCGGAAGGAAAAATCGTTACATTGCTTGGCGCGAATGGGGCAGGCAAATCGACTACTCTTAAAGCCGTATCCGGTATTCTACCGGTCGCCCAAGGAGAAATCAGCTTTATCGGCAAACCGTTAAATGGCGTTCCTGCTGAAGAGATTGTCAGTCTGGGAGTCATCCATGTCCCTGAGGGAAGACAAATTTTTGCTCACCTGACTGTAGAAGAGAACCTTAGAATCGGGCTATATGCGCGTAAAGATAAGTGGAATTTCAAAACCGAGCTAGAACATGCCCTGAATTATTTCCCGGCTTTGGCAACTCGTTTGGCGCAAAAAGGTGGTACCCTTTCCGGTGGCGAACAGCAAATGCTGGCAATTGCCAGAGGTTTGATGGGGAAACCGCGATTACTGATACTAGATGAGCCTTCACTGGGTTTGGCGCCCAAAATTGTCGCTGATATATTCACCATAATAAGAAGACTAAATAAAGAAGGAACTACCGTTTTGCTGGTGGAACAAAATGCTAATATGGCGTTAAAAACTGCCGATTACGCCTATGTACTGGAAATAGGACGGGTTGTAATGGCGGGAGAAGCGTCTGTACTGCTCAAAGACGATAGAATTCGGCGCTCGTATTTGGGCGGACATGGCTGATAGGGGGAATAGTCAATGAGCACTCTCTACACTTTACGCAAGGGCAAACCTGGAGCGAAACGAATTGTCCTGATTCATGGCAACATGGCCTCCACTCGTTGGTGGCAAGGCGTTATCAATATCATGGCTGAGGAATTTGAACTATTGGCGCTTGATTTACGGGGCTATGGCAAAAGTCCGGAGGGACTGGCAACAGTCAGTCTGGTAGATCATGCGGCAGATATTGCCGAACTGGTAAAAATTGAAGAATTCGCCCCGTTCACTCTGGTCGGTCATTCGCTCGGCGGCGCGGTGGCCATGCAGTTCGCAGCCTTATATCCTGACATGCTTGAGGGGCTGGTGCTCGTTGATTCTGCTCCGGTCGATGGCATGAAAGATATCAAATATGACCTGGTGCAGATGATGCTGGATAATCAGATGATTCTGCTGGCAGCGCTCAAGTCTACCCTAGTCAAGCCAGTATCGGAAGAAGTCTGGGCCGGCTTTGCTGAGGATTGTCTGCTTGGCGCCAAATCGGTGATGGCCAACACCCGCGCGCTTGACGGCGCCGACTTTACGGCTGCCGCTCGTGCCTTTGCTAAGCCTGTGCTGGTCATCCATGGTGAACAGGATAGAGTGGTTCCCGTCGCCGAGGCTGAGAAAGCAGTCGCTGCCTATCCGAAAGGTCAGTTAGCGGTCGTGGCAGGAGTCGGACACAACCCGCAGGTAGAGGACGCCGCGACATTTACACAATTGTTAGGAGACTTCGTCCGGACATTGTAGCGGCTGTTATAAAATGCCCATATGCGTCGTTGCCAGAGCCGTTGAGGTCCTCAACGTACCTGCGCTGTACGCCTCCGGCCTCGCCGGCTCTGGCGCCTAGCCTCTGAACATTTTCTAACAGCCGCCCTATTTATGGTTGCGCGTTTCTTGAAACACGCTCTAATAAGGAGGACCATATGAGACGAGCGAGAATTTCCGGTGTGGGCATGTGGGTCCCACCGCTGCGATTGACTAATGAGGAACTAGGCGTACGCATGGGTAAGCCGGTTCCGCTGAATATTGAGACGAAACTGGGTATCAAAGCCCGCCACATCACTGGTGATGATTTCTCCAGTGCTGATCTGGGTACAGAAGCTGCCAAGGCGGCTCTGGCCAATGCAGGCTTAAATCCGGAAGATATTGATATGGTAATTGTCACCTCTGACACGCCAGAGTACATCAGTCCGCCGACCTCAGCGGTTGTGCAGGGTAGATTGGGGGCAGTCAACGCAGGCATCTTTGATGTCAACGCCTCCTGCACCGGCTTTGTGGCCACGTTGGATTTGGCTTCCCGCATGATCGGCTATGACCAAACCTACAAACATATCCTGGTTGTCGGTACTTATAACATGACCAAGTTTGTTGATTTTACCAACGAGAAAGTTGCTCCCATCTTTGCCGACGGTGGCGGCGCGGTGGTACTGTCAGCCACTGAGGCGGATGGCTCCGGCTACCTGTCAGCCAAGCTGGTGGCAGATGGCACCCAGTATGACTTCCTCGGCATCTATGCTGGTGGCACGAAAAACCCGATCAGCCATGAAGCCATTGATAAAGGTGAACATCTGCTGACCTTCCTTAAACCATTGCCTGGGGACCGCAATGTCAAGCTCTGGCCGCCGTTAATTGATGAAGCACTTAAGCGGGCAGGACTGACGCTGGCTGAGGTCAAACATCTGCTGTTTACCCAGATTAACAAATCTGTCATCGAAGAAGTCATGGGCATTCTCGGCCTGCCAATGAGTCAGACAACCTGTTCTATGGATAAGTATGGCTATACCGGCTCAGCCTGCATCCCGATTGCCTTGCATGAGGCCGTTGAGGCAGGCAGCATTCAGCCAGGTGACATAGTTGTCATGGTGGGTTCAGGGGTTGGCCTATCCTCAGGCGCAGTCATATTTCGATGGTAAGTTCGAAATCCGCAGCGGTGAAAGACAAAGGAGGGAATGAACGAAAAGCCGCTGTTCATAGACGGAAGGTAGAGAAAGGAAACTTGGACACTTTTACTACGCCGTCGGATGACCAAAAAATAAGGAGGAGAAACCGCAATGAACAAGAAAATAGTTCTCATTATGGCGGCGCTTTGTCTACTTGTCTTCAGTGTCCCGGCGTTTGCGGCCGAGGCCGACGTATTCTCCGATGTACCCGCTAATCATTGGTCGTACCAAGCCGTGAAGAAACTCACCCAAGACGGAATCATCGTCGGCGACGCTGGTCGCTTTAATGGCGACAAAGGACTTACCCGCTACGAAATGGCAGTGCTGGTCGGCAACGCTATGACGAAAATCGAAAAAGCTGATGCTGAACAAAAGAAGCTCATCGATAAGTTGTCCCGCGAGTATAATGCAGAACTGACTAAGTTGGGCGCAAGACTGGCGAAGGTAGAAGCTAAATCGAAGGTTAACTTCTTCTTTGATAATCGGATTCAGTATAACTATACTAGCTTGAAGCCAGGCGACAAAGGTGCCGCATTTGGTGGTACTAACAACATCGATCAACAGCATCAATTCATGGAACGTATCCGTATGTACATGAACGTGCCGGTTGGCGATACTTGGGAGTGGAATTCCCGTGTGGTACAAGCTAAATTCAACATCAACAACTCTAGTGATACTTCCTTCCGGATGGACCGCTTCTGGTTGACTGGCAAGAATATTCTTGATGGTAAAGTTGAGATCGGTAAGATGATGCTTTATCCTGGTAAAGGTACATTCTATGGTGATACCGGTGACTTTGAAGGCATTTACTATTCCCGTGACTTTGATAAACTGGCTATGCGCCTCGGCGGTGGACGTAAGGGCACCGCAGCCAACGCTCCTGCCGCACCAGGAGCCTCTAAGGAAAATAAAGTTGCCTTTGCCGAATTCAGTTACAAATTTGATAAAACAGCTGACCTCGGCTTCTACATGCTAGAGAATACTTCCGGTTTCACAAGTGCAGCAGACTATAAAAATATGAAGATGTTCGCGGTAAACGGTGCTGCTGAGATTCCTAATACTGGTGGTCTCGCGTTATCATTTGAATGGGGCAAAAACCACGTAGATGACACAGTGCTTATCCCGGGCATTGCTGAGATGAAGGGTGGCCAAACTGGCTTTTTCGTCGCTCTGCAATCCAAATACAAAGCTACCAACTACATGCCTGCTCTTTACACCTCAATGGTTAATCCTTTCGTCCAAGGTGATCATGGCTGGGCCGTGTCCTATCGTCGACTCGAGCCGGGCGTAGCAGGTTTCGCCAATGCAGGAGCTTTCAGTTGGGTACCGCTAACCACTGACAACGATGGAACCTGGCAGAACAACTATAATGGTGTTAAAGCTTGGCGTTTTGACTACATATACGTTCCTTGGAAGAACGTCCAATGGACCTTCTCTTATGACCGTAGCCAGCCGCTTGACAAAGGTACTCAAGGCGACTGGACCAACAACAGCTATCAATCCACTTTCAACTTCTTCTTCTAATCCTCCTCAAACTCAATTTAGTAGGGGAAGGCCCCGGCTAACCACCGGGGCTTTGCGCCTTTTACAATTAGGTAAGAGTTGCTTTCGAAGACTGTTTTTCAATAATGCGAAGTTCGAAAGGGCGAGAGAAGATCGCCCCGCTTCGGCCCCGAACGCTATGTCATCTATGGCCATCATTGCGGATGACGGTAAAAGAGATTGAGCAGTTTTACGTTTCATTGCGAGGCCTTGTGCCGAGCAATCTTCCATGTCTCCAACTGCCAATGCACTTTCCAAAATGACATTGACCTGAATCCCCCAGTCTGGGGGTTAAATAATTACTAAACTGGAGGGATAATCATGAAGAAACTATCTCTACTTTGCCTGCTAACGTTCGCTCTCACCTTGTTCGTTCCCTTTGCCGCCTTCGCTGCCGAACCCCAAGTCCCGACCGGCTTCCCTAAAGGTTTTACTGCACCGGTTGACGATACCAAAGGCACACCGATCGGCGGCTACGGCGGTGGCTCTGGTGCGATTACCCACAACCCGGTCATTTTTGTTCACGGCAATACCCGTAACGCCAACGATTGGCTGCCTGTCTACAAATATTTTCTCAGCAAAGGCTATACGCCGAATGAGCTATGGACTCTAAGCTGGGGCAATAGTTCTATTCAGAATGTCGACGCCAATGACGAGAACATCGGCGACATCCGCAACTTTATCGAAGAAGTGTTGCGCTATGCGCAAACCATTAACTCAAATGTCAAGAAGGTCGATGTTATCTCCCATTCCTTAGGCCCAACGATTGTCCGCAAGTCAATCCAAGTCTACGCCCTTGAGGAAGTAATCGGCACCCATGTCATGATCGCCGGCGCCAACCACGGCATGGAACTTTGCGCCCCTGGCATCAATGTTGTCTGTGACGAACTCTATCCAAACAGCCCCTGGCTACAGGCTCTAAACAGCCCAGCCGAGAACCCTGCGCCGATCAAGCATGTTACCATATATGATGGCACAGGCATATATGACACCGCCTTCAAGAGCGAAAAGATCAAAGACAGTCCAGCGATTAAAGGTGGCGTCAATCATCCGATTAATGTCGAGCAAAAACTGACTCTGAATCACGATGAACTGCGTATCCATCCTGCGTCGATGGAATTGCAGTACCAATCCGTCAAAGATAACCTAGTCGAAGCCTCGAAGAAATGAGGCGGATCCTTCAGCCCGGTCGGGGCTGGGAAGGACTAGGCTGAGAAATAGTTTTTCAATAAAAAGGGGCTGTGTGAAAACACAGCTCCTTCGTCGCTCTTGGCCGCGTGGCCTTCGCGACGCTTGAATGTCTTGTTTAATGGTGTCTTGTACCTTTGCATATGCAAGCATAGAAGGGGTCTTCTTAACGCCCGATTGTCACCTGCGTGCCGAGGGGGACGATCCTCGCCACCGCCAACACATCCCGATTATGCATGCGAATACAGCCGTGAGACACAAATCCGCCGATTGAAGCGGGGTTGTTCGTGCCGTGAATGCCGTAATGAGGAACACTAAGCCCCAGCCACATCGCGCCAAATGGGCCGCCAGGATTGGGATTTTTACTAGCAATCGCAAACGTGCCAATCGGAGTCGGGGTAGTGGATTTGCCGACACCAATTGGATAACTACGAATTAAAGCTCTATCTTGATACAATCGCAACTGGCGGGCTGATAGAGAGATGGTTATCGAATACGCCATTTTAATCACCTCGCTTTTGCAGTGTATTCACCGCAACGCGAATCGGTTCGACTTTTTAAGGCCAAATTTCCTTCATTTAAGTAGGCAGGAATCGGGTATTATATACAGAATATTTTAATAATAGCTAGTAATCCTTTAATGGGGGGAGCATATGACAGAGGTTGTAATTGTAGGGGCAAAGCGGACGCCAATCGGCGATTTTCTTGGTAAGCTCAAAGATGTTAGCGCGGTGGATTTAGGTGTGATTGCTGTTAACGCTGCGCTCAGCCAAGCAGGCGTCTCGCCAGATCAGGTTCAGGAAGTCGCTTGCGGTATGATCTATAAGGCAGGAGTCAAGGGTAACCCCGGACGGCAAATCCAACTCAAATGCGGTATGCCGGTAGAAGGCTATGCCTACACAGTTGATCAGCAGTGCGGCTCAGGCATGAAGGCGGTTGAGTTGGCCAGTCAGTCCATTATGCTAGGCAAAACCGATATTGCGGTAGCTGTCGGTGTGGAAAGCATGACACAGGCGCCCTATTTATTGAAGAATGCGCGTGAAGGCTTCCGTATGGGACATGGTGAAATGGTTGATTCCATGTTGTATGACGGTCTCATCTGTGCGATGATGGGCTATCACATGGGCCTTACCGCAGAGAATTTGGCTGAGAAATACCAGATCACGCGGCAGGAGCAGGACGAATTGGCGTTGCTCAGTCATCAGCGGGCGATTGCGGCCATCGACAAACAGGTCTTTGCTGACGAGATCGTTCCGGTCAAGATTGAAACCCGCAAAGGAACCGTAGTTGTTGATACTGATGAACACCCGCGGCGAGATATTTCTCTGGACAAGTTGACCGCCATGAAACCAGCCTTCAAAAAGACTGGCACAGTTACAGCCGGCAATGCTTCAGGTGTCAATGACGGCGCGGCCGCGCTAGTGCTGATGTCGGCAGATAAAGCGAAAGAACTCGGAATTAAGCCGTTGGCGAGATTAGTTTCTACAGCTAACGTTGGCGTAGCACCGGAAGTCATGGGCATCGGCCCGGCGTATTCGGTGCCAAAGGCGATTAAGCTTGCAGGCCTTACTGCCGATGATATCGGCTATTACGAGATTAACGAAGCCTTTGCCGCTCAGTTCTTAGCGGTTAACCGTGAATTGAAGCTTGATATGGCGAAGGTTAATGCCAACGGCTCAGGCATCGGGCTTGGACATCCGGTGGGTTGCACAGCAGCGCGGATTATCGTATCCTTGATTTATGAGATGCAGCGGCGCGATGTGCGTTATGGGGTAGCTTCGCTTTGCGTCGGCGGCGGCCCGGCAATCGCCAGCGTGGTTGAAAAACTATAAGTCCCGGTAAAAAGCAGGGAAGACTGCTGCGCAGCGCAGAGTCTTCCCTTTTTTAGTCACTAGATTATATTCCTTCAAAGCTTGGTAGCTATATCATACACTCAACGCGGTGGACGTATCCACCACTCGTCCTGTTCCTGGTACTGTTTGCGCAGTGCAAGCAAATCCTTACGTCTGGCGATATATTCTTCTTTGATATCTTCTAACCTCTGCCCGTGCTCGGCCATGCCATGCAATGAAAAACGGCTGTGTTCCGGCGGGTTGAAGGTCAGCGCAAAGCCGCTAGCTTCTACCGTCAACTGCCCGGTCATGCCACACATGACGCAACGCACCTCTCCGGCGGGTGTAATCTGCAATAAGCTTGAACCACAGCCTTGGCAGGTGTGCGCCTCTTGTTGTTGGCAGCTATGGTCGCCGCCTTCGACTAATTTGCCTGCCAAAGCTCTTGCCTCAGCTAAAATCTCTGACTGCACGACTTCACCAGGATTGGCAGCGCGCACGACGAGCGTTCCCATTAGGTCGAGGTGTAAAAAGCGCGCAAAGTTCATTACAGCTTCCCGAGCATAGCCTTCCCAATCAGCTACACCGTAGCTTACTGCTGCCACACAGCGTTTGCCCTGAAATCTCTTGCCATCATTTAAAATAGAAATTAGGCGGTCGCCGATCAGCTTGATGCTGGTATGCGAGCCAAGAAAATAGCAAGGTGAAGCAATCACTACAACATCAGCCCACTCAATTTGCTGTAAGAAAAACGTTAGATCATCATTAATGATACAGGGTTTGCCAGAAGGTAGACAAGCATAACAAGCTCGGCAAGGCTCAACCAACAGCTCGCTCAGTCGTAACAGTCGCTTTTCGCCTGCCAGAGTTCCTAGCATTTCCTTCGCCAGGATCTCGCTGTTACCCAGCTTTCGTCCGGAGGCCACCAATCCCAAGATATTCAACCAAATCCCTCCTGATTCATGCAGGATGGTCATTGATTTCATCGTAGCGCTCGACCATCGCCGCAGGTTATGCCTTAAGTATATCATGCCTGCTCTGTTTTCGCATTTTTGAAAGCCATGGTCAGATATTAATGAAATAAGGATAAATATTTGGAAGATTTTGTTGAAAAAACAGGAAAATAGGTGCGGATAGAGAATATCTACAAATTAGGATAATTGGATGAGGTGGTCGCGATGAAGGGAACCGTAATCGGTACCTGGATAAACACATCCCGCAAGCTCTGGGGCAGCGAGGTTACTGCTGAAGCTATGCAACATGCAGGCTGGAGCCGGGATAAAATGTTCCTGCCGACAGAAGATGTCGATGACACTAAGCCAAGGCAATTTGTTGGCTTTCTGGCAAAAAACCTGCAGAAAAGTGAAGATGACATTTGGCTTGCCATTGGCAAAGACAATTTAAAAACGTTTTTCGAAGACTACCCAGCATTTTTTCGCCAGGAGAACTTATACTCTTTTTTGCGGTCAATGTATGATGTGCATGTAGTGATGGTTAAGCGGATCCCGGGCGCTAATCCACCGGAACTGCTGATCGAGCCGGTCGCAGAAAACCAAGCTGTGCTTAGCTACCGCTCAAAACGCGGCATGTTTGGCTATTTGCGCGGCTTATTGGCAGGTGCGGCTGAACACTTTGGCGAGAATATCACAACCGAAGTACTTGAATCATCGGCCGAGCACATGAAAATTGCGATTACCTTCCCAACGGCGATCAAGCGAACTAAGACGTATCGGCTAAATACACTATTTTCTTTCGGCGTGCTAAGAAATCTGTCGGTGAAAATTGGTGTCGTCGCAGCGCTGGTTACCGTTGCTGTGCAAGCCATACTGTCACTGGGCGGATTGAGCGCTCCTCTCTGGCAACCGGTTGTGACCGGAATTTCGGCCTGGTTAGGAGCGGCGCTGCTGCTGCGGCCATTTGGCTTTATTGGCGAACAGATTAAGGCGGTTCAAGACCGGCGCTATTTTGAGGAAATTACGCTGCGGTCAGGTGATGAGTTTGAACTGCTGACCGAGATGTTGACCCTGTATAAGCAACGCGTCAAGCGTGACTTTATTGGCTTCAAGGGCGTCACTGACGAGATGGATAAGTATGCGCAGAACTTTAACGGACTGGCTGACCGGATGCGGCAAACTTCAAATGAAATTTCGGGTGTTGTTCATGATGTGGCGACTGCAGCTACTAATCAGGCAGCAGAGACCGAAGTGGCGGTCGGCATTCTTAGCGGCAATTTGGAAACCCTGCGTTCAGTTGTCGCCGGTCAGAGCCGCAACAAGCAACAACTAGAGGTTGCTGTCAGCGAGATTAACAAAGGCTTTGCCGAGGTTCAATCATCAAGTACAAATTTGACCAATAGCCTGGATAAGTTTGTATCGGTTAAAGAGTCTGCCGAGGCGCTCGAAGTGCAGGCAACCAAGATTAATGAAATTACCGGTATGGTGGCGGCAATTGCCGGTCAGACCAACCTGCTCGCGCTTAACGCCGCCATCGAAGCGGCAAGGGCGGGAGAGCAGGGGCGCGGTTTTGCGGTCGTCGCTGAAGAAGTGCGCAAACTGGCAGAACAGTCGCAACACCACTCAGACAGTATCTCCGACGATCTGAAGGTTCTCATGGGAACAATTGGCGGCGTGGTTTCGCTAATTGAAGCTGAATATGATATTCTCGCCGCGGAAAGCCACCAACTCGACGCGGTTGTCCGCAACACCAGCGATCATGTCGGCAATATCCACGGAGTTGCCAACAATATCGTGGATATGATTGATAAATTGGAGCATGAGATGGCTGGGCTGAACCAGGTGTATGGCAAGATTGAATCTCTGGCTGCGATATCGGAAGAGAATTCTGCTGCCACTGAGGAAGTCAGCGCTTCGGTTCAGGATTATAATGATAAGCTTCGGGACATGATGGATAAGATTCGCGAGTTTAAGACGGTGATAGCCCACTTCGGCGAAGACATCAACCAATACCGGACGTAAGGCTGTTGATAAACGCCAATCTGCGTTGCACCCGCAAGGGGTATGCTGCCAACTCTAAGGCGCTGAAGCGCCAAGAGTTGCGCAATCAGCCCTGCGGGGGTGAGCTTGCCGTACTTGCCAGTACTGTCCGCGTTCATCTCCTCGGGCTGCCTAGCATCTCGGCATTTCTGAACAGCCTTAGGCCGAAGAACCTCGGAACCGTAGCGGTTCGAAAAACAAAATGGCCGACAGACTGTTGTCTGTCGGCCTAATTTCAACATATACTATGTATGCTTGTCCAAATGTAGTGCAATTTAGCTAGCGTGGACGAAGCGACGGTCACATTCCTGTTTTTTTGCATCGTTGAAGTTGTCGATGTTGCTTAAGTAGCCAGTGATGCGGCGGACGCGGCGGATGGGAGATTTCTCGGAGGCGTTAATAATTACTTCTTCGCCATCGCGGGTAATTTCCATATAAGCGATTGCTTTATGGCGCTCATGCCACAGGGCTTGTTCTTCTGCCACGAGCATAGTAATTTCCTCATTTGTCAGCGATGGGTCAGCTACGATTTGAATTCCGTTGATAGTCATAATGACTCCCTCCCAATCTTATCTGCAGTAATTGTAGCATACGGAGAACTATTATTGCTATCAGACAAAAGTTCCATTTTGGACAATTATACTAATCTATTGCTAACTGCGCTATATATGGTTGATATTTCGAAGCTTTTCACTATATCTTGTGATGCAACTAAATATTAGCTTCAAGTGCGAAACTATGGTATTCTTAGTAATAATACGTTAAATGCTGGATAAGGTGCCGTAGCGGCTTATCTGTACATACTGTATTGTGGAGGTTTGACATGATAAGAGAACGACGCAGTAAAGAAAAGTTAGAACAATATTATCGTAAGTTTGTTGATCAAGGGGTCATGGATCCCAACGTTCATCCCTGGGTCGCAGAGTCATGGGAGAGTAGCCGTGCTGCTAGTGTGCCGCATGAACGAATGTGCTTAACACATAAGTTGACGCGAGAGGAACTGGCGATTCGCCGACAAGACAACAGCGCGGCTGTTGCTTTTATCGACTCTCTATATCTGACATTGCAAGAGCATTTTAGCGCTTATAATCTTAGTCTGTTGTTAGTAGATCGTGACTGCTATGTATTGAAGAACTACGCATTGCCGTTTTTCCAAAAGACGGTGGACGAGGTAGAAGGAGCCCGACTTTCTGAACAAGATATCGGTACGTCAAGCATTAGTCTGGCTTATGCCAGACAGATTCCGTTCTTGCTGTTCGGACCCGAGATGTGGACCGAGGATAGTCATACAGGTGACGCATGCTCGGCACCGATTCTAGTAGATAACGACTTGCGTTATATTTTAACCATCGTGGCGCTCGAGCCTGATGAACTGCCATATAATGCGATGGTCGCCTTGCTGTTGTCTATGCGGTTCGCGCTTGAGCAACACCTTAGTTTAATGTCACGATTAAATGCAAAACACATGATGCTGGACGCGATTCCCTACGCGGCTTTTCATTTTCTGCCCGGGGGAGAAGTTTCTTATGCAAATCGCCGGGGTCTTGACCGTCTTGGCAAAGAAGGCTATCAAGCATCGCTTAGCCAGAAGCTTAGCAACTATAAACGCTCTCCCTTAGCGAAAGGTTTTATGGGTATTCCGTCGTTTAATAAAGAAATGACCTGGATCATGCCGGGAAAGATTTATGAGGATATTACCACCGTTATTCCGATTTCCCATCAGGATGAAGTGGAAGGTATTGTTGCGGTCTCCTTACCGCTCGAAGAGTTAAGAATGCTGGCCGCTCATGCGGCAGGCTACCGTGCTCGCTACCATCTGTCAGCAATGGTCGGGATAGCACCGGCTTTTACCGCAGTTAAGGAGAAGGCTGCTCGTACTGCGCGCGGTCATCACCATGTAGTACTGCAAGGCGAACCTGGCACAGGCAAGCAACGTATGGCTCACGGCATTCATCAAGCCAGCCCCCGGGCAGCTGGACCGCTGATCACAGTGCGCTGCGGCGGCGGAACAGAACGCAGCTTAGCTCTTGAGCTATTCGGTGAAACCGACGTGCCAGGCAAGGTTGAACTGGCCAATGGTGGTACCCTGTTTATCGATGAGGTGGAAAAGCTACCCACAAGCTTGGCAGAGCGCTTGGCGATTGTCTTAGAAGCAAATGAAATCGTTCGCCCAGATGGGTCAAAGATCACGCTGGATATTCGGGTGATCGCAGCTTGTGACAGTGACTTAAAGCGCCTGGCGGATAAAGGAATCTTCACACTAGCGCTTTATGAACAACTCGGACGCACCGTAATCAAAATACCCGGTTTGGCCAGTCGCCGCGAAGATATTCCGCTGTTGGCCGAACATATTATGGTTGAATTGGCTGAACAGAATCAGATGCCAAGTAAAAAATTAACTCCAGCAGCTGAGGCCTTGCTGATGTCTTTTGATTGGCCAGGTAATACCAAACAGCTTCAAGAAGTTATTGAAACTGCATTTTTTCATAACAACAGCGATATCCTAGACGCCGACGATCTGAAGTTGCCTGGTGAGACCGGACCAGGCCGCGCCTGGAAAGAGAACCGGGAAGCTTTTATCGAGGCATGGAAAGCTGCTGGCGGCAATATTAGCCGTTTGGCGCTCATGCTTGACGTCAGTCGCGTCACCCTCTATCGCTACTTGCGAAAGTATGGATTAGAAAAGGAGTAAATTTCAGTGCGTCTGCGGAAAAAGCCTTGGATATCCGAGGCCTTACTCGAGTACAGTGATATTGTGGTTACTGACGGAGCGGTGAACCTTGGCCAATGGCTGAGCCGTTACGGCGGTAAAGAACTTCATATTGAAATTGGAACAGGCCGAGGGCGATTTATCAGCGGCATGGCTGAGCAGCATCCAGATAAATTATTTATTGGTATTGAAGCGTCCCAGGATGTGTTGTACGATGCAGCAAGAAAGGTTCGTAGAAAGGGCCTGAAAAACGTTCAGCTACTGGTGTTCAACGCTATTACTATTGAAACATTGTTTGCGCTGGGCGAAGTGGACCAATTATATCTAAACTTCAGCGATCCTTGGCACAAACGGCGCCATGCGAAACGCCGCTTAACCCATGAAGGCTTTTTGGCCAAGTATCAACAAATCCTTAAGCCCGGGGGACGACTGTGTTTCAAGACAGATAACGAAAAGCTATTCGAGTTTTCACTAAATCAATTTGCCGCCTTCGGGCTGGGCTTGTCAAATATTACGTTTGATCTACACAACAGTGACTTCGAAGGCAACATCATGACTGAATACGAAGCGCGGTTTAGTGCAAAAGGGAGCAAGATCTTCCGCTGCGAAGCCCGCTTCGGGCGTTGATATTTCCCATCTACGTTGTTAGCCCCGTGATCCCCTTGCTTGCGTACCTGCGAACGTACGCGGCGCGGCAGGGATCACGGGGCTGCCTAGTATCTGGGGCATCTGAACGCCTTCAGCTTTGGGGGACGGGGGTTCCTCCGCAGCATTCGTTTAGAATCTGTCTCCCCGAGGGCGTTCAGAAGGGTCCAGATGCTAGGCACTCCTGAAAAACCAGCCGCGACGCGTACTGGAAGTACGCTAGCAATGGGTTTTCAGGGGTAACAACGCAGATGGGCCCTTATCAACGCCCGGATTTATGTTATTTAGAACTAAATTGCAGAGTCGAGCATACAATGTACTAACCAAAAGTAGGGGAGTGTATGTCATGACGAGACCGCCAGTACAGCCTAGTGACAGCCGTCCGGGTATTTCGGTGAATCTGGAAGAGCTAAAGTTCTGGCTGTCCATAATGCAGGAACATGCTCTGTTTATTAAAGCAGGGCTGCCTGCCAATAGAAAAGAAGCGATTCAACAAGCCCAAGAATTCTACCGTATCTTTGGCGCGCTGCTCGCTAAAGCCGCTGAAATCAGTAGTGAAAAGAAATTTAAAGAATTGATTCGACAGTCAGCGGAGAAGGTCGAAGAGTTTTACCGTTTCAAGCGCCGTTTATTGCAAATAGCGTTACGCGGTGAGTTAGGCGGAACGCTGTATCCGTCGCTGCTAGATCACTTTTCTCGGGAAGCCGAGTATTTCCTACGGCTGTTAGAGTCGATGAATGATTGCAAGGCATTCCGGCTTTGGCCAAAGACAAAAGAGGTTAGCTTTTGGATTCGCCTGATGAGTGATCACAGTGATTTTATCCGGCAAATGCTTGATCCCTCAGAAGTCATTTTGATTGAAACGACAGAGGGATTTACCAGTGAGTTTGATGGGCTGTTTCGCCAATCGGTGGACTTTTCCTCAATGCTGCGTGGGGCTACTGGCGGCGTTCCAGCCTTCGGGCGTTTCCTGCAGGATTCACGCGTTGCCGGTATGCGATTACGCGATTTTAAACGCGCTCTTCATTGCATGCTGGAGGAGAAAAAGGTGCTTGGACTGATGAGTCCGCTGTTCGCTGACCATGTGCGTCGTGAAGCAGATCACTTCCTCATGATTGCGGCTATGTTAGAAAACGATATGCAGACCTCCGGCTACACTGGCGCGAATAGCGTGATCATGCCAATGGCGGAGGAAGACATCGAAGAAGCGATGGTAGATATGGAAGTGGGAGAACCCGCAACCGAAGCGACGGTTATCATGCCAAATACAAGCACCGTAATAGCAAACAATCTTGCTGCTGAGGCGAAGCTGGCAGCGCTGAAACAAAAAGCCATGCAGACAGACTGCGAAGCTCCTCAATACCAGCAAAATATCGGTTTTGACAGCGAAGTGTTAGAGGAGATCGATGATGATGAGCCGATCATGGCCCCGGTTGTGCCCCCGGTAAACACGCCAAATTCGCCGTCAAAGAATAAATACACCTGGAGCACAGCTTGGCCACGCCCGTTAGGCGAGGAGAAGTAGGCTAACTTAAGGGTAGTGTTTATTCCGTTCCTAAGGGCGTTCAGAAGGGTCCAGATGCTAGGCAGCCCCGGAAATCCAGCCGCGCCGCGTACTATACGGGTACGCAAGCAATGGATTTTCGGGGCTGATTGCGCAACTCTTGGCACTTTAGTGCCGTAGAGTTGGCGGCATACCCTTTACGGGTGCAACGCAGATGGGCCCTTATCAACGCCCGCTATGGAGGACGGCGACTTGGCCGAATAGTTCACGCTCCCCATCTGTCAACGACAGCAGTCGCCGATTCACTAAGTCGATCAAGGATAAATCAGCGAACATATAGCTGCCAGCTACTGCGAATTGCGAATCAGGCAACAGTGTTAAACATGACAGTGATCTGCCAACAGGGATATAGCCGCTTACGGTCGCGCTGGCGATATCGATGACCGAAACATTAGCACTGTCCTCATGGACAACATAGGCTGTTGATTCATCAGGAGTGATTGCAACCTGGCAGGGATAAATTCGGAATGAGGCTTCGCTGGGACAATGATGCAACGAAATTGCTCTTAGCGCAGCCTCGGAGATTTGTTTTGGCAGCAGAATCATGCCTTCTTCGCCAGCACTGGCTGTTGTGAACGGAATATACAAGTACCGCTCACTCTGCGATAAATTAGTCGGCAGCCCAGGTAAAAATCGTTCGTCCTGAAGTTGGCCGTCTGGCGAGAAAATGGCCAAAACACCATTCTGATCATGTTGCCAAACAGTATACACAGCGTTGTCATCTGTTGCCAAGCCGACGCATGCAGTCGGCTCTCCGCTGCGACCTAAGAGAGTAAGGCTGCGTTTTTCGATATCTAATAAGAATAATGCGCCATCCCGAGTCGCGACCACTGCTTGACCAAGTTGCGGTCCGGCGGCAAAGCGCTCGATGGGAGGCAGGTCAAGAGGCAATTGCATTAATTGACCTGCGGGGAGGGAAATGGAGAAAAGCGTTCCCCGCCCTTGGTTGTTGCTTGTCGGTATGTAGGCAATGGCTGAGTCAGCCGTGAGCTGAATATCCACCGGGGAATACTCACCTGGGAAAGGCCACTCTCTGATAATTTCACCGCTTTCGCCATCAGTTAAGAGAACGGTGGAATTCTCTGTGTCCACTACCAGGAGTTTGTATGGCACAGTATCCATACTTTTACCTCCGTCCAAAAGGATACTTCAGTATATGATAGAATCGATGAATTCGCTACTGCAAGATGGAATAGCGAATGATATTGAACCGCCAAGATGCATGTGCCTACATACGCCGCCAAGGAGCATTATCCCTATTGAAAAAGGGGGATATCTGCGAAGTGACAGGAGGATTTCAGGCGTATGTATAATATCTGCGCGATCCCTTGTGTAGGCGCATAGCGCCTTTCGCGTTTTCACGGCTAAATTTTATCTAGACCGCCATCACGGTTTTTTATACCCGGTCTTGGCAATGTTTGCCTCTAGCCGTATAATAGGATATGGACGGGTATGGCTGGAACAGCTCATTCTTGACACTTGTCCGCTTGCTAGGAGGTTACAGCGTGCGCAAAATGGCATTTTGGCTTGGTCCGAACGAGGCTGTGCTGGTCATATCTCTCATTCTGCTTATTATCGGTTCTGTCAATATCTTCAGTGCCAGCTTTGTCTTAGCAGCTGAAATGATGGATGACAGTTATTATTTTCTGTTGCAGCACGCTAAGGCATTCGCAGCAGGAATGCTCGGCTTCTCGCTGATCGCCTGGTTAGGTTATCGGCGCGTGGCCGCATTTACGCCACTTCTCATCTTAGCCACTATCGGATTACTGGTCGCAGTGCTAGTTTTTGGCGAAGATGCGAATGGCGCCAGACGATGGATACGCATTGGAATAAAGTTTCAGCCTTCAGAGCTGGCTAAATTGGCAGTTATCATTATGACCGCAGTATATCTGGGAGGCAGGCTGGAGAAGCGACTGCCCATTTCCCTGTTTTCACCACCTATGTATATTACGTTAGCAATTGGCTTCCTGGTACTTCGGCAACCGGACATGGGGACTGCCGCTGTTATCGTGGGATTGGGCATTGTGATGCATTTAATTGCCGGTATACCGCGCAAAGAGATTGTTGGCTTGGCCTTTGTCGGCACTGGAGTCTTTACTTATTTTATATTCGCTGCTGCCTACCGGGCTGACCGGATTTGGGCTTGGCTTAATCCGTGGAACTACCAGCAAGGGATCGGTTATCAGTCTGTTCAGTCTCTGTTAGCCATCGGCTCTGGCGGGTTATCCGGTGTCGGCTTTGGCAAAGGGGCCAGTAAATTTTACTATCTCCCGGAGGCGCATACTGACTTCGCCTTCGCCGTTCTTTGCCAGGAAGTTGGCTTTATTGGCGCAACTTTGGTGCTGACTTTGCTGGCCGGACTCGGCTTTTATGGCATAAAAATTGCACTTGCTGCCAGAGATAAACAAGGCATGATGCTGGCGATTGGAGTTATCGTCCTTATCTTAGGACAAGCATTAGGCAACATCGCCATGGTCTGTGGGGTTATCCCGGTAGCTGGCGTACCGCTGCCTTTTATCAGCTATGGCGGGACATCGCTGATGATTAATTTGCTGGCACTCGCTTTCTTGATTAGCGTGGGGCGAAGCTGCCGGCAACCAGAGCTTGAGGAGTCGCAGCCTGAGGAGTCCAAGCGTCCCCACCTTTCAGTTGTTAGCCGCCCTAAGTTTGGAATCCCCCAAAAAGGGGAATAATAAGCGGAAAAGCAGGGACGGAGGCGCAATATGGTCTGGCTTTTCCGACTCGGAATCTATCTCGTCGGTGGATTGACAGCTTGGCAGGTTTTACAGGGAACGGAACCGGTTGGCGGTATACTGTCGCACAAAGCGCTAGCGCTAGATTCAGCTAACGGCATGGTTTTTGGCGTTTGTTCCGGCCTGAGTAACTATACAGGTATCGATGTCACTATGATTCGCTTTCTCTGGGTAGCGGCCGTTTTTTACCGCGGCGCCGGAGTGGCTTTGTACATACTGGCATTTCTTATCATGCCTGTTCTAGAGCGCTGATAAGGGATCATCTGCGTTGGCACCCGCAAGGGGTATGCCGCCAACTCCATTGAACAGGACGTTCAGGTGTCGCGCAGGCCATGGATGGCCGAGAGCGACGAAGGCGCTAAAACGCCAAGAGTTGCGCAATAGCCCCGGAACTCCATTGCTTGCGTACCCGTATTGTACGCGCGATGCTAAAAAGCTTCATGCATCATGCTCTAGCAAGTCTCATATGTAACGAGCTAAGGCTGGATTTCCGGGGCTTCCTAGCTTCTGAACCCTTCTGAACGCTCTAGAACGGTTGGCATTGAATACTGAGACTCAACTTCGGCAAAATTAAAAAGCCTGAGGCTTGTGGGATATTTCCACAAGCCTCAGGCTTTTTAAAACCATTCTCACCTTATCCAGCGACAAAACATAATATGTATCAGGTCGATCTGGAGAGGAGGGCAAACTTTGAAAAAAAAGACAGATAGCAAATGGCATCACGACATGGATGAGGTGGATGAAATGTCAATGAAAACGATGAAAGCAAAAAAAATGATGCCGCCGGAACCCGAATGCGACGAACTTCCCTGTGTTCCGGAGGATATCTGTGAACATATGGTGCTCGCACATTCCTATGTTCTTTGGCAGCACTATACAAGAGCGTTCTGCCCGGAAGAGGCGCTCATGAAAGGCACGCTGTTCCCTGAACTGTGGGGAGTTTATCCGATACCGGAGTAAGCATGACGGAGGTGAAGACGCGTGAAATGTGACGATAGACAAATGGCAATGCTGATGAAGATTCAGGAGATGCAATTCGTCTCTATCGAACTGCAACTGTATCTTGACACACATCCCTGTGATCAAGACGCACTGAATGATTATCGATGCGCGGTTGAAGCGCTGCACAAGTATATCATGGAATATGAAACCGAATTTGGAAGCCTAATCGCGCTAAGCCCACATTATACCGGTGATAACTGGGACTGGGCAGAGGGGCCATGGCCCTGGGAAATGTAATGAAAGGGACTGGTGAATATGTGGCTATATGAAAAGAAACTTGAACATCCCGTAAGGGTAAGCTGTCCTGACGTTAAGTTCGCCAAGATGGTCATCACCCAATACGGCGGCCCGGACGGAGAACTCGGAGCGTCGCTGCGGTATCTGAACCAGCGGTATAGTATGCCAACAGATACGGCTAAAGCGTTACTGACTGATATCGGCACTGAAGAACTCGCTCATATGGAAATGATCGCAGCTCTGGTCTATAAACTGACCGAGTGCGCCGACTGCGAAGACTTCAAAGAAGCAGGCTGGGAAGGACAGTATGTACAGCATAACCATGGACTATTTTGGACAGACGCCAACGGCGTGCCCTGGAGCGCCAAGTACATTGCCTGCCTCGGCGATCCAATCGCCGATCTGACGGAAAATATGGCAGCTGAGCAAAAAGCCCGGGTCACCTATGAGCATCTGATTCAGTGCACTGACGACCCCTGTGTAAAAGATACACTGCGTTTCCTGTGGCAGCGTGAAGTTGTTCATTTTCAGCGATTTGGCGAGATGCTGAATACAGTGCAGATGTATATGGCAGATAAACAGCATATGTGGCATGGGCATAAGATGAAGTAGGGGATTTACGAATGAAAAGGACAGCGACCCGAAGAAAACGGGAAGCTGTCTTTTTAGCAGTTATCAAGGAATAGTTGACAACTGCAGATGATGGTAAATCATTCTTTCGCAAAGGATAATTAGTGAATAATAAGACTTAAAATCAATACGACTAGTAATCCCACTATAGAATTAACTAATTCGAGTATTCCCATGTCTTAAAGGTATTTTTGATAGAAAAATTAAAGTACTCTTTGAAGAGCCAAAATGATGCGTCGTTTATATGTGTCAATGTATACTACCTGCCGCAGTAGCTAAAACCATAAGTACAGGGTTTAAGGATGACAAAAGGGGAAGATTAATAACGAATTAATCAGCAATACTAAGCCCTAAGCAGCTTATGGGCACTTTTTCGCTCGCCGTGAGCCGCCATTAGCTAGGTTCGCCGAAAGCGGACGTTCCCTTCTTGTGGCAAATCGATATAATGTTAATATGCGCTAAAAATACGTTTAAATAGCTAGGAGGCCTCTTATTTACCTATGATGCGCTTAATACGCCGCTTATTAATCGGCAAACCGCTTCACAACCGGGAATTAGCCCATGAACGACTGCCGAAGTGGAAAGCTCTTTCTATCTTCTCGTCAGATGCCTTATCATCTGTCGCCTACGGGCCGGAACAAATTATGCTCACATTAGTCGCTATTCCTGGAATTATCGCGTATGGGTACATGGCTCCGATTGCTTTATCGATTCTATTGCTATTGGTTATTGTTGCTCTATCCTATGTTCAGGTTGCGAAAGCCAATCCCGGCGGCGGTGGCGCTTATGCCGTAGCGAAAAAGAATTTAGGCGAGATGCCCGCACTTATCGCGGCGGGGTCGGTTTTTGCAGACTATGTATTAACAGCTGCTGTCAGCGTTTCGGCTGGTACTGCAGCCATTATTTCCGCATTCCCCGGGTTAGCCGGTAATGAAGTTTCAATTGATTTACTTGTACTGTTCGGTTTGCTGATGCTGGTCAATTTACGCGGCGTGCGGGAGTCGTCCAATGCATTTGTCATTCCTACATACGCCTTCTTACTCGGCGTAGTCGTTTTGATTGTAACAGGTGTGTGGAACTCCATGACTGACGTGGCGTTAATTTTGCCGCCCGAGTCTGTTGCGCGGCAGCAACTCGATTGGGCTATGTTGTTTCTGATTCTTAGGGCTTTTGCGAATGGCTGCAGTTCCATGACTGGCCTAGAAGCGATTGCGGATAGCGTACCGATGTTTAAAAGCCCGGAGGCCCGCAACGCAACGATTACGACCTACTGGATGGCAGGCATTCTCGGCTTCATGCTTATTGGTATAACATACCTGATTATGCACTATCATATTATGCCGATTACGGACGTGACGGCGATGTCCCAGCTGGCAGAAAAGATCTTCGGCCGCTCGACTGCTTATTTTTATATCCAGATAACGACCATGTTAGTGCTGTATTTGGCAGCCAATACAGCCTATAACGGATTGCCGATACTTTTGTCGATTGTGGCCAAGGATGGATACATGCCCCGCTATCTGGCGACAAGAGGTGAACGCTTAACATTTTCTAATGGGATTATTTTGCTGACAGTAGCGGCGGCGATTCTGATTATAGCCTTCAATGGAGATACAGACCAACTGATTTCTCTATATGCCATAGGGGTATTTATCTCGTTTACGATTGCTCAAACAAGCATGGTTGTTCATTGGAGTCGGCATCGCGACAGCGGGTGGCAAATGCGGGCAATATTGAATGGGGTAGGCGCCGCTGCCACCGGATTGGTTGTTGTTATTATCACTGTAACTAAGTTTATCTATGGAGCATGGATTGTTCTGCTTTTTATTCCAGCTATGATTTATATATTTAAATCAATCCGCGCTCACTATAACACCATGTCTCAACAACTGCATCTGCCCGAAGAATCTTATCACGAGGGAGCGGCCGTATTTCCGCCAAAGGGTAAGCATATTGTCATTGTTCCTGTGTCAACGCCAACGCGTGTTGTCTATGAAACTATCAAGTATGCTAAGATGATCGGTGATAACATTATTGCCGTTCACGTATCGAATGATGAAGAGATGGGCAAAAAGGTTGCTGAAAAATGGAATCTTTGGGACCCCGGCGTAGAGCTGACGGTAATTCATTCTCCCTACCGATTGCTGATGCGTCCGCTCCTTCACTTTATTGAGAAGAAGGCTCGTGAGAAAGCTCCAGAAGACTATATAACAGTCATCATTCCAGAGTTTGAAACGAGGAAGTCTTGGCATCGGCTGCTCCATAATCAAACTGGCTGGTTTCTACGTAATACATTAATCTGGCGGGAAAATGTTATCGTAACCACAGTGCCGTATCATTTGAAACAGTAGCTGGAAGTCAGAGACTGTTTGCAACTAAGATAAGTAGATAGGAAAAGAGAGAGTTCCGGCTGCTGTTAGCGAGCTAGGACTCTCTCTTTTGGACTTTTAGAAGTTTAGATTCTAGCGCTGTTGGCCTGCGCTTACTTTTTTTCTTTATAAATAACACGGCCGGTAGCCTGATGGACAGGTGTTACCGTTACTTCGCAAATTTGCACATGCGCTGGTGCACTGGCGGCATACAAGACAATATCTGCAATATCCTCTGCCGTTAGCGGTTGAATGCCGTCATAGACAGCAGCCGCTTTTTGTTGATCACCGTGGAAGCGGATTACGCTAAAATTCGTTTCAACCATACCAGGTTGGATGTTGGTTACGCGTATTGGAGTGTCGACGACGTCCATTCGCAATCCGTCGCTGAGCACTTTTACAGCTGATTTGGTAGCACAGTACACTGCGCCGCCGGGATATGCATGAATTCCGGCAATAGAGCCGATATTGATGACATGTCCGTTTAATTTGTTCTCTATCATCTGCGGGACAATCTTTCGCGTGAGATATAACAGTCCTTTAATGTTTGTATCTATCATAGCATCCCAATCTGCGATATCTCCTTGCTGGAGTTTTTCTAAACCGAGAGACAAACCGGCATTATTGACGAGAATATCGATGGCTTGCCACTCAGCTGGCAGCGAATCAATGGCATTGGTGACAGCATGTTTTTCTTGCACATCTAACGGTATTGCCAAGACCTCGGTCTGGTATTGCGCTGTTAACGCATTGGCTATTTCCTGTATTTTTTTCGTGTTTCTGGCGCATAAGATGATCTTCGCGCCTGCCTGGGCAAATGACTCCGCGCAGGCTTTGCCAATGCCGCTCGAAGCGCCGCTAATAAATACAATCTTATTTTTTACTGTTTGCATATTGTACGCCTCCTGACAGTTATCTCACGGGTGTTCTATATCTTCTCATATTAAATTACCTTCTTTAATAAGATGCCATTTTCCTGCGTATAAATAGAAGAGATGAGATACATTAGGATAAATCAATCAGCCTCCCGGATGTTGCATCTTGGGAGGCTGGTTGATTTATGTATAGGAACCTATTTTCAACTGTTTGATATTGGTTTTTCTTCGTTCGCTGGCTCCTCTACCTTGAAAATATTCACATTCCTATCCAACGACAGCGCTATTTCATCAAGGCTAGCGGCAGATGTGGAGATGTGCTTTGTCAGCATCTTCAGTTTGGCCAGTTCGACATCCAGATTATTGATTTTATTCTGCAAAGAAAATGGGATGCTGACATTTTGGTCAATGACAGACTGAACCAGGAACTTACGCCTTAGCAGTTCGATCTTCTCTGATGCGTCCTGAACGCTGATTAGCCCCTCAACGCTGCCGTCTGCAACCATCACTTTCATCTTGTTAACCGCATCTTTTACTTCCTCAATGGCATGCAGAATTTCATCATTGGGGTTGTTCCCTGAAGTTAGAGTCTGGCTCGAAACCTGAGCACTTTGCCTTAAGCTGTCTACTCCGCTTTCCATGCTTTTTAACGCTTCTCTTGCATCGGTTATATCATCAAGCAGGTTGTGAGATGATTCTTTTAATGTCAGCGAATTATTTAAAATTCTGCCTACCAGAAGCGAGATGTTATTAAGCATGGCATTCAGCGCGTTACCGACTGTCTTGAATTCATCGGTTGAGTTATGGTGGAGCCTGACAGTAAGGTTGCCGCTTTGAACCTGTCGCATTACTCCGGCCAATTCATTGATCGGGTGGAAGAAAGTGCTGGACATAACATAGGCCAGCGCGGCGGAAATCAAAATAACCAGCAGGCATACCAGGAGCAGACCATTAAACAGTTCTCTGGTCGTATTGAAGATCTCTGTGGTGTAACTCCCGGTGACGATATACCAGTTCCATGGCTCGTAATACATATAATAGGCGACTTTTTGGCGTTCATTATAATCATAGGTGATTGACCCGTTTTTCTTCTGCAGTATTTCCTGTGCCCATGCGTAACCGGCAGCGCTCTTCCCCTGATTTTGCGGGTGGATAATAAAGGTGCCTTTTGGATCCATGACAGTTGCATAACCGGTTTCGCCAACCACGATGTTCTTTATTGCGTCTAGCAACTCGTATTCTTGTTCCCGACGGCCTAGCACAAACGCCCCAATTAGCTTGCCCTCTCTATCAAAAATAGGCTGATAAATCAGTGCATGCATAATTCCTTCTACGCTGCCGCGGCCTTGGAACAGCTGGCTATTGATCAACTTTTCGTATATCGGCCCTGATTCGATCAAGGTGTCAACGATACGGTGACCGTCATCCTGACGCACATTGCTGGCGACCCTGATAAACTTATTGTCCTTGAACTGGAATATGGTCGCCGGCAACTTTTGTTTGGCAATCAGAATGTCAACTAGAGTATTCTCGCCGGTAATCTTCTGACTGCCGATGTACCAGGTTGGCAGTCTGTAACCGCCTATTTCGACCATATTAGAGTAATCAAAATGACTTTGCCCTAGTGAAACCAGCTTTTCATCAAATGCTGCCGCGGCACTTGCCAGCCATTGAGTTAATACTTTCTGCTGGGTGTCAACCATGTTATAGATACCTTTATTGATATTATTAATATTTTCTTCATTTTGTTTGGAAATTTTTTCTGAAATTAGGTAGTAACTAAAGCCACCCATAATCAGCAGTGGTATAACAGATATCAATATAAACCAAATGAATAATCTTATCCGTGTATTCACCCCATCGGCCTCCTTGTATTTGCACAATCTCTTTTTTCAGCTCAGGCGTCAATGTCGTATTTCTTCAATTTGTTGTACAAACTGCTTCGCGAAATCCCGAGTGAGTCACACACCTTGATTTTGTTGCCGCCATAGATTTCAAGCGCTTTGATAATCGCTTCTTTCTCCGCCTCTTCGGTATAGCTCCGCAAAACCGCGGCTTCATCGTCAGAACGGTATGAGAATAGTTCGGGCAGCATAGAAGGCGGCAGCAAATCTTTGGTTATCGTTCCATGAGACATGCTTATGGCCAGTTCTATGATGTTTGCCAGTTCCCGTACATTTCCCGGCCAGTCATATTCAATTAACGCTGCCATAAAGTCGCGGTCTGTATCAGGTCTGTCAATGCCAAGCTCTTCTGCCTGCTTTGTTAAAAAGAAGTCCACCAGCATCGGAATATCTTCACGATGCTCCCTAAGCGGCGGCATCTGAATGGGGATGACGTGCAGCCGGTAGTACAAATCCTCTCTGAATTTTTGTTCCCTGACCAGTTCACGAAGATTACGGTGAGTGGCCGCAATGATTCGTACATCGATAGCGATCGGAGCACGTCCTCCCACCTTTTCAATCTCTTTCTCCTGAAGAACCCGCAGGATTTTCGATTGCAGCGTAAGTGGCATATCGCCAATTTCATCAAGAAATATTGTGCCGCCGTCAGCCGCCTCGAATTTGCCAACCTGACCGCCCTTTACCGCGCCGGTAAAAGCTCCCGCTTCGTAGCCGAACAGCTCTGACTCTAATAAGTTGTCAGGAATAGCAGCGCAGTTAACCCGAACAAAGGCGTTGTGACGGCGGCTGCTCAGTCGATGAATGGAATGCGCAGCAAGCTCTTTTCCAGTTCCCGTTTCCCCTAACACCATCACAGTAGATCTGGTTTTAGCGGCTGCGATAATCTGTTCTTTCATCAGCAGAATAGGCTTGCTCTGACCTACGATATCATTGATGGTATATTTCGCGCTCAACTGAGGAGTGCGACGAAAACCGGACGATCGCCCAGTGTCTAGGCTTGATAATGCTTCAGGCAGGTATTGAAAGGCGCTCCTAATACTGATAACACCGACCACTGTTTTTATGTGGTTTACGACGGGAATAATCTCTAAAAGACTAGGCCTGATATCGGCTATAGAACCGTCTTCGTTTAAAGGCTCGGCATCCTGCATGACCTGCTCAACTAACAGTTCAAAGTCTTTCGTCTGCAGCAGTGCTCCAGCCGTTAGAACCCCTTGGTAGATGCTTTTTTCATCTGCTATGATGGCGTATGATGTTTGATCACTAATCATCTTTTGAATTGCTGCTTTGACGGTATCGTGTGAGTGACAAAGCGTAAAACTGCAGTCCATTATTTGTCGGATATTCAGCTGTATCACCTCTCCCTCAAGACCAATGCAAAATTAATGCCAACACCTTATTGCGCAGCATAAGACTGTCTAATTAGGCAAAATTGCGTGTATTTGCCCGGTTCCTTCAATAATTAGGCATGTGACGCTGCTTTTCCTGTATTTATTAGATTCTAATGATTTTGACACTTTTCCAAAAAGCTGTACAATTAAGAGAGACTACCCCTTGTGTTTTTCAGGCTTTAGGCATTGGCATGAGATTTGCATCTTATACCGTTGCCTGGGTAAAAAAATCTGAAGGGGTGATTTTATGACCGAAAAGTCGACTAACCGCTGGCTAGTCCTGTTATCTGGTATTCTGATTAATCTATGTATCGGATCGGCCTACGCGTGGAGCGTGTACCAAAAACCACTCATTGCCATGTTTAAATGGTCTACCAAGGAAACTTCACTTGCATTTACTCTTTCCTGCGTCCTTGTGCCGCTAGCAATGATCGTAGCAGGAAAAATCCAGGATCAGAAAGGTCCTAAAATGGTTATATTCGGCGGCGGGATTATTTTTGGCCTGGGTATTATCGGCGCCGGTTTTACTAATAGCCTCTCGTTTCTGTATATGACCTACGGCGTGCTTGGCGGTATAGGAATTGGTACTGTCTACGCCTGTACAGTCGCCAATACAGTTAAGTTTTTTCCGGATAAACGGGGACTCGCATCAGGGCTTGTTGTAGCAGGCTTTGGCTCTGGAGCTGTTGTTCTCGCTCCGCTATCATCGGCTTTAATTGAGTCCTATGGCGTTCTGGCTACCTTTAAAATTCTCGGGGTCGCCTATCTTGTTTTAATATCGGCTTGTACGACTCTTGTGAAAACTGCGCCGCCCGGCTATAGACCGGCGGGTTGGACTCCTCCGCCTCCTACGGCCACAACAATAACCGGCACTGATAAAAACTGGCGGGAAATGCTGTCAGATCCCATGTTTTACGTCTTATGGAGTATATACCTCATTGGCTGTGTTTCCGGCTTGATGATCATCGGCCATGCATCGCCTATCGGCCAGGAGGTCATCAAGCTCAGTCCTGCGACTGCGGCCATGTGTGTCGGCTTTCTGGCGCTGGCCAATACCGCCGGCCGGATCTTTTGGGGCTGGGTCTCTGATAAGATTGGCCGCTATAATGCGGTGAAGATTATGTTCATACTCGCGGGTCTCATGATGTTCACCTTGACACAAGTAACTACATTTGTACCCTTTGTGATCGTTCTTATGGCTATCGGTCTTTGCTTCGGCGGAGTTATGGGGATATTCCCATCGATCACTGCGGACGCCTTTGGCGCCAAAAACTTGGGTATGAACTATGGCATCATTTTCACCGCCTGGGGCGCCGCAGGCATAGTAGGGCCGCTCATGGCCGGTCATTTCAAAGAAATCAACAAAGGGGACTATACTCAGGCATTTCTAATCGCCGCAGGCCTTAGCGTCATTGGTGTAATGCTGACATTTATCCTTCAGTACAACAAGAAAAAAGCCGACGCTTTAAAAGCAGCGTAAACACCGGCTTTGGAAATCTAAATAAGATTAAGAAGGGAGACAGGTTATGAACAAGGTAGTGGAACTTGATCAGGTTATTGAGAAGGTGCAGGACGGCGCAAGCATTTTTTTGGGTGGATTTTTAGGGGTGGGCTCGCCATTGAAATGCATTGAAAAACTGGCGGCATCTGGGAAAAAAGATTTAACCATTATTAGCGAGGTAAGCGGAATGCCTGGCGGCGGCTTTGATATGGCCATCTTATTTAAGAACCGCCAGGTGAAAAAAATCATTACCTCGCACATTGGCACTTGCCCGGAGCTTTTGGAGGAATATAAAGCAGGACGTTTAGAGGTGGAACTCTATCCCATGGGCACCTGGGCCGAAAAAGTCCGCGCGGCTGGTGCTGGCTTGGGTGGTGTCTTGACGCCAACCGGAGTGGGCACAAAGGTGGAAGAAGGAAAACAGAAGTTAACCATCAACGGCAAAGAATACTTGCTGGAATTACCATTGTCGGCAGAGTTTGCGTTTATTAAAGGATATCGCGGCGACAAAATAGGCAATGTTGAATATCGCGGCGTATCTGTCAATTGCAATAAGGTCATTGCAGCAGCGGCAAAGTACACAGTAGCCGAAGTCAATGAAATCGTCGAAGTCGGCGGAATTGATCCCAATCACGTAGGTACACCGGGTATATATGTCAATGCGGTGGTGCAGGGCTATAGCTTTGACGAGCACGTACAGGTGTTCAACCAACATTGGGAAGAAATCGGACAATTAAAGAGAAAGAATTAGGGGGAATATTTCATGGATGTAAGAGAAAGAATTGCTCGTCGGGCGGCACTGGAATTAAATGATGGAGAATTTGTAAACTTAGGCTTTGGCATGCCCACTGCGGTACCGAACTATCTGCCCAAAGGGATACAGGTTACTCTACAATCGGAAAATGGCTGCTTGATGACTGGTCCCACTCCTTATGTCGGGGAAGCGGACCCGGACAATGCGAATGCTGGAGGGCAGCCGATCACCTTGCTTCCGGGTGCTGCCATTTTTGACCTATGCGAATCTTTTGCCATTATTCGGGGCGGTCATGTGAATACTGCGATTTTGGGCGCACTGGAAGTAGACCAGGAAGGAAATATCGCCAACTGGGCAAAGAATGCAGCCAAGGGCGACTTTTCGCCAGGGATGGGTGGTGCGATGGATTTGGTGCGAGGCGCCCAGAAGATTGTGGCTACTTTGCAGCACAACGATAAAAAAGGGGAATCCAAGATTCTGAAAAAGTGTCAATTGGCTGTAACCGGACGTGGCGTGGTCAATGTTATCATTACGGAAAAGGCAGTGTTTAATGTCGTTGACGGAACTCTTGTATTGATCGAAAAGGATCCGGCGCTATCAGTAGAAGACCTCAAGGCTTGCACTGAAGCTGAATTTACTGTATCTCCAGATCTGAAAGACTATCGTATGAGTGGTATTAACGCATAATAGATCTAGACTTGCTTTCAGGTGGAGTTTTTACTCCATCTGAAGCTTAGTCAAACCAAGTTGCAAAACAGAAAGATCATGCTGTTTTGAGAAGGCCAGCCTCCCGGATGTTACATCCGGGAGGCTGGTTGATTGTAAGACCCTATTTTTTTACGACGCGGCGAGATCGAAGTGGAGTTTTTTCCGATGGACGTGGATAGAGAAAATCCGTACCGGCGGCGCCGGACTAGGCGGTTTCTTAGACTAGAACTTCCGCAATACAGTCTGCGCATACCTGTACTACGAAATCCATATCTGCACGGCTAATTGTCAGTGGCGGATTGAAGTACAATACATCCCCTAGGGGCCTCAGGACAACTCCTTTGGCCAGCGCCTGTTTGTAAATTTGATAGCCAACTCTGTGTTTTGAGTCAAAGGGACGTTTGCTTTCTTTGTCTTCCACCAATTCAATGGCATTAATCAGACCAATGGAGCGGATGTCGCCAACATATTGGTGATCGCTCAGCTTTTCGTGAACCAACTGCTTAAAATACACGGCATTCTCATTAGCCTTGGCTAAAATGTTCTCTTCTTGCATGATGGCAAGCACCTCAATAGCTGCCGAGCAGGCCAAGGGATTGCCGCTATAGGTATGGCTGTGCATAAAGGCCTTACCCTCGCTGTAATCCGCATAAAACGCATCATAGATTTTCTGGGTGGTTACCGCTAGCGCCATCGGCATATAACCGCCTGTCAGTCCTTTAGACAGACAGATAATATCAGGTGAGATTCCGGCGTGGTTGCAGGCAAACAGCTTGCCTGTTCTGCCGAAACCTGTGGCAATTTCGTCGGCAATCAGATGAACATTGTGATTATCACAAGCCTGTCGCAGCTTCTTTAGATAAACAGGCGGATAGATTTTCATGCCGGCTGCCGCCTGTACGAGCGGCTCAACGACAAACGCGCATACCTCATCGCCATATTGGGCAAAGTTCTTTTCTGCTGCTGCAAAGCATTCGGCGTTGCAGCTTTCGCGGTGCTGACCATACTGGCAGCGATAGCAGTCCGGACCGTCTACCCTGATAATATCAAGCAACATGGGTTTATAGATTTCGGAATATAGATCAACACCGCCAAGCGAAAGCGCCCCTACCGTTTCACCATGATATGCATCGCTCAACGCCATAAACCGATTTTTCTGCGGCGCGCCTGTTTGGTAATGATACTGAAAGCTCATTTTCATGGCTGCTTCTACTGCGGAAGAACCGTTATCGGTAAAGAAAAATTTCGTCAATCCTGCCGGCAAAATCTGTGACAATTGGTCGCAGAGTCTAATCGCGGGGACGTGGGAGAAGTTTGCGAAAATAACATGTTCTAATTGGTCAATTTGCGTTTTAACAGCTGTGTTGATTCGCTCGTTGCAGTGACCTAATAGATTGCACCACCAGGAACTAACAACATCAACATAGCGTTTGCCCTCGATGTCATACAGATACATGCCTTTAGCATGGTCGACGACAATGGGGGGAAGTTCTTCGTAATCCTTCATTTGCGAGCAGGGATGCCAGATATGCTGCAAATCCTTTTCCAATAAGTTCATTTGGCTAGACCTCCTTATAGTATTCGCAAAGAATCTTTGCATCCATAGCAAGGTCTGTAGCATTGGTGCCGACACAGGCAACGACAGGCAGTTGAGTCAGTCGCTCGATGACCTGCTTATTGTCTCTGTGTAAAAATTTGCTATCATCGTACTTGTTGAGAATGATACCTTTTACAACAATACCCTGATTCCTGGCGTAATCTATGGTCAACACAACACTATTGATTGTGCCTAGTTCGGCAGAGGCCACGATCAGGACATCTAGGTTCAAGAGTTTGATGATATCGGTCTGCAGCAATGTCTGTTCATCTAACCGCAAGGGACAGACAATGCCGCCGCAGCCCTCAACCGTGATATAGTCGAAGTGCTGTTTGGCTTTGGCAAAATCAGCAACAATGACCACTGGTTCAATCGGCCGGTTTTCCATTTGCGCGGCAAGGTGGGGGGATACCGCTGTTTTGTAAATATAGGAGGCTAAAGTATGGGGCTGGTCAGTAAGCCCGGCCGTGTCGGCTACGAATTTACAGTCACCGGGTATCACTTCTCCGTCCACGACTGCCGCGCCGCTGAGTGCCGGTTTGTAGTAGCCGGCGTTGATTCCGCTGTTGCGTAGTAGTTTTACTAGTAAGCCTGTGACATAGGTTTTGCCGATATCTGTTCCGGTTGCGGTGATATAAATCCCCTTGCTCACAACAGCCTAGCCTCGAACTGCAAGTCTTTCAGCATGGCCATATCGTCACTGATACTGATTCCCGAGGTTGTCAGCATATCGCCGGAGATCGCCGCGTTAGCGCCGGACTGAAACGCTGCCTTGCCCTTATCCGCCAATAAGCCGCGTCCACCAGCCAAGCGGACTGCGCCATCTGGCAGGATGAAACGGAATATAGCAATAATGCGACGTACTTCATCGTCTGCCAGTTTGGGAAGGTTCTCAAAGGGTGTTCCCTTGATTGGATTAAGCACATTGACGGGAATAGACTTTATCCCTAAATCCCGGATATCCAGAGCCATGTCAATGCGGTCTTCCATGGTTTCACCAAGTCCCATAATCCCACCGCTGCAAACCGCGAGACCTGCCGCCTGGGCATTTTTGATTGCCTGGATTTTGTCGTCATAGGTATGGGTAGTGCAGATGTTAGGGAAGTTTCGACGTGAGGTTTCCAAATTGTTGTGATAGCGTGAGACGCCTGCCGCTTTTAGTTGCTGGAACTGCTCAAACGATAACAGCCCGTGGGAAGCGCAGATCGAGATGTCGCAGTTCTCCTGGATTGCGCGATAACTTTCACAAACCTCGTCCATTTCCGTGTCAGACAGATTGCGGCCTGAAGTTACGATCGAGAAGCGGAGTATTCCTCGTGTGTGATTATAGTTTGCTTCCTTCAAGATGGTATCGCTAGCAAGCAGAGGATATTCCTCAACCTCGGTGCAGTAATGGCCTGACTGGGCGCAATACTTGCAGTTTTCTGAGCATCTGCCGCTTTTGCCGTTAATGATGGTACAGATATCAAAGGAGTTGCCGCAAAAATGCTCCCGTAGTTCATTGGCAGCGGAGCATAATTCGTCAAGCGGCTCACTGCAAAGCTGCAACGCGTCTGGCTTTGTTACTCGATAATCAGTAAGGATAGCTGACTTCAACTGTTGAACAACACTCATTTTATCGAACTCCTCTGTTTAGAATAGGAATCAGGCGTTTGCCGAGAAATGCACTGACAAAGCAAATAGCAATATCACCAGGTAAGGCCAAAATAAAGCAATACAAAATGAGCGGCCAAATACCGATGGGTTGTTGGATATAGTAGTTGGCCACAACATAGTAGTAGATCATACCGACAAGGTAAACAACAGCTAAACCGGCAAAGTTGGCTATAAGCAGCCTTTTTACGGTGGGTTGGCTGGAGGTTTGCGCAATAGCCCCTGTTATATAGGTGCCGAGATAAAACCCGATGATATAGCCGAAAGTCGGCTGGAGAATATAGCCGATACCGCCGCCTTGTGTAAATACAGGAATGCCTAACAATCCGACCGCAATATACACTGCGACAGAGAGTGAGCCAAGTCTTGCGCCGAGCAACAAGCCGGCTAAGGTTGTAAATAAGAATTGTAATGTGAAGGGAACGGCCGGGATGGGCACTTTGATAAAGGCGCCTACCGCAATCAATGCGGAAAACAGTGCGCAAATAATGAGAGAAGCGGTGCGGTTTTTTACGATTGCCAATGACAATGTGAGATTCGCCTCCTGCTATGTACATCCAACATTTAGCTGCCAACTGAATTCAGTCATACTTCATTATAATGATAATGCACTGATTGTCAACCAACAATTAAATATTGGTTAACGAACAATGCGCAGATTGGAAGACTGTAAAAAAAGGACGTTGATATCGGACGATTAGCGTTGCACCGTGAATGCACAGCATATCCGTCTTTATCAGCGTCCTAGCAAATAGGTTGCTCAACAAACTGAGGGGTGTTAAAAGCAGTGCTGCTTTTAAGATAGTCTCTTTTACATGGCAAAAACAATTTCTTCTCGATTTAAGTGAAACAACAGTTCACTCCGTTCATCTCGGTAACACATCGCTAGCATTTTGAAAAAACGCAATTGCCCCGTAAATTTGACCGGTGATATCTCGCAGCGGGAAAGCGGACGTCTGCCAGCATACTCCTCTGTCATTCTGAAATTCAAGATTCACTGCTTCTCCGCGTAATGCTTTGGCAAGCGGCGCTTGATCATGGTCGAGACCAGCCCAATCTAACAGCTCATTCATGTCTTTACCAACCCAATTATCGGAGGAATGCGGCGATAAAAGTGTTTGCACACTTTGGTTTACGATGCTGATGATCCCGTGGCGGTCTACAGTAATAATTCCTATTGGGCAGATTTCGATCAACTGGTTAAGTTTGCTGATCTGATTTGCCAGCTCAAACTGAGCAATCCTGTTATTTGTAGTATCTCTTGAAGACACAATAACAGCTTCGACGCTGCCGTTCTCATTAATAAGTGGCTTAATACGATACTCAAAGTAGCGAAGTCCATTTGGCGTAGGATAGACAATTTCAGTAGTTAGTGGTTTTTCCGTAGAAAACACGGTCATAATGTGCTGCTCAAAGGCTTTCATGAATGCGGTAGGCAGCTCCAAGTCGCGCCAGTGCTTACCTACCATATCATCAGAGCTTCTTCCGATATACCGTGCTCCTAGTAGGCTAACAAATAAATAGCGGCCCTCCTTATCAAACACGTGTGTTTGGTGGAAGGTTGCTTGAAAGTCTGTTTCAATTTCTTTGCGACAGGCAATAATCTTTTCTAACTGTTCGTCAGCAGTTTTGAGAGCTTCGACAAATTTTTGAATGTTGCCAACACGGTCTTGTTGACTAGGCTGTTCTCCCAGCAGAGTAGATACAGTGGTATTCAGACTTCGAGCAAGTTTTCCGGCAATTAAAATGGTGGGGTTAACCTCACCTCGCTCAATTTTTGACAGCATCGAACGACTTATGCCTGCATGTTGTGCTAAGTCATCTTGTGATAACTTTAAAGCAACACGTAGATTTGCTACATTTTCCCCAAAGGAAGAGTTCATATTTAAAAGTAGTTCCTTTCTCCCGATAGATATTCTGGTTTATTTTAATACATACGAGGGCTTTCGTAAAGAGTTATACTACAAGATATGCTATTTTATACGCTTTTTCGTCAAAGTAATCCAAGGTAAACAGGATTATCAGCAGTTTTATCGTATAATACCTAATATAATGCTCTGTATTGTTCATATATTACCATTGACCTGAAGGCGGGGAAGGACAAAAAGAATGGCTGAAAAAGACAATACTCACACTGATACAGCGGGCGGAAAAAGAGAAGACGAGTTTCGCCTACTGCATGAAGAACTCACAGCGGCTTACGAAGAAATAACTGCCTCGGAAGAAGAGCTAAGGCAGCAATGCGATGAGTTGCTTAGGCGCGAAGAAGATATTCGCCGCCAAAATAGTATCCTGACATCGCTGCACGAAACGGCGATGGGGCTGATGAAACGAGTTGCCTTGAAAGATGTGCTTACAGCGATTGTTTCTCACGCAAATGATTTAATCGGTACCTCGCATGGCTTTATCAATATTCTCGATGCAGAACAAGGGGTTTTTGAACGCAAAGTCGGGTTAGGGCATTATGCCCAGGACATTGGCCGAAAGATCAAACTGACAGAAGGCTTTGGTGGACAAGTCTATAAATCTGGTGCGATAACAGTCGTTGATGACTACAGTGCATCGAACCGTCGTTTGGACGGCTCCTTCTTTGACCACATCAATCAAGTTGTCTTGGTTCCTCTAAAACGAGACGATACAGTGATCGCTATTTTCGGTTTGTCTTTTCTTGAACCTGACCGCAGTTTTAGTGACCAGGAGATTTCTTTGTTAGTTCAGTTTGCTCAACTGGCCTCAATGGCTTTAGACAATGCCCTTTTGGTTGATTCGCTGGAGAAGGAGTTGAGGGAACGCAGGGTTCAAGAACAAAAAAATTGGCGACTGGCCTACTATGATTCCTTAACTGGTCTGCCAAACCGGGCGTATGTGTATGCACGACTGGCCGAAGAATTCGATAAAGCAGGCCGGGGCAAGACGAGCGGCGCTATCCTTCATATCGACCTGGACGACTTGAAATTGATCAACGATACATTGGGACATTCCATTGGTGACGAAATTATCGTTAAAGCGGGGGAATATATCGTGGCCGGAGCCGGAGAACACGCACTAGTGGCTAGAATTGCCGGCGACGAATTTATGATCCTATTAGTTGGCGAAAGTGACCGGGAGAAGGTTGCCCACATCGCTGATACGGTGGTTAGGCAACTTAGCCGGGAGTATGCGATCGGTGAATCCAGAGTTCACATGTCAGGCAGTATTGGCATCGCCTTCTACCCCGATGATGGGGATACAGCGGCAGATGTCTTAAAGAAGGCGGATTTAGCTCTTCACGAAGCGAAGATAAGCGGTAAAAACACCTGGCGGTTTTGCAAAGCGAAATTGCAAATCGTCGCCTATGAAAATATGGTGCTGAAGCAAGAGCTCCGTGAGGCTATCGAACATGAGGAGTTATCCTTGTATTATCAGCCGATTGTTGACGCAGGCAGCGGCCGTATAGTCAGCTTTGAGGCACTGCTACGCTGGACGAACTCCGCTTATGGAGCGGTGCCGCCAAGCCGCTTTATCCCATTGGCGGAAGAGAATGATACCATTCAGAGAGTCGGCAAATGGGTTATCGAAGAAGCTTGTCGGTTCGCCCGCCAGCTAGCGGAAATGGGGAAATGTGATATCCGTGTTTCGGTCAACGTTTCGCCACGGCAGATAATTGCTGACGACTTTGTCGCCGTTGTATGCCAAGCGATCGATCGCGCAGGGATTAGTCCAAGTCAACTAGAAGTTGAAATTACAGAGAATGCTCTTATTGCTTCGCTTGAAGACAGCACCCAAAAGCTAAGGGAGTTGCGAAACATCGGAGTGGGTCTTTCGCTCGACGACTTCGGTACCGGGTATAGTTCTTTGACCTACCTGAGGAATTTACCGGTGGGAACACTGAAAATTGATAAGTCATTTATTGATCCGATGGTATCTGATGCAGTACAACTTCAGTTTATCTGCTCTATCGTCAATATGGCACATGTATTAGGCTTGACTGTTGTCGCGGAGGGAGTGGAGACTGAAGAACAGCTAGCAAAGCTGGTGCAGTGCCAGTGTGATTTCATCCAAGGTTACGTTTTTAGCCGGCCGCTTGCGGAAAAAGAAGCAATTCTGTTAACTTTCAATAAAGATTTGTTTGCAAAAGTCTAAAACCAGTGCTATAGTATAAGCAATCGAATAAACACCATAAAAGCGTGGATAGGGAAGAGTAGTCAAAAAACGAGCTTTTCAGCGAGCGGGGGGGAGTGTAAGCTCCGCAGGTATCTTTTTGGTGAATGGGCCCTTGAGCTGCTAACCGAAATAATAGTAGGCTTAGTCGGAGTGTCTCACCGTTATGTAGAGACAGGGTATCGGACAGCATCCTGTACCTGAGAGCGAGGCTATCATGCCTAACAAGGTGGTACCACGGAAGAGTATCTTTCGTCCTTACAGGACGAAAGATTTTTTGTTTTCTGACGTGGTAGGCATGAGTCGTTTTTTGGCTATCAGTTTGTCCCGTACCAGTGAGGCTTAATCGCCTATACTAAGGTGGCACAGCGGAAGTAACCCTTTCGTCCTTATTTAGAGGACGAAAGGGTTTTTTTATTAAAGGAGGTAGCATCTATGATCCCATCGCTAGAGGAATTCAGTGAATTAGCAAGGCAAGGCAATCTGGTTCCACTCTCGTTAGTTATAAAGGCAGATACCGAAACGCCGATTTCTGTCTATTGCAAACTAGTCGGGGAGGAACAGGGGTTTATTTTGGAGAGTGTTGACGGCGGCGAACATCTAGGTCGCTATTCCTTTATCGGTCTGCGTCCTTTCCGAACAGTAACCATTCGCGGACCTGTCTGCACAATAACAGACAAACACGCAACCCGGAAGAGTGAGGAGAATCCATTCACGGTTCTGCGGACGGTCATGCAGGAGTTTATTCCGGTAGAGATTGCAGGGTTGCCGCGGTTTTCTGGCGGTGCAGTCGGATATTTTGGCTTTGACATGGTGGAACATCTGGAGAGAGTACCCGCGGCAGAGCGGGATGAACTGGGACTGCCAGATTGCTGCCTGATGTTTCCGGAAGTGGTGGTAGCGTTTGATCATGTCAAGCACACCATTCAACTCATCGTTTGTGTGCGGATTGAAGGCGATGTTGCAACTCACTACCAACAGGCAATTGGGCTGCTGCAAGAGATGAAAGAAAGTTTGGCCAAGCCGCTGGACATTACTGCTAAACCTGCCTGTGTGCGCTCGGTCGTGACATCAAACCGAACGAAAGAGGAATACATGAAGATGGTTATCAAGGCCAAAGAGTATATTGCCGCTGGTGATATCTTTCAGGTTGTGCCATCCCAGCGTTTGTCAGCCAATTTGCAGGTGCCGCCGTTTGCCGTGTACCGTACCTTGCGCTCAGCCAATCCTTCGCCCTATCTGTATTATTTGAATTTTGGTGAGCTGCAAATTGTCGGCTCCTCACCGGAAATGCTTGTCCGGCTGGAACACGGCGTTGTCGAGACTCGGCCAATCGCCGGGACGCGGCGGCGCGGTAAGACGTTACAAGAGGATGAACAACTTGCCGCCGAACTGCTCGCCGATGCGAAGGAGCGGGCTGAACACATCATGCTCGTCGATCTAGGCCGAAATGATATTGGCAAGATCGCCGCTTACGGTACGGTGCAAGTGCCCACCTTGATGGCGGTAGAGAAATACTCGCATGTCATGCATATAGTTTCCTCGGTTAGTGGCCAGTTGCAACCGGGAAAAGACGCAATCGATGCGCTGACAGCCTGCTTCCCGGCCGGAACTGTATCTGGCGCTCCAAAGGTGAGGGCAATGGAAATCATCAGGGAATTGGAGCAGACCAAACGCGGGCCGTATGCTGGCGCGGTGGGTTATTTAGGCTTTTCCGGCAGTATGGATACCTGTATTACGATCCGAACATTTGTCATTGCCGACGGCAAAATTCATGTCCAGGCTGGCGGCGGCGTCGTTGCCGACTCATCGCCGGAAGCGGAATATGAGGAAACGTTGAACAAGGCCCAAGGATTACTTCAGGCATTGTTCAGTACCGAGGAGGGAATAGCATGATTGCCGTTATTGATAATTATGATTCCTTTACCTATAACCTAGTGCAGTACCTGGGAATATTGGCTGCAGACATTGCCGTTTATCGCAATGACGCAATTACGGTTGATGAACTGCAAGACTTGCGGCCATCACACATCATTATCTCCCCAGGGCCAGGCACGCCGCAACAGGCTGGTATTTCAAAAGCAGTGATTAGCCAATGCGGGCCGCATACTTCTGTGCTTGGCGTTTGTCTGGGGCACCAGGCGATTGGCGAAGTATTTGGCGCAGTGGTGCGCAGAGCCGAGGTGCCGATGCATGGCAAGGTTTCAACCATCCATCATGATGGGCAGGGAATCTATTACGGCTTTGATAGCCCATTTACGGCTACCCGCTATCATTCACTCATTGTCGACCGTGAGACAATTCCCGAATGCCTGCAGATCACTGCTCATACAGAGGATGGAGTCGTCATGGGCCTGCGTCATAAACAGTATCCAGTGGAGGGGGTTCAGTTTCATCCGGAATCCATCCTTACCGATCAGGGGTTAGCCCTAATACGCAATTTTTTAATGAGGAGGAGTGCATAATGTTTCAAACCATCTTGCAACGCGTCGTCTTGGGAGAGAACCTGAGTGAGCCAGAAGCAGAATGTATGATGGAGACGATCGTGGAGGGCAGCGCCACGGCGGCGCAGATTGGCAGTATGCTTACCGCGCTGAGTATCAAAGGTGAAACCATTGAAGAAATTGCCGGCTGTGCACGGGTAATGCGACGCAAGGCTACGCCGGTCAGTACGCCGGGACGGGTAGTTGATACCTGCGGTACTGGCGGAGACAAAAAGAACACCTTCAACATCTCGACAACAGCGGCGTTTGTGGTTGCAGGAGCTGGGCTGACAGTTGCGAAGCATGGCAACCGATCCGTTTCCAGCAAGTGCGGCAGCTCTGATGTATTGGAGTCGCTTGGTATTCCGATCAACCTTGATGCTACGGCTGTAGCAGAAAGTTTACGGAAAGTAAACATCGGTTTTTTGTTTGCTCCCCAATTCCATCAGGCGATGAAGACTGTTGTCGGACCGCGCCGGGAAATCGGCATTCGCACCATTTTTAATATATTAGGGCCATTAACCAATCCCTCAGGGGCTAGCTGTCAACTGCTCGGAGTTTTTCAGCCTGAACTGACTGAGATGCTCGCCGGAGTATTGCAGCGGCTAGGGGCAGAACATGCACTGGTTGTGCATGGCATGGACGGCCTGGATGAGGTATCAATATCTGCTCCCACGAAGGTAACAGAATTAAAAGCCGGACAGATTTACACCTATTATATCAGTCCTGAGGATGTGGGCTTCCAGCGGGCAGATATGTCAGTCATCATTGGCGGCAATGCTGCTGAGAATGGGCAGATTCTGCTGAACATTCTGCAGGGAGAGCAGGGTCCGCGACGGGAAGTCGTTTTGTTCAATGCAGCAGCCGCTCTGGTCGCCGGTGACAAAGCCGACAGTTTGCGTGAAGGGGTGGCTCTGGCGGCTGCCAGTATTGACAGCGGTCAGGCACTGGCAAAATTCACAGAGCTAAAGCTGTTTCAAAGCGAGGCGCTGCAATGATACTAGAGAAGATTCTCGCATCAGTTCGTCACGACCTGGAACTGAGAAAACAAAACCAGCCGCAAGCTGTGCTTGACAAGCAAATGAAACATCTCCCCGCCACTTGCGGCTTTCGGAAGGCATTGGCAATCCCCGGCCAAGTTCAGATCATTGCTGAGTTCAAACAGGCTTCGCCTTCTAAAGGCATCATTCGTCAGGATTTAACGCCAGAGGCAGTGATCTCAGCCTACGCCGACAATGGGGCTGCGGCGATTTCTGTTTTAACTGAGCCGCAGTTTTTTAAGGGAAATGTAAGCTACTTGTCGCAGGCCCGGAAAATCACCAACATACCTTTGCTGCGCAAGGACTTTATCATTGACGAATACCAACTGATTGAAGCGCGCGTCTATGGCGCTGATGCGGTGCTGCTTATCGTTGCCGCGCTTGGGCAACAGCGGCTAACTTACTTGCTGCAGCAGGCGCAAGAGTTGTCTCTCGACTGCCTGGTGGAGGCCCATACCAAAGCGGAAATCGAGGTCGCACTTGCTAGCGGTGCACAGATAATCGGGATCAATAACCGCAACTTAGGCACATTTGAAACCAGGCTGGAAACTACATTTGAACTGGCGAAGTATATCCCGCCTGACAGAATTCTTATCAGTGAAAGCGGGATCAACACAAAGGCAGATATCGCGAATCTGGCTACCTGCGGCGTCAATGCCGTGTTAGTTGGTGAAGCACTGATGCGCAGTCCCTCGCCTGGCCAGAAGCTACGCGAATTGGCAGGTGATCGCCATTGATTCGGATAAAGATCTGCGGGCTGCAAGATATAGCTACAGCACTGGAGGCAGCCGAGGCGGGAGCCGATGCGATAGGAATGGTCTTCGCGCCGAGCAAACGACAAGTTCAGCCAACGATTGCCCGGGAAATATGTCAGGCTTTGCCACCATTTGTCAGTAAAGTCGGCGTTTTCGTTGATGCTAAGGAGGGGCTGGTCAAAGAAATCGTCGCAATGTGCGGTCTGGATACCTTGCAGTTTCATGGCCAGGAAACTGCAGACTACTGTAGTCAGTTCCCGCAAACTGTGATTAAGGCGTTTCAAATGAAAGATCAAGGTTCACTGGCCAAGTTGTCAGGGTTTAGAAACTATACTTTATTGCTCGATAGCTACTCGGCTGGACAGATGGGCGGAACTGGCCATGTATTCCCATGGGAAATAGCTCGTAAGGTCAGTCAAGAATATAGAATCATTTTGGCAGGCGGCTTGTCGACTGATAATGTGCTTGCAGCAATCCGGGCGGTGCAACCCTTTGCTGTCGACGTCAGCAGCGGGGTAGAAAGTAACGGAGTCAAAGATAGCAAGAAAATCAAAGAATTTATTACAACAATTCGGAGGTGGGAGTATCATGGGTCTGATTAAGAAAGGACGCTACGGAGAATTTGGTGGGCGCTATGTGCCGGAAACATTGATTCCAGCGTTAGATGAACTCGAAGCTGTCTATGAAAGCGCGCGTCAGGACAAAAGCTTTCAGCAGGCGCTGGCTTTTTACTTTCAACAGTATATTGGCAGACCTTCTATGTTATATTTTGCCCAGAAGCTGACCAACCAATTAGGCGGGGCGAAGATCTACCTAAAACGGGAAGATCTCAATCATACCGGTGCGCACAAGATTAATAATACCATTGGCCAGGCGTTAATAGCCAAGCGGATGGGGAAAAAAAGTATAATTGCTGAGACTGGAGCTGGCCAGCATGGCGTGGCTACCGCTACGGTTGCTGCGCTGTTTGGCATGGACTGTAAGGTGTTCATGGGAGAAGAGGACGTAAAACGGCAGGCGCTGAACGTATTTCGCATGCAAATGCTCGGCGCTGAAGTGGTGCCGGTAACCAGCGGCAGCCGCACGTTAAAGGATGCAACCAACGAAGCGTTGCGCTATTGGGTGGCCCATGTCCGGGATACGTTTTATGTTATTGGCTCAGTCGTCGGACCTCACCCGTATCCGGCTATGGTTAGGGATTTTCAACAAGTTATTGGCGAGGAAACCCGTAAACAGATGATAGCCATAGAGGGACGATTGCCAGACAGCGTGATTGCTTGCGTCGGCGGCGGCAGCAACTCGATGGGCATGTTTTACCCATTTTTAACAGATGATAGCGTGAAACTCTATGGTGTAGAAGCGGCTGGTAAAGGGCTTGACACTCGTGAACATGCGGCAACGTTGACGCTGGGCAGCAAGGGAGTTTTGCACGGAGCATTCAGTTATCTGCTTCAAGACAAAGACGGCCAGATACTGCCGGCCCACTCTATCTCGGCAGGTCTCGATTATCCTGGGGTTGGCCCCGAGCATGCTTATCTAAAGGATTCAGGCCGGGTAGAATATGCAGCTGTAACTGATACCGCAGCGCTAGACGCCTTTTATCTCTTGGCTCGTAGCGAAGGGATTATTCCCGCGCTGGAGAGTGCCCATGCGATGGCCTATGCGATTAAACTAGCGCCGACTTTGCCCAAAGAGCATATCCTGGTCGTCTGTTTATCAGGTCGGGGTGATAAAGATGTGGACCAAGTGGCTGCATATGAGGAGGTGCGGTAATGCAAAATAGAAAAAGCGCCATTGGCGCTACCTTTCAGAAACTACAACAGTCAGGCAATAAAGCACTTATTACCTACATTTCAGCTGGTGACCCAGACCTGAATACGACCAGAAAACTGGTGCTGTCTATGGCCGCAAATGGGGTCGATATTATTGAATTGGGCATACCCTATTCTGACCCGATAGCAGATGGACCAGTCATTCAGCAAGCTTCATTACGGGCTTTGCAGAATGGCGTAAGCATTGAAGCCATTTTTGGCTTGATCGCTTCTTTGCGTCAGGACACGCAAATCCCGTTGGTTTTGATGGCGTATTACAATTCTCTACTGCAATATGGTATCGAAAAATTTATCAGTACCTGCGCTGCGGTCGGCGTAGATGGGCTAATTATCCCGGATTTGCCGTTGGAAGAAAGCGAAGAATTGCGTCAGCAAGGTGATGCACAGGGGATTAATGTGATCTTGCTAATTGCGCCGACTACGCCAACTGAGCGGATCGCCCGTATTGCCGAAGCTTCACGCGGCTTTTTATACTGCGTGTCTGTGGCTGGCGTTACTGGTGCGCAAAGCACTGTGGACAGTGGATTGCAAAAGTTTCTCGCAAGGGTGCGGAGTCAGACCGAGCTTCCCTTAGCGGTAGGCTTCGGTATTTCCACGCCTGATCAAGCCGCCGCTATTGCTGTGTTGGCAGATGGTGTAATTGTCGGCAGTGCTGTCATTACCGTGCTGGAGCAATATCTCGGTACAGAGATGCTGATCAGCAAAGTTGGTGAGTTTGCAAAGAGTTTGAAGAATGCCATTCGCTAGTGAGTGAGGGACGTAGGAAAAGCGTATAACAGTCTGGGTGAGAGGCTATCGACAAACTGAAATGGCCACGCCGCATAGCGGGTGGTCATTTCAGTTGTCCTGGTCTTAGAAAAAATCAGCATTTGGCAAAGCCTAATAGTAGATTTAGCTGCTCGGCTAGCTCTGCCAGGTCTTTTTCTGTATGTATCTGGTCGATGATTACCTTTCCATTCAAAGGTAATCGATCCATTGTCGATAAGACAGGGCTTGCCTTCAAGACTTCGTGAAATACGGCGTCAAGGCTGCCGGCGATAAGATAGGCGCTTTCTTCTGTGAGCAAGCCATTACAGCCATAGGCGCAACCCAGGGCTGGCTGTTTCGTAATACCAAACTTTTGCGTGAAAGCCAACTTCAGCTACCGTTAGTCCATGTTTCAAGGTATAATTAATAAAGAATGGCGAAGCTGAACGAGAGAAGGAGGCTGACAGATGAACCCGCAAGTTAAGGACATGCTTCAACGACAACGATGGGCTGTGCTCGGCGCTTCAGCAAACCCTGACAAATTCGGTTATCGTATCTTTAAAGTCCTCAAACGCTATGGCTACGAGGTTTATCCGGTAAATTCCAGGGAAAGCATGATTGATGGCGAGCCGTGTTTTCCCTCGATCGCAGCGCTGCCGGTAGTTCCCAATGTGGTGGATTTTGTGGTGCCACCAGCGGTCGCCCTAGAGGGGTTGGCAGAATGTGCGTCACTAGGTATTGCTAATGTCTGGCTGCAACCGGGAGTAAATAAGCCAGAAGTGGTTGCTAAGGCGAAAGATTTAGGGCTGAATGTGATTTATCAATACTGCGCCATGGTTGAAAGCAGTAAGATTGCCATGCTAAAGGAAAAAAACTGGGCTGTGCTCGGCGAGTCAGCTCGTTCATCAGAGGACAGCATGCTCTTTGACCGGTTGCGAAACCGGGGCTATAACGTGGCGTCGCTGTCGGTTATATCTGTTTCCGGCGAAACGCGTGTAGACGCGCCGCTCTTTGCTGATTTGCCGCAAAAGCCAGCAGTCGCCCTCATTGCCGGTCCTGCTTCGATAACAGAGCAAGCCTTGCGGGAATGCAAGGCGGCTGGCATCGAGTATGTCTGGCTTCAGCCAGGGGCAGAAACGGAAGAGCTCATTACGTTAGGTCTTTCGTTGAATCTGATCATTGTTCATCATGCCAGTGTGCTCGAGGAATTGGAATAAAAAGATTATTTAAATCCATCGCAACGTTTATAAAGTTATCAAGCCGCCCGATTAGGCGGCTTGATATAAGTACACTGAGGGTTTCGGATTTATTTTGTCTAATAAACCCTAGCCCTCTGCGAACTCTGTGTACTCTGCGGTTAACGTTCCAGTACTGACCGCCTAGTGATTATTCTTACTGTCCTGCTAGCACTCGTTTACCTTCGATATTTCTGTTGCCGAACAGGCCCAGAAAGTGATGGGCAGTGGCTGGAAGATACCGATTGCGAACCCAGATGACGGCGCCGCCGGTTACTAAAGAGGGATTGACAATCTCTTTGGCAATTAGTCTTGTGCTATGGATGAGACTGAATGCAGACTTCGGAACAATTGCCATGCCGATGCCGGCGTCTGCCCAGGCTAAAAGCGGCATGACATCATCGCTTTCGCAAAGAATACTAGGGGTCAGGCCAAGTTGCTCATAACTTTTGGTGATCATCGCTTCAAATTTGCGATGAATCAACAATTGCTTATCGACAAGTTCTCGTAAGTTGATGCTGTCTGAATCCGAACAGATCGCGTGCGGATGCTCAGGTCGAAATACCGCCACCAGCGGCTCATTTGGCAGACTGATCGAATCGTAAAGATCTGTGTCAAACGGCAGCTTTACCATGCCCAGATCGATAATGCCGCTGTCGAGAAGCTCGGTAATTCGCCGGCTTTCGCCTTCGCGCAACCGAAAAACTACGTGCGGATAACGCTCGCGAAAAATTTTAATCAATTGCGGCAGCAGCGTACCGGCTACTGAGGTCACAGCCCCGATGGCTAAGGTACCGCGATCCCCAATATAAAAGTCCTTTAATTCGGTTGTAGTTGCATTCAATAGATCGATAATTTGCTCTGCTCGTGTGCGTAGAAAAATCCCTGCTTCAGTCAGTTTTACCTTGCGCTTGCCTCTTTCAAACAACTGGACTCCCAATTGGTCTTCTAGTTCTTTCATATGTCGGCTTAGCGGCGGTTGTGCAATATGGAGACGTTTGGCCGCTGCTGTGATATTACCCTCTTCAGCAATGGCGAGAAAATACTTAATATCACGAATATCCACAATGAGTGCCTCCCAAAGATCGCCGGAGCGGTATTAATTTTTTGCGGCTAAAAAGCCAGATAAAGCACGAAGCTAATATTGGCCGCGAAAACGCGAAAGGCCGCATAGCGCCTGCACGAAGGGAACACGAAAAAAATAAACAATAAGCGTAAAGTGCTTAATGCGGTTCAAAATCGTTTCTCAGTTAGTAAAGATTACCGCAACAGCCTCTTTTGCCATACCTAATTAGTATGATAAGAAGCGAAAAATAGTATTTTACGCATAATAAAAGTCTTGATACAATCATATAGAAGACGAAATATTGAGTCAAGTGTGTTTTACATCTTTTTAACGTATAATTTTTTTAAAAAAGGAGAGAGGTGAACAAAAATGAGTCTGAAAATTCACGCCAATCGTTGCAAAGGTTGTGGCATCTGCGTCGAGTTCTGCCCGAAAAAAGTACTGGCTGTCAGCCAACTGGAAAAGGTTGAAGTAGTCAAAGAGAAAGACTGTATCATGTGCCGTCAATGTGAAATGCGCTGTCCGGACTTCGCCATTTTTGTACACAAGGAATAAAGGAGTGAAACAGAGTGTCCAAAGTTTATCTAATGCAAGGCAACCAGGCAGTCGCTGAAGGCGCAATTGCCGCCGGCGTTAAATTTTTCGGCGGTTATCCGATCACGCCGTCAACTGAAGTCGCTGAATCGCTAGCTAAAATGCTGCCAACTGTCGGCGGCAAATTCATTCAGATGGAAGATGAAATCGCCGGCATCGGCGTCATCATCGGCGCATCCCTAACCGGCATGAAAGTCATGACCGCTACCAGCGGCCCCGGCTTCTCCCTTAAACAAGAACTCATCGGCTATGCCTGTATTGCCGAAATCCCGATGGTCATCGTCAACGTACAGCGCGTGGGCCCCTCTACCGGCCAACCGACCGCACCGGCGCAAGGTGACGTGATGCAAGCCCGCTGGGGAACCCACGGCGACCATCCGATCATTGCCCTGACCCCGGGCTCTGTACCTGAGTGCTTTGACCTAACGATCAAAGCCTATGAATTCTCCGAGAAATACCGTACCCCGGTCATTCTGCTGCTGGATGAAATCATCGGCCACATGCGCGAGAAAATCGAGCTGCCTGACAACTATGATGAAATCGCCAAGCCGCAGCGCAAACTGCCGCAAGTTCCCCCTGAAGAATACAAAGCCTATCAAGCCGACGCTGACCTCGTACCTGCCATGGCTCCGTTTGGCAGCGGCTACCGTTGGCACGTCACCGGCCTGGTGCATGACGAATACGGCTTCCCCAATGGCTCACCGGCTGCCACCCAGAAATGTCTGGACCGGTTGCATGAGAAAATCAACAACAATCTTGACGACATAGTCCTCTATGAAAACTACTGCATGGACGATGCCGAAACTGTTGTCATCGCCTACGGTGGCACAGCTCGTTCTGCCTATGCCGCCGTCGACGCCGCCCGCGCTAAAGGCATCAAAGCCGGCCTGTTCCGCCCGATCACCATGTGGCCGTTCCCGGCAAAACAAATTGCCGAGATCGCTGGCAAAGCCAAACACATCATTGTTGCCGAAATGAACTATGGCCAATATGTCATCGAAGTCGAACGTGCCGTTGCCGGCAAAGCTCCGGTAACCCTCCACGCCAAATACAACAGTGAAGCGATTACGCCGGACGAGCTGCTGGCAAGAATCGAAAGCCTGAAATAACCGCAGAAAGGATGTGCACCCCATGGAAATGGAACAAATTATTGATAAATACTTCCGCCCCGGACGCCTGCCCCACATCTGGTGCCCCGGCTGCGGCAACGGCATCATCACCGGCGCTATCGTCAAAGCTGTTGACAAACTCGCTTTAGAAAAAAACGACGTAGCCGTTGTTTCCGGCATTGGCTGCTCCAGCCGCGCCTCCGGCTACCTTGACTTCAACACCGTCCACTCAGCCCACGGCCGCGCCCTGCCGGTAGCCACCGGCGTCAAACTTGGCCAACCACGGCTGAAAGTCATTGTCGTCACCGGTGACGGCGATGCTACCGCCATCGGCGGCAACCACTTCATCCATGCTGCCCGCCGCAACATCGACCTCACCGTCGTACTCTTTAATAACAACATCTATGGCATGACTGGTGGCCAATACTCACCGCTCACTCCAGCCAACTCCAAAGCAACCACCGCCCCCTACGGCACAGTTGACCGTCCCTTTGACGTCACCGAGCTGGCCAAAGGCGCAGGCGCTACCTTCGTTGCCCGTTCCACCACTTTCCATACCCAGCTGTTAGTGGATGTGATCGCCCAAGGCATCCAGCACGAAGGCTTCAGCCTCATTGAAGCTATCACTGCCTGCCCAATCTCTTTTGGTCGTCAGAATAAAATGGGCGGCGCTCCTGATATGATGAAATGGCAAAAAGACCGTGGCGTCATGCTGGCCGCCTATGAAAAAATGACTGATGAACAAAAAGAGGGCAAATTCCCGATTGGTGTTCTGTATAAAACCGAAGCGCCCGAATATAGCGCTGAATACGACAAAGTGATCGCCAGAGTCCAGAAAGGAGCGAAATAACATGCAGCAACTGCGCTTATCCGGAACCGGCGGCCAGGGGCTGATCCTGGCTGGCATCATCCTGGCCGAAGCAGCCCTGATGGACGGAAAACAAGCCATCCAGTCCCAGTCCTATGGCCCGGAAGCCCGCGGCGGTTCTAGCAAATCCGAGGTCATCATCTCTGAGGGCAAGATTCATTATCCGAAGATCACCGTACCAAACGTAGTCCTGGCTATGAGCCAGGAAGCCTGCAAAAAATACACGATTGATCTCCCTGCTGACGGCATTCTGATTACCGACAGCCTGTTTGTCCAGCAACTGCCTGACAAACAGTTTAAGAAGGTCTATGAACTGCCGATCACTCATACTGCCCAAGACAGTTTAGGTAAAGCCTTATTCGCCAACATCATCGCATTGGGCGCCATCGCCAAAATAACCGGCGTGGTCTCGATCGAATCGCTGACCAAAGCCGTGCTAGCCAGAGTGCCGAAGGGTACGGAAGCGGTTAATGAAAAAGCTCTAAAATTGGGCATGGATTTAGTTGGATAACAAATAATTTCTTGACACTAAAAGCGCTCAGCGGTAATATGTTGATTAGAAATTCTTTGAAAAATGAATAGGAATGATGGTTATGGGAGAGTCCGCAATTTGGCGGCGCCGATGGGGCAAAGCTTTGTTCAAACTCTCAGGTAAACATACTGTAACCGGACCGAACTCTGGAGAGTATGCTTCTTTGTTAAAGAAGTGTCACCGATGGGGCGCCTGTCGCAGGCGAATCTCTCAGGTATAAGGGACAGAGAACAAAAGTGTTTTTACACTTTTGTTTCTTTGTCCTTTTATTTTGCAAGAAAAGAGAGAGGTGGCTTTTATGTCAGCAAAGCAAACGCCGCTGTATGAGACGCATGTGCGTTATGGCGGCAAAATCGTTGAGTTTGGCGGTTGGTTGCTGCCGGTTCAATACTCCGGTATTAAGGAAGAGCATCACGCGGTAAGAACTAAAGCTGGTTTATTTGATGTGTCACATATGGGTGAAGTGCTGGTAAGCGGGCCAGACGCGTTGGCTTTTCTGCAAAAACTGGTGACAAATGATGTCGCTAAATTGCAAATCAATCAAATTCTTTACACGCCGATGTGTTACCTGGATGGGGGTACGGTTGACGATCTGTTGGTCTACAAGCAAGCTGACAATGAATATCTACTGGTCATCAATGCGGCGAATATAGAGAAAGATTGGCAATGGATGCAAGAAAATGTGAAAGGCTTTGAGGCTACACTGACCAATCTCTCTGATGCAACAGCGCAGTTGGCTCTGCAAGGACCGCTGGCAGAAACGATTTTAGCCAAGCTGACTGACGCGCCGCTAGCAGAAATCAAATATTATTGGTTTATGCCTGAAGTCAGCGTTGCCGGTAAAACAGTATTGGTATCACGGACCGGGTATACTGGAGAAGACGGCTTTGAAATCTATTGTAAGCCTGAGGATGCATCGTTTTTGTGGGAAGCGATCATGGAAGCTGGGCGGCCGTTCGGATTGCTGCCCGCAGGCTTAGGCTGCCGCGATACGCTGCGATTTGAAGCGTGCTTGCCACTTTACGGACACGAGCTGTCAGCCACTATGTCACCAATTGAGGCAGGTATCGGATTTTTTGTCAAGCTGGATAAAGGCGACTTTAACGGACGGGAAGTCTTACAAGAGCAAAAAACGAATGGAACGAAACGCAAGATCGTCGGTTTTGTCATGGTTGACCGCGGAATTGCCAGAGCTGAATATCCGGTTTTGGCTGCAGGCGTACATATCGGCGTAGTGACGACCGGCTCCTATACTCCTACACTTAATAAAAATTTGGGCTTAGCCCTAATTCAAGCTGATTATGCTAAAATTGGCCAAACGATCGAGATTGATATTCGTGGTAAGCAGCTTTCTGCTGAAATCATTGCTAAACCATTTTATAAACGAGAGGGGAAATAATCATGAGTATTCCGGCAGAACTGAAGTATTCTACAGATCATGAATGGGTTAGAGTAGAAGGGAACACAGCGATAATTGGCGTGACTGATTTTGCGCAGTCACAGCTTGGTGATGTCGTTTTTGTCGAACTGCCGAATGAGGGCGATTCAGCCAAAGCAGGTCAGCGGATATCTGTCATCGAATCGGTTAAGGCTGTTTCTGATATTATTAGTCCCTTATCTGGCAAAGTCATTAGAACTAATCAAGAACTCAACGATGCACCAGAATTGGTGAATCAATCTCCTTACGGCGACGGTTGGATATTAGTCATCGAACTTTCCAATCCGAAAGAACTAACTGGCCTTTTGGATGATGCTGCCTATAGCGAGATCGTTGAGAAGGGAGGCCACTAAGATGGGCTGGAGTTATCTGCCCCATACCGATAATGATCGCAAGGCAATGCTAGCGGCTATTGGCGTTGCTGCGACAGATGACCTGTTTCAAGATGTTCCGGCAAACCTGCGCTTAAACCGGCCGTTAGACCTGCCGCCCGCCTTGTCGGAACCGGAGCTGATCAAGAATTTGCAGGCGCTGGCAAAGGCAAATATCAGCATGGAAGATGCGGTATGTTTTCTCGGTGCAGGAGCTTATGATCATTTCATCCCCAGCGTGATCGACCATATTATCCGCCGCTCAGAATTTTACACAGCCTATACGCAATACCAGCCTGAGATAGCACAAGGCTATCTACAGGCGTTATGGGAATTCCAATCGCTGATCTGTGAAATTACCGGCATGGCAGTAGCCAACGCATCCATGTATGATGGCGGCACAGCAGTGGCGGAAGCGGCGATGATGGCTTGCGCGGCATCAGGCCGCAATAAGGTGATCACAGCCGCTGCAGTACATCCCCACTACCGGAATATTCTCGAGAGCTATGGACTAGACCGAGGCTTTATCAGCAGCGAGGCTGGCTTTGTTGATGGTGTAACCGACCGTGATCAACTAGAAAAAATGCTGGACGATTCCACGGCAGCCGTCATTATCCAGTCGCCGAACTTCTTTGGATCTATCGAAGATATTAAGACATTAGCACAAATCGCTCATGCGAGGGGAGCGTATCTGATTACTGTCGTTGATCCGATTTCGTTAGGATTGCTGGAGTCACCGGGTGCTTTAGGCGTAGATATCGTCGTCGGCGAAGGACAGGGTCTGGGATTGGCGTTAGCCTATGGCGGGCCATACCTCGGCTTTTTCGCGGCTACCGAGAAGTTAATGCGTAAATTACCTGGCCGGATCGTTGGTCAAACGCAAGATCATGCTGGCAACCGTGGCTTTGTTTTAACCTTGCAGGCGCGGGAACAGCATATCCGCCGCGAAAAGGCGACCTCTAATATTTGCTCCAATCAAGCGTTGTGCGCTTTGACTGCCGCTATTTATCTCAGCACAGTCGGCAAGCAGGGCTTCCGCGAAGTGGCATCCCAGTGTGTGCAAAAAGCAAATTACGCTTATCGTGAGCTGCAAAAACTGAATGGCTGTGAAGTCGTCTTTAGCGCGCCATTTTTCAAAGAATTTGTCGTCCGGCTTTCGAAGCCGGTTGCCAAAGTGAATAAAGCGCTTCGCGCCAAGGGAATTGTTGGTGGTCTTGATCTTGGCAGCTATTACCCCGGCATGGATAACTGCATGTTGCTCTGCGTGACGGAAAAAAGGTCTAAAGCAGAAATAGACCGTTTGGTCAGTGAAATGGGGGCAATATTATGAACAGAAACCAGGCGATAATCTTTGAAATGAGCGTACCGGGACGGCAGGCGCTGAATTTACCGCAATGCGATGTCCCCACTTTAGAAATCGAAACACTGATTCCCGCCGAGTTTTTGCGGAAGGCTGACGCCCAGTTGCCGGAGGTTAGCCAACCTGACTTGATACGGCATTATACCAATTTATCAAAGCGGAACTTTGGCCTTGATTCAGGTTTTTACCCGTTAGGATCGTGTACGATGAAGTATAATCCCAAAGTGAATGAAGATGTTGCCCGTTATCCAGGATTTGCACACATTCACCCACTGCAAGACAGCGAGTCAAGCCAAGGTGCGTTAGAGCTGCTCTATACGATGGAACAGTATCTGGCGGAAATTGCCGGCATGGATGCAGTTACCCTGCAGCCGGCAGCAGGTGCGCACGGTGAGCTGGCCGGGCTAAAACTCATCAGAGCCTATCATCGCTCCCGAGGTGAAGCCAGAACCAAGGTGATTGTACCCGATTCGGCCCATGGTACAAATCCGGCCAGTGCGACAGTTTGCGGTCTGGAAATTGTTGAAATCAAGTCCCATGCCGACGGTTCAGTCGATCTGGAGGCACTGAAGGCTGCAGTCGGTCCCGATACAGCCGCGCTGATGCTGACTAACCCAAGTACATTAGGCTTGTTTGAAACAAATATTGAAGAGATTGCGAACATTGTTCACGCCGCCGGCGGCTTGTTGTATTATGATGGCGCTAACGCAAACGCAGTAATGGGCATTGTCCGACCTGGTGATATGGGCTTTGATGTCGTGCATTTCAATCTCCATAAAACATTTTCCACTCCCCACGGCGGCGGCGGTCCTGGTTCCGGTCCTGTTGGCGTGAAAAAAACACTGATTCCGTTTTTACCGACACCGGTGATTGCTTTTGATGGCAAAAACTATGCTCTCGATTATGATCGGCCGCAGTCTATCGGACGGATGCACTCGTTCTATGGCAACTTTGGCGTCATTGTCCGGGCCTATGCCTATATTCTGGCGATGGGACCGGATGGTCTGCGTCAAGCTAGCGAGGATGCTGTGTTGAATGCAAACTATTGTTTGAGTCAGTTAAAAGAAGACTTTTACTCTCCGTTTGACCGTTACTGTATGCATGAATGCATTGTTACGTCGAAAAATCAAAAACAGTTCGGCGTAAAGACGCTCGATATCGCCAAACGGCTGCTAGACTATGGCTACCATCCGCCAACAATCTATTTTCCGTTGATTGTTGAAGAAGCAATCATGATTGAACCGACGGAGACGGAAAGCAAAGAAACGCTGGATGGCTTTATTCAGGCTATGCGCGCAATCGCCACAGAAGCAAAAACCGATGTGTCGCAAATCCTCAGCTCTCCTAGCAACACAGTGGTGGGAAGACTTGATGAAACGACAGCGGCGCGCAAGCCGGTCGTACGCTGGAAAGCGTAACGACTTGGCAACAGAACTCTGGGGGGAGAAAATATGAATTACGATGTAGCTGTTTTGGGCGGCGGTCCGGGCGGATATGTCGCAGCCATCCGGGCGGCTCAATTAGGGGCAAAGGTTCTGCTCGTTGAAAAAGATCAACTAGGCGGAGTATGCTTGAATCGAGGCTGCATTCCGACCAAGACCTTGCTGAAGAGCGCCGAGAAGTGGCATGATCTGCAGCGTTGCAGCCAGTTCGGCCTGAAGGCGGAAAGCATTAGCTTTGATTATAATGCAGTAAATGCTCGCAAGAACCAGGTTGTGGAGCAAATGCGTGAGGGCATTCTGAAGTTGGTAAAGAGCAATGCGATTGATCTCGAATTTGGCACAGCGAAGCTTATCGCTAAGGATCAAATCTGTGTCAGCACAGCCGAAGGAGAGAAGCAATATTCCGCTAGTAAGATTATACTAGCGACCGGTTCGGCGCCGATGGCTTTGCCTGTGCCGGGCGGTGACTTGGCCGGCGTGATCAATAGCGATCAGCTGCTAGCCATGACTGAAGTACCAAAGAGCATGGTTGTGATTGGCGCAGGCGCAGTCGGAATCGAGTTTGCAGCGATTTTTCAGGCATTTGGCTGTAATGTCACCGTGATTGAAATGATGCCCGCCATCTTGCCAAATGTCGACAGCGAAATTGTCAAGCGCATGGCACTGCTCTTGCGCAAGCAAGGGATTAAATTTATGACAAATACCCGTGTGATTGGGATTAAATCCGGTGACGACGGTGTCGTTGTCGAAGTTTGCAGTGGAGACAAAACCCAGGAAATCGCCACAGAAAAGGTGCTGGCATCAATCGGCAGGTTCCCACTAGTTTCTGGACTAGGACTGGATGAAGTCGGCATTGCCTATAGCCGTAAAGGAATTACGGTCAATGAAAAAATGGAGACAAATATTACAGGTATTTATGCAATCGGTGATGTCACCGGCAAGTATATGTGGGCCCATGCCGCATCCGCCGCTGGGATGGCTGCTGCGGAAAATGCTTGCGGCAAGCAGGCAGCAGTCGACTACAAGGCAGTTCCGGGTTGTATCTATACGACGCCAGAGGCGGCGATGACCGGACTGACCGAACAGGACGCGCTGGCTCAGGGTAAAGAAATTAAAGTCAGCAAATTTAACTTTGCCGCCAATGGCAAAGCCGTATCGATGGGCGAACCAGATGGACTGGTTAAGATCATTGCTGATAAGCTGACTGGCGCTGTATTAGGAATGCACATCCTTGGCGCTCACGCCAGTGATTTAATTATGGAAGGCGCGCTGGCAATCCAAAATAAGCTCTCAGCTAAGGACTTAGCACAAACTATTCACCCCCATCCCAGTCTGTCGGAAGCGATTATGGAATGCGCGCATGGAATTGACGGCGACATTGTGCATCAGGTGAAGATGAAGTAAGTTGGAGGCTTTCTATGGGTGTATTTGATATTGTCGGCCCGGTCATGATCGGGCCGTCAAGTTCTCACACTGCCGGCGCAGTCCGGCTGGGTAAAATGGCGCGAACGATTTTAGGCGAAGCGCCGGTGGCGGTGACCATTAATTTATATGGTTCGTTCGCCCGAACCTATAAAGGGCATGGCACCGACAAAGCGTTAGTCGCGGGCCTGTTAGGGTTTTCGGCAGAAGACACCCGGATTAAGGACGCGATCAATCTAGCTGCTCAAGCCAATCTCCACGTTACCTTTCGGATAGTAGAGGGAGGCGATTTTCATCCTAATACAGCTCAGATGCAGCTTAAAGGGATTTCTGGAAAATCGGTAAAGGTTACCGGGGCTTCCATCGGCGGCGGTAGAATCGTCATCACGCAAATCGACGGCTATGATGTGGAAATTACCGGCGATTATTATACGTTAATTACGCTTCATCAAGATAAACCGGGGATTATCGCGATGATTACGCAGATACTGGCTCAACAGAATGTAAACATCGCCTTTATGAAGGTGTCGAGAAAGCAAAAAGGTGTGCAGGCGCTGATGGTCTTGGAAACAGATCATCCGATACCTGAGGAAGTGCTGGCAGCAATAAGCCCCGTGCCTGCCATTGAATCTGCATTGTTGGTGAAACCGTTATGATGAGTTTTACGAGTATTGCTGAGCTGGTAGCTCTGGCGGAAGAAATGGGACAGCCGATCGCAGACGTTGTTTGGCAGTGGGAAACAGAACGCAGCGCCAGCCAGCCAGAGGCCATATGGCGAGAAATGGCGTCCCGGCTGGCAGTGATGCAACAGGCTGCGGCACAAGGCTTAATCCAGCGGGAGAAGTCGTTTAGCGGCTTAGTCGGCGGGGATGCGTACCGATTAGCAACAACGAATAGCTTTATCGGCCCAGTTGTCATGCGCGCAGCCGCTAATGCGATAGCGGTCAGCGAAGTCAATGCCAATATGGGGAAAATCGTCGCCTGTCCGACTGCCGGATCTTGCGGCATCGTGCCTGGGGCGATCCTGGCTATTGCCGAGCACTTGCAATGCGGTGATGACAAGCTAGTTCGAGCGCTTTTCACGGCGGCGGGAATCGGTGAGGTAATTGCCGCTAATGCCACCGTCTCCGGTGCAGTCGGCGGTTGTCAGGCTGAATGCGGCGCTGCCGCGGCGATGGCTGCCGCGGCAGTTGTCGAGATGCTGGGCGGCACGCCGCGCCAGTCCTCACACGCCCTGGCGTTAGCCTTGAAAAATCTGTTAGGACTTGTCTGCGACCCGGTCGCAGGGTTGGTTGAGGTGCCTTGCGTAAAACGCAACGGCTTTGCTGCGGTCCACGCCCTAACTGCCGCCCAGATGGCGCTTGCCGGAGTTGAAAGCATAATCCCGGCTGATGAAGTCATTGACGCGATGAACCGGATCGGGGCGGAGCTTCCTTGTTCATTAAAGGAAACTTCAGAGGGTGGGTTGGCAAAGACGGCGACAGGGATAGAGATAACGGAACGGTTGTCAAAACCAAATTAGCCTGATAGCTACAAAGACCTCCGATTTCCGGAGGTCTTTGCTTCAATTACCAGGACGCCTTACATTTTCATTGCTACACGTTCCTGTTGAGAAGTATCGGCTACTATAAAGCGGTAGTGAGTGCGACACTACGGCCGGGTTGATAAGTAGAAAAAAAGTGAGACTTTTATAAAAATTCAGTCCGCTTTGCAGAGATATGTGTTGACAGAAACTGATTGTTATACTAAAATAGTTACAATAATATATCGTGAAATGACGATGAACGGAACAGTAGTTACAGTCTGAGATAGTTTCAGAGAACTGGATTTGGTGTGAACCAGTACTATCTGCTGTCATGAATATCCTCCGTGAGTTGCACACCGAAGAATGTAGTAGGCTGTGCCGGGCCTCGATTGAGGAAACGCCACCCGTTATTGTGGCGAGGTATCGAGTGTAAACTCCGTACCGTTGAGAGACTATGGGCAACTATAGTAATTTGGGTGGTAGCGCGGATTAATCTCCGTCCCTTGTAGAAGGGACGGAGATTTTTATTTTTTGTAAGAGAGGGGCGAGTAGTGATGAAAATGTTAGGTGCAGAAGCGGTTATTGAGTGTTTGAAGCAAGAAAACGTAGACGTTGTTTTCGGTTATCCGGGCGGCTGTGTATTAACCTTATATGATGCCTTATACAAAGCCGATTTCCCGCATATTTTAACCCGTCATGAACAGGGGGCGGTGCATGCTGCTGACGGCTATGCGCGGGCGAGCGGCAAGGTGGGGGTTTGTATTGCCACCTCAGGTCCAGGCGGAACGAACCTTGTGACCGGTATTGCCACCGCTTATATGGACTCGATTCCCTTGGTGGCGATTACTGGGCAGGTTGGCGTTCCTTATATTGGTAAGGATGCGTTTCAAGAAGCAGACATCTGCGGCATCACTACCCCAATCACCAAACACAACTATTTGGTTAAAAAGGTGCAGGATCTGCCGAGGGTCATGAAAGAAGCATTCCATATCGCGCGTACCGGACGACCAGGGCCGGTAGTTGTCGATATCTCTAAAGATGTATTTAACGCAATGTTTGAATTCGAATATCCGAAAACCGTACAAATGAGGGGATATTCGCCAACTTTCGCCGGTAACTCGGCTGATGTGGAGGCAGTTGTCGCAGCGCTTCAGCTAGCGGAAAAACCGTTGCTGTTTGTTGGCGGCGGGGTATGCTTATCCGATACGGCTGATAGTTTTCGCGAGTTTGTCGAGCTAACCGGCTATCCTGTCATTAGCAGTTTGATGGGCTTAGGATCTTTGCCAAGCAGCCATCCGCAGAGTCTGGGCATGGTGGGTATGCATGGAACCTATGGCGCCAATATGGCAACCATGGAGTGCGATTTACTGTTAGGAATTGGCGTTAGATTTGATGACCGCGTTACCAGCCTAGTTAAGGATTTTGCACCCCGCGCGAAGATTATCCATTTTGACATCGATCCGGCTGAAGTGAATAAAAATGTACGGACAGATCTAAAGGTGGTTGCTGATTTGCGCTGGTCATTGCCTTTGTTGTGCAAACTCGCAACCGCTACCCGTGAGCCGAACGAGTGGCAGAGCCAGGTAGCGCCGTGGCTTGCCCAATGCCAGCAGTGGAATCGGGAGAATCCCTTGCCGAGCGCTGTTGCGTCCGAGCGGGTTGCGCCGCACAGCGTGATCGAGAAGGTGCGGACGTTGCTTGCTGACGACGCGGTAATTGTTACCGATGTCGGTCAACACCAAATGTGGACAGCGCAGTATTATGACTTTGTCAAACCGCGTTCACTGTTAACTTCAGGCGGACTGGGAACAATGGGTTACGGTCTGCCGGCGGCGATGGGTGCGCAGATTGCGCAGCCGGATAAGACAGTTGTTTTGTTTTCAGGTGACGGCAGTATCATGATGAACTGTCAGGAACTCGCCACTGTGGCGGATAATGGATTGCCGATTACGATTATTGTCTTAAACAACCAAGTCTTAGGGATGGTCAATCAATGGCAGCGCATGTTTTACGGCAAACGCTATTCTCACTCTAGCACCCATGGCGGTACAGATTTTGTTAAACTCGCAGAAGCGATGGGCGTCACCGGCATGCGGGCCGCCACGCTGGAGGAACTAGACTCAGTATTGCAGCAGGCGCTGACAACTGAAGGACCAGTGCTTGTTGAAGTGATGGTGCCGGCAACCGCCGATGTGTTGCCTATGGTGCCGCCAGGCGGTCGGTTAGATCAAATGGTTTTAGGGGGATGATACGATGAAATGCACTTTAGCCGTATTAGTCGAAAATCGGCCAGGCGTGCTGACCCATATATCCGGTTTAATCAGCCGGCGTGCGTTCAACATAGAAAGTATTGCCGCCAGCCGGACTGAAGAAGTCAATACAACTCGAATTACGATTGATGTCGAAGTAGATGATGAATTGGAGTTGGAACAAGTCGTCAACCAGTTGTCCAAACTCATCGATGTCATAAAAATCGTTAATCTAACTCACGTCGATTCGATTCAGCGAGAGTTGGCGCTGATCAAGGTCAAAGCCAGCAATACCAATCGTTCCGACCTTGTTGACATTGTCGAGATTTTCCGGGCCAGGATTGTCGATGTCAATCGGGAGACCGTGGTCATTGAGCTTACCGGTGAGCAAAGCAAAATTGACGCGCTTTGCGAGGTGTTGGTTGATTTCGGCATTATTGAGATTGTCCGCACCGGAAAAATCGCTGTTTCGCGGGGGCCGGTCGCGGCGAAAGAGTTGTAAGGATTTTCATACAGAAACGAAAAAAGTAAGAAGATTTAAATAATAAGCAGGATTTGCTATAAAATGATAGAAATCTTATTTTATAGGATTTTATTTCCAGAAAGGAGGGGTCTAAATGGCTCAATTAGGAGAAGTGTTTACCTGTCCGCTCTGTGGAAATGAAGTAACAGTTACTAAAGCAGGCGGTAATCCCGAGATTCATTGTTGTGGACAGCCGATGGTTAAGAAGAATTCGTGAGTTTTATATGAAAGAAAAAAGCATAAGAATGAATCAGCCTGCCGACAAAGTTGTTGGCAGGCTTTTTAAACGTATCAGGAATTTTTAGTTTGCGAAGAGGACGAGTTTGCGTTTTCCACGGAGGTCACGGAGATAAACGGAGTACACAGAGGGAACGGTACCTAGTTTGCCAGCTCTGCTGGCCCCCAAAAATGAAACCTCCGTGCCCTCTTTACCACTCCGTGCCCTCCGTGGAATGGTGCCCCGTACTTCCCCAAGGACTATCGCAACGGTTTTCCTTAACATACCAGAGTAAGATTTACTTCGCGGTCAACAAAGGAGCGGTTACACCGTCAATCCCTGCGAGCCCCAGGATAGTGACAAATGCTTTCTGCGGTCCAAGGTAAGCGTTTGTCGGATCAAACCACTCATCAGGCGAGTGATTGCGCCCGTCGACCCCGCCGCCACCAATCGTGATCGCCGGTACGCCGATGCTGATCGGCAGGTTTGCGTTTGTGCTGCTGGCGGGAGTTAGCTGAGGCTCTTGACCGATCGCTTTGGTAGCAAGCCAGGCGGCCTGAACGACCATCGTATCAGGCGATTGGCTGCCAGCAGGACGGTCGCCGACGAGCTTGATATCAACAGTCACTTTTTTATCACTCTCCCAGCGGGCATTTTCTTCGTCAACCCCCTGCTGGAAGAGTGGCAGAATAACGGCTTCTACCTTAAGCAGTTCTTCCTGACTATTTGAGCGCATATCTAACAGCAATTGCGCGTCGGCGGCAATCGAATTGACTGAGGTGCCGCCATTGACTACGCCAACGGTGAACGTTGTTTTAGGTTGTTTGGGAGTCTCTACATCGCCGATCTTGGCAATTGACCGTCCCATCGCGTGAATGGCGCTAGGCAAACCGAACGCACCAAAGCTATGGCCGCCAGGACCTTTGAAATTCACTTCATAGCGATGGCTGCCGGTGGCTAAGTAGGTGATGCGAGAAACGCTGGTGCCGTCAATGTTGACAGAAGCAGCAATATCATTGTGGTCGCGGAAAAAGGCTTTCATGCCTCTCAGGTCGCCAAGACCCTCTTCGCCGACCGTGCCGCAGAAAGTAATGTCGCCAACGGTGTTGATGCCTGTTTCGTTAAAAGCCCTAATTACAGACAATAGTGCTGCTAAACCGCGACTATCGTCAGCAATGCCAGGGGCATAGAGTTTTCCCTCTTTTTCGATCGGATTTGTATTTGTTCCCTCAGGGAAAACGGTGTCAAGATGAGCTTCGACAAACAATTTTGGGCCGTTGCCTGTGCCAGGGCGGATTCCGTAAACATTACCTTCGCTGTCCATCTTTACGTCCTTTAGGCCTAGTTCCTGCAGGCGTTTCAGATAATACTCGCCGCGTATCTTCTCCTTGAACGGCGGTGCGGGAATGGCAACAATCGTTTTTTGATCAGCCATCGTATTAGCGTGATCGTTCTTGATGAATTCTAGTCCTTGCTGAACCTTGGCGTGATTTTGGATTTTTGAGAATGCCTCCTCAGCTTGGGGGGATAGAGCAGGGGTAAGACCGGCAGCGACTGCCGAAGTCATGAGGATAAATAAGGTAGCCATGATAATACACAGGTTAATTAGCGACCGGCGTCCATTTATCATGCAATTCGCCTCCATTTTTTGGATCTAGCTATGTGATTCTTCAAATAAATTCCACTTCCTGCTAGGCAGGCGAAAAAAATGAGGTCACTGGTGCAGGCGGCGTAAGTCTTCCCCAAAAAGGCTACCCAGGAGGAGTCGTGAGATTGGCTGCCAAGATCGGCGAATTTGCTGGATGGGATAAATCGGTATTATATCGGAGCAAAGTAAATTCGATGTGTAACAGATAAAGCGGAACTGGAAAGTCCCGACTCGCCCTTGCCAGGGAGTCGGGACTTGGTTTTTTAAAGGCGCTTTGTAATTCTTTGTTGCAAAGCCTACTTTTTAAAGAATAGTTTATCCGCACTGACGGTCTCTGTCTTATCGCCGGAGGGGTCGCATTGCGCTAAAGCGTGCATAACTTTTGACATATTCTTTGCAAAATATTTCATGATTTCAATTCCTTCTAAGTCATTGTTGGCGTCCTTGGCGCCTCTGGCCCCGGCTACGCCGACATTCCAGTACATCGAGCCCGGAATGATCATGTCATTAATGAAATACCAGAGCAGAAGTTCACTGAATGCAAGTGTCTGCCCGGCCCGACGGGCGACAGTGACCGGAGCGCCAACCTTACCGGATAAGAGTCTGCCTGATCCGCGGCCTGAGAAGGTTGCTCGCTCCAAAAACGCAGAAACCAGCGAAGTGGTTCTTGAAACATAAACCGGAGAACCAACCAGGATACCGTCTGCTTGATACATCTTCTGAAAAACGACCTCAAAGTCGTCATCCTGCACGCAGGCTTTTTTCTCGAGGCAGCCATAGCAACCTGTGCAGGGGCGAATGGTAAGCCCCCGTAAGGATATAAACTCGGTTTCGATGCCTCGCTGTTCAAGTTCGTACAAGATAGTTTTCAGGTAAAATTCGGTGTTGCCGCCTTCGCGGGGAGAACCGCAAATGGCAATCGTCTTCATGTCACTTCCTCCTGTTCTACTCGATGCCGAATTTCTTTAGTTTCCGGTATAATCGCACCTTGGGTATTTGTAAATATTCAGCAGCCCTGATTTTATTGCCGCCGCAAAGCTCGATAGCGCGCCTGATCTCCTCGGCCTCAATACGCTGCAAGAGAGGGACGAGTCCTTCTTCTTCATGGGTCCGGGATTTGCGGATTTTAATGCTGCGGCGAATGTATTGTGGTATGTCAACAGGCTGCGCCACGCGACCTTCTGCCTCCAGCGCCGTTTTTTCCACCACATTGCGCAATTCGCGGATGTTACCCGGCCACTCGTAATGGGTCAGGGCAGTCATGCATTCGGGAGAAAAAGTTGCATATAAGCCGTTTTCTTGGTAAATCACGCCCAAAAAGTGATAAACCAGTTTAGGGATATCATCGCGTCGGTCCCGAAGTGGCGGTATCTTTAAGGACAGAACATTAAGCCGGTAAAAAAGATCGCTGCGGAAAGCGCCGCTTTCAATCAGTTTTTCTAAGTCTGCGTTAGTGGCGGCGATTACGCGTACGTTGATCCGCACACTGGTCTTGCCGCCCAGCCGTTCAAACTCTCTCTCCTGCAGAACTCGCAATATCTTGGCCTGCATGATATACGGCATATCGCCGACCTCATCTAAGAAAAGGGTTCCGCCGTCAGCTAGCTCGAATTTTCCTGGTTGCCCGCCCTTCTTCGCACCGGTGAAAGCTCCTTCCTCATAGCCAAATAGCTCTGATTCCAGTAAGGTTTCCGGAATGGCGGCACAGTTTACCCGGATGAAGGGGCCGGTCCGTCTGGCGCTCTCGTCGTGAATTGCGTGGGCAAATAGTTCTTTGCCCACGCCGCTTTCGCCCAGAATAAGCACGTTTGAGTTGGAGCGCGCGATGCGCTGCGCCTGTTCCTTACAGGCTTTGCTCTCAGGACTAACGCCAATGATATCGGCTAGGTGATACTTGGTTTTATAGATTCGCTTATCTTGTTCATAATCTGCCAGTTTATCACGAAGCAGCTTGTTCTTTTCCGCTAATATATAAACTTCCTGTAAATCGCCAAACAAAATGATGCCGAGCGCACCAAGAATCTTCCCGTTGTCTATGACAGGTATGCGATGCACAATCGCTTCCCGTCCGTTGGCGAACGTGTGACGGTGGGCAGTTTCCGCTTTACCTGTTTTTAGGACGACCGGAAGGCGTGACGTAGGCTCGATCTCACTGATATGCTTGCCTTCCGCTTCGTGCGTCAGGCCAAAGTAATCCAGCATCGCTTTGTTTAGCCGTACAATTCTGCCAGTCTCATCGACAAAGTTTATCCCTATCGGCATATGGTCAAAAATTTTAAATACATTGCCAACAAAGGTTGCTTCCAGTGCGTCTGAAGTCTTTGTATTACCGTCACAGTTCATGTTACCACTCCCATCTCCCTAATTTGTACCATATTATCAGAGAGACGTCCAGATGAAATATGGGCACGAGAGGTTCAGTCTACTCTGCGGCAATCGTCGGCATTACTACTTCTTTTTTCTTGTCTTTTACGAAGATAGCGACAATTAGGGCGGACAGCACAGCCGAGCCAATCACCACATTGAATCCGGCCACATAGTCACCGCCAAAGTAGTCGATCATGAAGCCAACAGCCATTGGCGCGATAAAACCGCCAAGCTGGCCACCGGTGTTGACAAAGCCTGTTCCCGATCCCATCAGGTGTTCCGGAATCATCAACACAGGCAATGACCAGATCGATCCCAGCGCCATGTATAAGAAGAAGGCGGCGACACATTGATAGATTTGCGCTTCTCCCATGTCAACCACGTTGAAAAACTTATATAGCGCGAAGGCGCCTAAAAGCTCAGAGACAATGACTAAGAGTTTTCTGTTGTTGCGAAAATACTTGTCAGATAGCCAGCCGGAAAGTCCCATGCCGATCGTAGCGAAGAAAAAGGGGACAGAGGCCATGACGCCAACCTTGACGAGAGACATACCGCGGGCCTTTGACAAGTAGGCTGGCAGCCAGGTCAGATAGCCATAGATAGTAATCGTTAACGCGAGGACGCTGACGAATAATATCCAAATCGCCGGTGAAGCCATTAATTGGCCAAGAGTGGCTTTCTCCATCGCCTTGTCAGCATTTTTGGCATCGATTGCTTTCTCTGCCTCAAATTGCTCAATTTCACTTTTGCTAATGCCTTTGCACTCATAGGGTGTATTGCTGATGTAGCGCCAGGATAATAGGACACAGACAACGCCAAGTGCGCCCAGGATATAGAATACAGCCCGCCAGCCATAGGGCGCCAAAATTGGAGCGACAATCAGCGGTGTAAGCGCAGGCCCCAGTGCGACGGTCATCAAAATGACCGAGTTGGCGGTTGCCCGATCCTTTTTGCTGAACCAGTTACCGATCATCTTCCAGACCGGACCCGGGAAAACGCCCTCGCCGACACCGAACAGAAACCGTATTACCAGCATCGCGCTGAGCGAAGACACCATGCCGGTGAAGGCCGTAAACAGTGACCACCAAGCTAAAGCGCCGGTGATAACCTTATGTGGCCCGATCTTATCACTCAGCATGCCGCCCGGCATTTGGAACAACGCATAACCTGCAAAAAAGGCGCTCATGATTGTTCCGACAGTGGTAGCCGAAAATCCCAGGTCTTGCATCATGCTCGGCACCGCCATGCTAATCGCCATGCGATCGAGCCAGGCAACGAGATAACAGAAGATTACCACTGCGCCTACTTTGTATTTGGCATTCATCATATACCCTCCCTTAAGTTATCTTACTGATTACCAAAGAGCCAGCCGCTTTGCTTCTTCTGTCAGCATATCGCAGAAATTCGGGTGGGCAATGCCAATCAGCCGTTTAACCCGTTCCGCGATATTTGTTCCGCGCAGATGGGCAATGCCGTATTCTGTAATCACATAATCCACATCATTGCGTGAGATCGAGACTGTCGCGCCTGGAGTCAATAGCGGAACAATCGAAGATATAGTGTCATTCTTAGCGGTAGAGTACAAGGTCATAATCGACTTGCCGCCTGCGGATTTTTGCGCACCTATTGCCGTATCGGCAGCGCCGCCTGTGCCGCTGTATTGTCTGTGTCCGATTGACTCAGAGCAGCATTGGCCAAACAAATCCACCTGTAAAGTCGTGTTGATGGAAGTCATTTTATGATTTTTGCCGACTATTGCCGGGTCATTGACAAGACCGCCCCGCTGTAGTTCAACGGAGGGATTGTTATCGATGAAATCGTACAATTTCTGAGAACCAAAGCAAAAGGTGGCGACAATCTTGTCTTTCCATAGAGTTTTGCGTTTGCCGGTGACCACGCCAGCTTCGACTAGGTCAACGATTGGATCTGATAACATTTCCGTATGTACGCCAAGGTCCTTTTTCTCGGTCAAGTAGAGGGCGGCGGCGTTTGAAATTCCGCCAATGCCGAGTTGGATAGTGGCGCCATCTTCAACAAGACTGGCCACATACTGTCCAATGACCTTATCCTTCTCGCTGGGCACAATCACCGGCAAAGCAGGGAGAGGTCTGCTATTTTCAACAACAAAATCCACATCGCGCAGATGAACCTGCGTATCGCCATGTACCCGCGGCAGGTTTTCGTTGACTTCGAGAATCACCAAATCTGCTTCCTCAATGGCTTCTTTTTCGTAGGTTAAACTTAATGACAGATTGAAGTAGCCGTATTTATCCGGAGGCGTCGCCGTGCCGAAGAAAATGTTTGGTTTGCGTACAGTCAGCCGCTTTTGGATGGCATTATGCAAATGACAAGGATTATACGAAGCCGTTCCCTGGTCGTGGACCTTGCGGCATCCGGCGCCGTGATACCAGGTGTTTGCTACGAAGTGGCCCTTCATTTCCGGCTTCATGTAAAAATCGTACTCGCCAAGCGGCAAGGTCATCACCACCGATACGCCAGTAACCCGTTCTTTGGCCAGATGCAGTTTATTTAAAATACCCGGCGGTTCGGCCGGTCCCAACGGGATTACCACATCGTCGTTGCTATGCACCTTTTGGACAGCCTCTTCAATGCTAATCAATTTTTGCTTATACAGTTCTTGATATTGCATGAGCAAAATCCTCCTTTGCAAGTAACTGCATCAAATTTTTCCCCAGCGGATTACGGTGGCAGCGAAAGCGTAACCGGTTCCCGCCCCCAGGAAAACCACATGCGAACCTTCGGTTATCTTGCCATCGCGCAAGCCCATTTCCAGACCGATGATCTGGTCGGCATGACCGCAATGTCCATATTGTTGAAGATAAGAACCCTGATCTGGCCGCAGACCGAGTTCAGCCATGACTGCTTTATAACCTTTGGGATTGATGTGAACTGGGCAGACATAACCGACATCACTGAGTGTCAAGCCGCTCTTGTTCACCGCTTGGCGAACTACTCCGGTGAAGGATGGTAGAGAATGTTCAGCTAGACGCTGCTTCATTCCCTCCGGATCGGTAACGACGATTTTCCACCCCTGATTGTCAATATCTTCATGGGTCAGAGGATGTCGAGTGCCGCCGCGGACAGACAGAACATCGTTGCACATCGAATTGGCGGTAATAATATGGCTTTCGAGGACTTGGTTTTCCGGCCAATCCCGCTTTAGCAGCATTGCTAGCCCTCCAGGAGCCATATCGAACATGAAGGACTGCTCAGGTCGGGCATAATCGATGAGGTAACAATTCGTATTGCCGCCTGCAATTAAAATCGTTTTGATTTCTGGATTAGCGATCATCAAGTCTTTTGCTACTTTTAACGCCAGGGGTGTTCCGGCACAGCGCAGAGCCAGGTCGAATGCCCAAGCTCCAGTAGCGCCGATCGCCTGCTGGACAGCGATGGCGGCAGTCCAACATACATACTCCTTATAATCCTCCCCAGCCCAAAGCACCAGATCAATCTCTTCCGGTCCGATACCGGATTTTGCGATACATTGTTGAGCTGCCTTTATTCCCATGGCAACGGCGTGATCGTCCGGACCGCCTAGCGGTTTTTTGTCAAAACCCAGCTTTTCTTTAATAACATTTGCCGGAATGTTGATTTGCGGCGATAGTTCTTCAGCTGTGATATACTGCTTGGGCAGATACAGTCCCCAGCTGACTAAGCCAACTTGAACATCGAGTTTCACAAGTAAAACCTCCTGTAACCTAACATGGAATCAATCGAGTTGCGCAACTCGATTCTTTTTATAGCAAAAAATGTGCCAACTGGCACATGAGCAACTGACGCTATTAAACAAGTCTATACAGACTTTGTTGGCCTGTAACATTTTGTTCCAAATCTGGCGTGGATGCAGAGAATGACGAAGTTTCATTTTGTTACTAGAGAATCATTTTGGTCCTAGTAGATTTTGCTTATATAGTCCAGGGAAAGGTAAGGTTCTTTATTCGCGAGATTTTGTTACGATTTGATACTAGTGTTTGATTTATCCAAATAATCTGTATATTAGTGGAATGTAACAAAATGATACTAGTTTCGTTTTGTTACTGAAAATAATAATAAAAGTCCCGAAAAATATTGCGTTTCGGAACTTTTATAAAGTATTTATTTTCGTGTATCTGCTCTTTGAGTCGGTATCAGAGACGAGGTTGATCGACAAAAAAATAAACTCACCCCCAATAGGTGATGAGTTTTACTGACACAGTTTTGAATTTCCTACTACACAGTTATATTGGTAATAAGATACACTCGCGACTTCACGATGGATGGAGGCAGGATAATGAAAAAGCTGTTTCTCGTTGTAGTGTATAAAAAAATCCCGGACGCAGTACTGCGCCGGGATTTTTTCACGTAATTACACCAATCCCAGCCAACGCCAGTAAGTAGCGCCTAACAGTAAGATCAGCAGATAGGCGATAATCGTAAGCGGGATGCCAGTCTTGACAAAGTCCTTGACTTCAAAGGTTTCAGTGCCATAGGCGATCATGTTCTGCGGCGCGTTGACCGGTAAAATGAAACCGAAGCTAACCACATATTGCAGAATCATGGTCATACCGACAATGTTAATGCCAGGAGTTTGAATGCTTTGTAAGACTGAGATGACAATCGGAATCATGGCAGACGCCAAGGCGGTGGCACTGGCAAAGCCCATGTGGATAATGATCAAAAACGCGGCTAATACGCCGAGTATGACTAGTGCGGGCATGGTTTGCAGACCAAAGGTCGTAACGAACAGCTTAGCTAGCCAGGCAGCGGCTTTGGTTGATAGTAGCGCCGACCCCAGGCTGATGCCTACGCCGAACAGGATCACTGTACCCCAGGGAATCTTTGCCTGGGCATCTTTCCAGTTCATGACCCCAATACCGGGTGTCAGCATAAGCGCAATTGCCACAATGGTGGTAGAAGATGTGTCAAACGGATGGAGAACCTTTTCTGTTGACCAGAAGAATAATAGTGCCAGGGAGATAGCCATCAATTTCTTTTCACTTGCCTTCATGGGGCCGAGTTCAGCGAGTGAGCGACTGACGGCTTCTTGTCCACCGGCGATCTCATCCATTTCCGGTGGCATAACTTTTAACAGCACATAATAAAGAACAGCTGACATGATAATGGCAAAGGGAGCGGCAGCAATAAACCATTCCAGCCAAGTAATGTTCTTGCCGAGAATTTTTTCAATGAAACCGATCGCAACCATATTTTGCGCTGCAGCTGTCTTGATACCCACATTCCAAATGCTGTCCGCCTGGGCGGTGGCGATCATCATGACACCGGCGAATTTGCTTTTTTTGTCTACGCCAAAGGCAGTAATGATACCGAGGACGATAGGAACCAAACAGGATACACGGGCAGTGGTGCTGGGAACGAAGAAGCTGAGTAAAAAGCCGACGAAAATGACACCTGCCAATACCCGGTTTGTCCGGGCACCGATCTTGGAAAGAACGAACAAGGCAATCCGCTTATCAAGGCCGGTTAGCATCATGGCGGCGGCGATAAATAAGGCGCCAGCTACCAAAGTATGAGCCGTGTTGCTAAACCCAGCGATCGCCATCTGTAATCCCTTAGCGGTGCCATAAAGTACCTTAGGGTTGGCGACATCAGGTGACATGCCGACGAGAAATGCCATTAAAGCGGTAATAATGGCGGCGCTGGTAGGATAACTGATGCAATCTGTCATCCAAACAATAACCGAAAATAGCAAAATACCAAGCATTACTTTGCCGGCTACTGGTAAGTCGGCGGGAGTGGGCATGACGAGTATGGCGACTAGAGCAAGCAGACCAAGGATGAGGCCGTACCGTTTGGCTAGAGACTCTTGTTGGATAGGCGGGCTAGCAGCTGTTTTGACACTTTGCATGCGAATCCTCTCCTTTATGAAATTATAAGGAATATTCGCATTTATAATATAATCCTGACTCTACTCGCGGCAACAGAATCTGTCCGAGGTGGATAAATTGGTGACTGATGTGTTGGTTTTGGCAACTGAATAGCAATAAGAAAAACCTCAGACGGGCAGTCTTTGGAGGACAGAGATGGTTTCTGAACCGCGTCGCAGTGCGCTATCGACTGTTGCGTTTTGGCGGTTCAATACATTGTTGCTTGTTTTAATCTCAAAAGACTTAAAAATTTTATATTCTATAAAGAAAAAGCTTGCTCTATGGCAAGCCCACTCGGCATTTCAGTTCTTTAGTTTTGTTGCGACTGACTGGGATCTCAGTTGTTTGAATATCCTCCATGCGCAACAGATAGGAGCCGTGAAACCAGGGAACAATTTCGCCGATTTTATCGAGGTTGACTAGATATTGGCGGTGAACCCGCAAAAAAGATTGCTCAGGCAGCAGATTCTCAATCTCCTGGATCGTCAAGCTAGAGGTATATTCCTCCCCCTTTGTGCGGATATAAACCTCTTTGTCTTTCACATAGACAAAGACAATTTCCGGCAGATCCAGAGGAATGTACTTGCCGTTTTTTGTGACGCAAAAACGGCTCACAGCCAATTTCTGCCGGACATTTATTCTTTCGCCGATGGCTCTTGCTTTCTCTAGTACCTTCTTCAAGCTCGTCTCAGTTATCGGTTTGGTGATATAGCCAATTGCCGGCGTTTCGAAAGCCGCCAGTGCGTGTTCGGGAAACGCAGTACAGAAGACAATTAGCGGCGGCCGTTGTAGTGAAGTTAGTTTTTGGGCAAAATCGAGACCTGACATTCCCGGCATTTGAATATCTAAAAAGATGAGGTCGCACGCATTCTTCATCAGGTAAGACATAGCTTCGAGCGCATTTGTAAATTTTGCGGCAATCTCAATGTCGCGTTCTCTCTTTAGCAAATACTCAATTTCATCGCAGATTGGCAACTCATCATCAACGATAATGGTTTTAACTCGCATATTCGGCCACCTCTTTTGCATAAGGAATGCGAATTGTCGCTTGCGTTCCCTTGCCAAGTTCACTATTTAGATACAGCCCGTAGTTATCACCGTAGAGTCCCTTCAGACGACGGGCCACATTTTGCACACCAACACCTTCTGCCTCAGTAGAGAAGAGTTGCTGCAGTTTTTCTGACTCGATGCCGATGCCATTATCTTGCACTGTGATAGCGATAACATCATCGCTGTGGGTGGCAGTAATCGTAAGCTGACACTCCGAGAGTTTGGGGAACAGGCCGTGCTGGATCGCATTTTCAACCAGTGGCTGAATCGATAAGACCGGAATTTTTGTACTCTGGATCGAGTCTGCTACTTCTAGGGATACCGACAGGCGTTCGCCAAAGCGAGATTTGGCGATTTCCAGATACGCTTTTATTTCGTTCATTTCTTCGGCGATGGTGACAAAGTCATCATGGTTAGCAAAACTATATTTCATAATCGTAGCCAAGTTGATAAGCAGACTGCGAGCCATTTCCGGATCGGTTCGGCAGAACGACATGATAATGTTGAGTGTATTAAACAAAAAGTGGGGACTGATTTGAGCGCGCAGAGCCTTAAGTTCGGCTTTTTCACTCATCTTTTTTTGTGCATCGATTTCCGCCAGTTCAATTTGTACAGAAAGCAGCTGCGCAATCCCGCTGGCAATCCGGATATCCATCTCAGATACTCCGCCTGTGCCGCCCCGTGACAGCTTGATCGTGCCCACCACCGAACCGTACGCCGTAAGCGGCGCTACCACGCCTGAGCAGAGTGGACAGCCAGCTACCGGGCAGCCGCGTTCTTCGTGCGTGTGCAGTACTGACAGGCAACCGTCTCTAATCGCTCGTTTGGTGGATTGCGTCAGAATTGGCTCACCCGCGCGGTGGTGGTCTGACCCCTTGCCGATGAAGGACAAAATATTTTCTCGGTCAGTTATGGATACCGCATCAGCGCCGGTTAGTGCGTAAATAATCCTGGCCGTTGCTGTTGCCGAATCCACGTTAAGACCGTGCCGTAAGTAGGGCAGGGTTTGGCTGGCTATCTGCAGGGAAAGCTCAGCCGCCTTTGCTCCGTGTACCTCTTGTTGAAATTGAATATCTTTGATAACGAACATAAAGGCTACTGTACCGACTACCGATACGATAGTGGTTGGAATGGCGATTGCCTGCTCCAAGGCGAGTGCGGCAGCGAATGGCTTGGCAAAGAGCAGAACCATCGTCTTTTGAACAATCTCTGCAATCAGAGCAATCATGCCAGCTGTTTTCCAAGTCATGTTATGGAGGCCGATTTTTTGTCTGATCAAGCCGGCAAACAGCCCGCCCAAAACGCTGGCGAAGCCACAGGTCTCAGCCGTAAACCCGCCAACGAAATACCGGTGCAGACCGCTGACAGCTCCAACACTAAAACCAACATAAGGACCGCCCATAATGCCGCTCATCAAGGTGCCGATCAGCCGGGTATTGGCCAAAGCTCCCTCAATCTCAACCCCATTATAGGTCCCGAGAATCGAGAGGGTCGAGAAAATACAGGTCAGGGAAAACCAATTATGCAATGCCAGTGGCTGATTCACACAGTTTGCTATGTATCGGCTGCGGCCAATTAAATAGGCGACTACGATGATTAAGGCCATATCGCCAGATAAGTCTAAGATTAAGTCAAAACGCATGAAGTCCTCCTGTTGCAACCTGGAAGGAATGTTTATGCAAGTGTATTTTTTTACTAATTCGATTTCTATAGTAGATTTCCTGTCAAGATTAACAATTTCTTGAAAACGCTAGACATGAAGTTGCGAAAAAAGCACTGGAGCCGTATTGCTCCAGTGCAGCATTGTTAACGAACAAGTATAATTATAATCCCAGTTTGTGGCGCTAGTGCTGTTAGTGTCACTCATGTTAACCGTATCCCGGTCTTCCCCTGTAGTGGTATCTTTATTTTTCCCCAAACGCTTTCAGTGTAACGCCCTCTTGGTCTAACATTACCCGGATCCCCTTAATCATCTCGACAGCGCCTGGTGTGTCGCCGTGAACGCAGATGGTGTCAGCCTTAAGGGCGATTTCTGTGCCGTCAATCGCGCGCACCTTGCCGGTTTTTACCAAACCTAGCACCCGCTCAGCTACTTCTTTTACATCATGGATGACGGCGCCGGGCTGTGAACGCGGCACGAGTGTACCTTCCTTGGTATACGCCCGGTCGGCAAAGGCTTCTTCCACATAGTTAACGCCGACATTTTGCGCAGCTTTCACCATCGGTGAGGCGCAGGAGCAAACCATATACAGATTCGGATCAACGCTCTTGATCGCTTCGGCGATCACAGTCCCAACAGCGATGTCTTTTTCGGCCATATTATACATAGCGCCATGCACCTTAACATGCTGTAGCTTCAGGCCTTGCGACTGACAGACGCCAGCTAAAGCGCCAATTTGATAAACCACATCGGCGAAGATTTCTTCTTTTGAAGCGGCCATAACCCGTCTGCCAAAACCGACTAAATCAGGAAAAGCAGGATGGGCGCCAATGGCTAAATTATATTTCTTGGCTAACTTGATAGTATTGATCATATTTAGCGGATCTGAGGCGTGAAAGCCGCAAGCAACATTAATTGATGTTACATGAGGCATGGCTGCTTCATCATAGCCAAGAGTGTATACGCCAAAGCTTTCTCCCATATCGCAATTCAGATCGATACGCATGAACTATTCCTCCTCACACCATTTCTTCAATTTCTACCTGGTAGGTTACACCATTAACAGCTATCTGCAAAACGCGTTTAGCGCTTGCTGGCGGGGGAACGGCTTTTTCCTTAAACGATTCTACGATCTGTAGATAGGTTTGCCTTTCCTCGCGCAACGCTTCAACCGCAGCCGCTTCCTCGATCTGCTCGAAACGCACCACATCACCAGGTTTTGCCTGAGCCAGTTTTTTTAGATCAGGACCAATGACTGTGCCGATTTTGGCGTAGCCGCCGGTTGTCTGTCGGTCAGCCATCATGATGATCGGCATGCCGTGAGCCGGGATCTGGATAGCCCCTAAGCAAAGCGCATCTGAAATGATGTCCGCCTTACCGACATGACTGATTTTTGCTCCTTCTAGCCGATAGCCCATTCGGTCGGCTTCGTCGGTGACTGTATATTGGTTCTGAAAAAACGTCGCTATTGCTTCTGCTGTAAACATATTGTCTTGTGGCCCTAGCAATACGCGCAAGGAAATGCTCTGGCTGTATTGGGGGATGTACACTAAATCGAGTGTTCGGGGCCTGGCTTCGCTTTCCGCATCTTCACCAACAGCTAAAATATCTCCCTGTATGAGCGCTCTTCCTTGCAAACCACCGACTTTCGCTCGCGTATAGGTCGAGCGGCTGCCCAAAACACTGGGCACCTCAATACCGCCGCGCACAGCCATATAGGTCCTGCATCCGGCTTGGGCATAATCGAATTTGAGCTCACTGCCTTTAGTGACTAGGAATGAAGACCAATTTTTAACACTAACACCATCAAGCTTTGCCTGCATGTCTGCGCCGCAGATGGCGATAAGCTGATCTTTGTCAAATTTGAAGGCTGCGCCTAATAGGGTCATTTCGATGACAGCGGCGCTGGGTTTGTTGCCAACCAAGAGATTTGCGGCCCGGTAGGCGTAACGGTCCATCGCGCCTGCGACCGGCATGCCGTATGCCTGATAACCCCAGCGTCCTTCATCTTGGATTGTCGTGAAAAAACCTGGACTGATGGCAGTAAACATTGGCTTTATTCCCCCCTCGAGAGAGTAGTGAATTCAGGAGTGTAAGCGCCTGCTTCTACCTCCCTGCGAATGGTGAAAAATTCGTCTAATGCGACACTCTTGAACTGTAAAAAGTCGCCGGCGGCAAAAGCAAACGGATTGGGGCTATTCGTATCAAACCCATTAATTGGTGTACGGCCAATTAATTGCCAGCCGCCAGGGCTTTCAATCGGATAGAAGCCGGTTTGACTACCGGCAATTCCCACTGAACCGGCAGGTATCTTCACGCGTGGCTTCTCCAGGCGGGGTGTGGCGATTTTATCAGACATTCCCCCCAAGTAAGGGAAGCCTGGGGTGAAACCCAGCATGTAGACTTGGTACGGGGTTGATGTGTGGATGCGGATGACCTCATCAGTGGAAAGGCCATTATGCTGAGCAACAAATTCTAAGTCAGGACCAAACTCGCCGCCGTAGCATACCGGAATATGGACGATACGGGCAGCTTCTGGTTCTGCTTGCGATGCTTCTGGAGTATCCTGGGCGTCTAGTAACGACTTAATCCGCTTGGTTAATGCTAAACGACTGACTTGCAACGGATCGAAGTAAACCAGTAGAGACCGGTAGGTTGGAATCACTTCCAGGATACTTGGCAGAGCTTGCGATGAGAGCGCCCGCGCCAAATTGTGAACCTGTCGGTTGATTTTGGCATTAATTTCATTGCCAAATTCGACGACTAAGCCTTGATCTCCCGCCTGTAAAAATCGAATCTCGCTCATTCTTTTTCCCTTCCTAAGGGAACGTTTTGCCACAGAGTACGCAGAGGATTCGTAGAGGACACAGAGGGTTTGCGATGTATTTCTCTTCAATTGGTTGCCCTCTGCGTACTCTGCGGTTAACGTTACCCAGTTCTCGTTTCTTCCGCAAGATCTGTCCCAAGGATGCTTTCTCTTATTTCCAGAGCGCCGCCATGCCTGACAGTGAAGTAATACCTGCGTAGGCGGTAATCAGTACTGCGAGAATGCCGAACACAAACAGCCAGGTCGGGTGCTCGTATTGGTCGCCAATGATTTTCTTATTGCGGCAAGCAAATAGCATAGTTCCGAGGGTAACCGGCAGAATTAAACCATTCAAGGATCCAGCAAGGATGAGTACTTTTATTGGTCTGCCGATGGTGACAAATACTAATGTAGAGATGATGATGAACAGCATGATGGTATAGGAGTTATATTTATCAATTGTTTTCGAGAAAGAGCGTAGGAAGGAGACGCTAGTATAGGCGGCGCCGACTACTGATGTGATCGCGGCAGCCCATAGTACCAGTCCGAAGAACATATAGCCCATTTGTCCGGCAGCGATTTGGAAAACTGATGCCGGAGGATTGGCAGGATTCAGTTTGCCGCCTACAGAAACTACGCCAAGTACGGCCAAAAACAGAACCACTCGCATAATGCCTGTGACTATTATTCCGGTAATCGCGCTTTTGTTCACTTGCTGGAGATTTTCGTAGCCAACAATACCGGCGTCAAGCAGCCGATGGCCGCCAGCAAATGTGATATAGCCGCCGACTGTACCGCCGACGAGGGTGATCATTGGTAGCATCAAAACACCATAGTTATCGGGAAAAATAGAACTTACAACTGCTTGACCGACTGGTGGATTAGAAACAAACATAACATAGGCGGTGAGGATAATCATCAAACCGCCGAGGACCTTTGCCACCGTATCCATAGCAGCGCCAGCTTCTTTCGAAGCAAAAATGCCGATGGCGATAACACACGACAGAATGGCGCCAGTTTGCTCTGACATGCCAAACAAAACGTTGAAGCCCATGCCGCAGCCAGCAATGTTGCCAATATTGAACGCCAGTCCGCCAAGAACGATTAAGAATGCTACAAAATGTCCTAGACCTGGTAGTACCGTATTCGCGACATCCTGGCCACGCATGCGGCTCATAGTGATAACGCGCCAGACGTTCATTTGCGCACCAATATCAATGATGATTGATGCAAGAATGGCGAATGCAAAGTTTGCCATAAATTTTTCAGTGAAAACGGTTGTCTGGGTTAAAAAACCGGGGCCAATTGCTGAGGTTGCCATGATGAACGCCGCGCCTAGGAGTACCGACCAGTTGGTTTTTCCCTGTGTTGGTTTCGTAATTACCGGACCTGCCATAGTTAATCCCTCCGTTTTACTTATAGATTAGTTTCATAAGTGTCCAAAGAGAGAAGCGAGGTTTCATTTTAACGCAGAGGTCACAGAGGGTTCGTCGAGCACACAGAGGGAACGGAGCTATGTTTTATCATAAACGTAGCCTGTGCGAGTACCCTCTGCGTAATCTGCGTACTCTGCGGTTAACGTACCCCGTAATTTCCTCAGCGGTTTTCCTCAAAGCGCTGCCAATTCCTCGTCCCGGATATCGCAGATGAACATGTGTCCAGGTGCATGGGTAATCATTAGCTCTGGCTTCACTGTCATTGCGACAGCCTGCGGTGTTACGCCGCAAGCCCAAAACACTGGCGTTTCGCCGGGATTGATTAAGACCGGGTCGCCAAAATCAGGCTTCGTGATATCCTTAATGCCAATCGCTGCCGGATCGCCAATATGGATTGGCGCGCCATGCACGGCGGGAAAGCGTGAAGTAATCTGAACAGCCCGGACTACTTGGTTCGCGGGCATTGGCCGCATGCTGACAACCGTCTTACCATGGAATGCGCCTGCAGGCACACATTCAATGTTAGTGATATACATGGGTACATTACAGTTTTGTTCAATGTGCCGTATTGGCAGACCTGCGCTGAGCAGAGCGGTTTCAAAGGTAAAGCTGCAGCCGAGGAGAAAAGCGACAAGATCATCGCGCCAGTATGAGGCAATATCGGTCACTTCATCTGCTAAGGCTCCATTCTTGTAAACACGATACTTGGGAATGTCAAACCGAAGATCAGCGCCGGGAGCTACTAACTTGGGCTCAGCTGAGCCGACGTCAGTCACGTCAAGAATTGGGCAAGGCTTTGGATTCCGTTGCGCAAACAGCAAGAAATCATAAGCAAGCTCTTTAGGCACTATTGCCAAATTCCCCTGGACATAACCTTTCGCCATACCGGCGGTCGGGCGAACCAATTCGCCCTTGCGGATCATCGCGCGAATTTCCCGCGGCTCGAGTGTGGCTAATTGTTTCACACGCATTCCCACCTTATTTTTATTATTTGGTGCTGTTGATGATCTTCTGGTGCATATGCCCTGTATACATAAAAAGCTTTTACCAGAAGACAAAGCCAAAGCATGGTTTACAAAAAAACCTCTGCGGCTTGGTTGATGAGCCTATCATAGCACCTTAGGCGCCTATTCGTATATTTGAATTATTCAATAGGCAGGTTCAATTTTGTTGAAGGCGGCTGAGAGAGCAGAAAAATGACGAAAAAAAGAAAAACCTCGTACTCAGACCGTTCAGAAATACCCAGATGCTAGGAAGGCCCGCCAGCCCAGTAGCGACGCGTACTATAGGGTACGCTAGCAATGGGTTGGCGGGCCTAACAACGCAGATGGGTGTTTATCAACGGTCTGCGTATTGCTGATGCAAGACGATTCTCTCTATTGAAGATGAATCTCGGGAATATACGTTCCGGCCTCAACCTCGCGGCGGATGGCAAAGAATTCGTCTACCGATACAGATGTGAACCGCAAGTAATCACCAGCTGCGAAAGCAAACGGATTAGAAGCTTCAGGGTTGAATGCTTTCAGTGGCGTACGGCCAATGATCCGCCATTCACCGGCGCTCTCGACCGTGTAGAAGCCAGTCTGCCTGGCAGCGATTCCAACCGACCCTTCCTGAATTCTTGCTCGCGTCTTCCCTAAACGCGGCACGACCAACTCTTCAGGTAATCCGCCTAAGTAAGGAAAGGCAGGTATAAAGCCTAACATATAGATTAAATAGGACTTGGATGTATGAATAGTGATGACTTCTTGTATCGACAGACCGGTGCGGCGAACGACGAAATCCATATCTGGGCCAAAAACGCCGCCATAGCAAACCGGTACAGAGATAACTTTACGGGGATTTTGCTCACTACTCTTGCTGACGATTTGATCTAGAAAACAATAGATCGTCTTAGTTAGATCAGAACGGGTGATTAACACCGGGTCAAAATAGACCATAACTGAGCGATAGGTAGGCACAACCTCGGTTATGCCAGGTATTTGTTGATCAGTGAGAAGTCTTGCCAGTTGCTGCACTAACATATTTACGTCTTCTGATATGACATTGCCAAAGTCGGCAACTAGGCCTTGCTCGCCAGCGACAAGCATGTTTACGTTTGGGATAGCGCGTTGTTCCATATGTTTGCAGCAACTCCTTTCACTATGATACACTTATAGAGGCTGTTACAAAACGCCCATCTGCGACGCGCATGGATGCGCTAGTGTCGAACGCGCCAAGGATGGCATAGCGTTCGACCGTTGCACCCGCAAGGGGTATGCCGCCAACTCTACTGCGCTAAAGCGCCAAGAGTTGCGCAATCGCTCCTGTGGTTATTTGCTTGCGTACCCCGTGTACGCGGTGACGCTAACTAACCAGTTGGCAACAATTGCTGTTACATCGCATAGGTAACAACGTGGCATAATCCTCGTCGCGCCTAGTGATGCTACTAAACTTATGTACGACAGTGATGTTTGTAGTCGCATATGCAACAACATCTGGACATTTTCTAACAGCCTCCCAAATTTTATGCTTGCGTGTTTTTGAAAAGCTCTTATGGACTAGTGTAACGCAATTTAATTAGCTTGACTATGGGAAATTACTGAGGACGGTGACTGTATGGAAATTCGGCAGCTAAAAACCTTCATTAATATTGTTAAGCTGGGAAACTTCTCACAAGCTGCTCAATTTTTAGGTTATACGCAATCCACAGTCACAACACATATTCAACTCCTGGAAAAAGAATTAAATACCCTGCTGTTTGAGCGTTTTGGTCAGCAGATCACCTTGACTGAAGATGGTCAACGGCTGTATGACTACGCCGAACGAATTGTCAAGCTGGAAGAGGATGCGAAGAATGTATTAAATCGCTCCAGCATCCCCCGCGGTCCGCTGATCATTGGCATGCCGGAATCATTGTGTGTTTATCGAATGCCAGCCTTATTAAAGGAATACACTTCGCTATATCCTGATGTCGAGCTGAATTTGAAGTTTGGGACTGCTAGCGATTTTCGGGCCTTGCTACGAAAGAATGTTATGGATATCGCCATTTTACTAGAACAGTCAGTATCTGATTCTGAGCTTGACAGTACTTTTTTGTGGCCTGAGCCAATCGTTCTGATCGCTTCACCAGAGCATGCGCTCGCTAAGTCTGATTCGGTAGAACCAATGGATTTAAGCAATCAAATTTTTGTCTTAAGTGAAGCCAGCAGTAACTATCGGCTTGCATTCGAGAAAATATTAGAAAAAGCTAACGTTCGCGCCAAAACAATTCTCGAAGTGGGGCAAATTCAAGCAATTAAGCAATTGGTGCTGCAAAATCTAGGCCTATCTGTGTTGCCGCTGGTGGCGGTGCATAAAGAACTTGTTACCGGTGAACTGGTGGCTTTGCCCTGGCGAGGACCTGAAATGCAAATTAACGCGTATCTGGTGAAGCACAAGGGGAAATGGGTGAATTATCCGATGCGGGCGTTTATTAAATTGGTTGGGGAAAGATTGATTCGGTAAGTACACGCGAACTGTGAGGAAAGGAGTTCACTATGAACATCGTCATTCTGGCAACCGGAGGAACCATCGCCGGGGTATCCGGCTCAGCGGTTGATACTACAAGTTATCAATCCGGCATTGTGCCGATTGATCAGATGCTGCAGGGAGTGGGACCGTTAGAAGGCATTGCGGCGATAACCAGCGAACAGATTGCGCAAGTCGACAGTTCGGATATGAACCATGACCTCTGGTTGTTACTGGCTAGGAAAGTAAATGGTTTGCTGCGTCAGGCCGATGTTGATGGAGTTGTTATCACTCATGGTACAGACACGCTGGAGGAAACAGCATATTTCTTAAATCTGGTTGTGAAAAGCGAAAAGCCGGTCGTACTAGTGGGTGCAATGCGCCCAGCTACCGCGCTCAGCTCTGATGGGCCCTTGAATCTGTATAATGCAGTTGTGCTCGCAGCCAGTCCTGAAGCCCGAGGTAAAGGTGTGCTGGTAGCGCTTAACAACGCGATCAATTCCAGCCGTGATGTGACCAAGACAAATACTGTGCTTCAGGATACCTTTAAGGCGCCGGAGCTTGGCTATCTCGGTTACCTAATTGATAATCAGCCCAGCTTCTACCGTGCGCCCACCCGCAGGCACACTGCTGCGTCTGGTTTCGACGTGGCAGATGTCGGCGAATTTCCCCAAGTGGATATTCTCTATGGTCATGTCGATGATAACGGCAATCTGGCGAGAGCGGCAGTGCGGGACGGTGCCAAGGGCTTGGTGTACGCAGGCGTCGGCAATGGCAATATGTCGGAGAAAATGGAAAAGGTATTGCAGGAGCTGCAAACCCAGGGGGTCGTCATCGTTCGCAGCACTCGCGTCAGCAACGGTATTGTTACTCGCAACGGGGCGATAAATGATGATGCCAACCGCTTCGTGGCGGCGGATACCCTGAGTCCGCAAAAGGCGAGGATACTTTTGATGCTGGCGCTGCTCGAAACATGTGATCCATTAAAGATACAAAAGATGTTTTGGGAATATTAACTGTGACTGGTACGAAGTGATGGCTGATGAACAGTCTGAATCCATGACAAAATGCTCGATCAAGCTACATCGTTCCGTGATATGATGCGAGGATTTGCTTTGCTCAAAATTAGAACATAGAATGACGGAAGTTAGAAAAAATCCCGCCGCCTGTGAAGGCGGACGGGATTTTCTACAATACACTGAGAGTATAGTTGAAACACGCTGCCGGGTAATTAAGCAATTTCACCATGCTGTTCTGTTCCACGAAGTTTAATCATCTGGTTTTTCTCATCAACCATTACGACTCGCGGTTGATAGATGAGAGCTTCCTCCTGTGTCATCATGGCATAGGTGATGATAATGACTGTATCCCCTGGCTGGACTAAACGGGCAGCCGCACCATTTAAACATATTACACCAGAGTCGGCTTCGCCTGCAATCACATAGGTCTCTAGGCGGTTCCCGTTGTTGTTGTCTACCACTTGCACTTTTTCACCTGGTAAGATGTCGGCAGCCTTAAGCAGAGTTTCATCAATCGTGATGCTGCCCATGTAGTGCAAGTTTGCTTCGGTAACAGTTGCCCGGTGGATCTTTGACTTAAATACTGTTAAGAACATTCGGCACCTCCAGAAGGGTATTGTCGATGAGACGGGTTTTCCCGATTCGGACGGCAATCGCTAACAGACTGATTGTCTCCAGACGCTCACGCCGTTTCAGATCATCCGGATGTACAAGTTCCACATAGTCGATAACAGCCAGCGGCTCCTGCCGGATAAACGCGGCCACTGTAGCTTCAAGCATAGCCGTGTCGCGCTCGCCAGTCTCAACCATGCGCCGGGCTTCAGCCAGACTACGGGACAGAACTAGTGCCGCTTGACGTTCTGCAGCTGACAGGTAGGCGTTGCGGGAACTCATCGCTAGTCCGTCGCTTTCCCGCACGATTGGCAGCACGCGAAGCTGTATATCAAAACAAAGGTCTTGTGTCATTCGTTTGAGAACCTGCACCTGTTGAGCATCCTTTTGGCCGAAATAGGCTCTGTCAGGTTGAATAATATTGAACAGACGGCTGACCACCGTCGTAACGCCGCGAAAGTGTCCTGGCCGCGTCCGCCCGCACAAGCTTTCTGTCAAAGAACCGACAACCTCCACCCAAGTCGCGTTGCCTGGTTTATACATCTCCTCAACTGAGGGGTGAAACACTGCGGTTACTCCCGCCTGGGCGGCAAGACGCGCATCTGCCTCGAGATTACGGGGATAAGCGGCTAAATCTTCTTGCGGACCAAATTGCGTAGGATTGACAAAAATGCTGGCTACTACAATATCATTTTCTGCCGCGGCTGTCCGCATTAAAGAAAGATGCCCTTCGTGCAAGGCCCCCATCGTGGGAACCAGCCCGATACTTTGCCCCTGGCAGCGCGCCTCGCGTAAGAAGCCGCGAAGTTCGGCGATTGTCTCAAAAATTTGCATGAATAACCCACTCCTCTATATAAGATAATGCCAAAAAGCGAGGCTGCGTTTTACCGCAGAGTACACAGAGTTCGCAGAGTGGACATAGAGGGTTACGGTATGAGTAAGTTAAAATAGCGTATTATCCTTTAATCTGTTAACGTACCCTCAACGGAGCCTCTGCGTACTCTGCGTACTCTGCTTACTCTGCGGTTAACGTGCTTCATCCTCCCGTAAGATTGATCTTGGTCTTTGTTAGCCTTAGTAGAGTTTCTCCAGTACCTCATCCGCCAGGGCAAAGCTATGCTCCGGACCGGGGAATTGGCGGGTCTTGACTTCGTCAATATATTCGCGCACAGCGGCGCTGACCTCTGTATGCAGTGTGCGGTAGGCTTTGACAAACTTGGGTTTGAAGCCAGGCAGCAGACCAAGTACGTCGTGGATCACCAGCACCTGGCCATCGCATCCGTTGCCCGCGCCAATGCCAATGGTCGGAATTGCAAGTGTTTGACTAACTTTTGTGGCCAGCGGCGCAGGCACGCATTCTAGAACCACCGCGAAGGCGCCTGCTTCTTCCAGGGATCGGGCATCGTCCATCAGGCGCTGCGCGGCAGCAACATCTTTACCTTGCACCTTGAAGCCGCCTAACTGGTGAACCGATTGGGGAGTAAGTCCAAGGTGGCCTACCACCGGAATGCCTGCTGCTGTCATCGCTTTTACCGCAGGCGCAACTTCTTTGCCGCCTTCCAGCTTGACAGCCTGAGCGCCAGTTTCTTTTAGAAACCGACCAGCGTTGCGAAGTGCTTCTTCGATTGATACCTGGTAGCTCATAAACGGCATATCGGCAACCACTAGAGAGTGGCTGGCGCCGCGACAAACGGCTCGGGTATGATGGAGCATATCTTCCATCGTGACAGGTAAAGTTGAATCATAACCCAGCATGGTGTTGCCTAATGAGTCACCGACTAATAACATATCCACACCAGCCTCATCCAGCAACCGCGCAAATGCGGCGTCATAGGCTGTCAGCATCGTAATAACCTCACCCTTGGCCTTTTTCTCCCGAATAGCAGCAGTGTTGATCCGTTTGTTTGACATAACAGTAGCCTCCCTGTTAAATATTTCAAAGTTCAAGAGCAAGGCTGCGTTTTACCGCAGAGTACGCAGAGTATGCAGAGTATGCAAAGGGTTCACAGAGGATTCGTTGTCTTGATTATAATTATACCGCAACCCTCTGTGTACTCTGTGGTTAACGTCCCCGTTTCCCTAAGACCGCCTCAGTGGTTTTTCTTATCCGCACTCAACAAGCTGGCAATGGCTTCCCGTTCAGCCACTGGAATACGGTCGCCGGATAACTTTAAGGCCTCCTGGCCTAGAATCTGATAGACATTCAAAAAGTCTTGCGGCAAGGCCTTGAGATGTTGCCCCACAGTGGACGCATCACCGCGTATGATTGGACCGGTCAAAGCAGCAGATGTTCCCTGTTGGGCCACATTGCGAAGTGTGCCGGCAACGAGCGGAAGCAGGGCTTGCAGCGCCTCTTTGTCTTCGGTGGTCCAGCGGGCCAGCAGCTTTTCGGCGACATGCAGCAAAGCCACCAGATAATTAGAAGCGATACAAGCAGCAGCATGGTACAAGACTCGCTCTTCTGGCGGTACCCGCAACAGTTTACCGCCAAGATCAATCGCCAGACGGCTGGCGGCAGCAACCGCCTCCGGATCGCCATCGATCGCAAAGGCGCTGCCTGACAGGTTTCTTCGCGCTGTTTCAATATCGGCAAAGCTCTGCAGCGGATGCATGGAGCCAACCGAGGTCCCGAACTGACGCGCCGCCGCCAGCGCTTCGCCCGCCAAAACGCCGCTAGTGTGCAGTAAGACTTGCCCAGACCGCAGTCGCTTGCCGGCAATGAGTTCTTCCAGCACCACAGGCAAGATCCGGTCAGATACGGTGATGAGTATAATGTCACCCTGAGCAGCAGCTTCCACGTTGTCGAAGTAAGCAGGAATACTAGTTGCCTCTGAAAATGCCACAGCTGTTTCTCTATGGCCGGCGGTTATAGCTGTCAATGGATAGCCATAGTCTCTGGCAAGACAAGCTAGCGCGGAGCCTAATCGCCCTACCCCCAGAATTACGATAGCTGGCTTTTGCACTGTACAACCTCCTTTAAAACGAAAACGCCTTTCTGGCCGAAGCCGAAAGGCGTTGAAAACAAGACAAAGCAGAGCTATCCGCATTATCGTACGTTTTCTGAACCCTTCCGTCTCGGTCTAGTTAAGATCCAAGCGGTCGATTCAAATGACAATTCAGTTTTGCGATCAAGCTATAAGACGAAAGACCGTGCAGCTCCATAGGATGCCGCCATATCTTTGCCCGATGACCAAGCCGTTCTAAGGATCCCATCTTCTACTAAGTGGGATTGAAGAACGGCTAAGTCCCTGGATAAGTGCGACTAGGACTCAGATGATGTAAAAGCTCCATCTGAGTCAAGTCTTCTTTATTCTGGATTGATAATAGCACAGACTTAGATGGCTTGCAAGCGCAACAATTTTCGACAAAATAATGTAAATATTTCAATTTATAAAGGAATACGAAAGAAATGATAGTATTATTATAATAATCCATTTAGGGCTACACTGTCAGGGGTTTCATGGCGGGAGGGAAGGTATGAGCGGGCAGGACAAGAATCAGACTGAAGCGACGAACTATATCGATAGTGTTTTTTATAAAAGCATACTAGAGCAAGCGCGGGATATGATTTTTATTGTTGCTACAAACGGCAGAATTATCGAGGCAAATCATGCAGCCGTAAACGCCTACGGCTATTCACTTGACGAGCTTCGACAGATGTGTGTCCACGAATTGCGGTCTCCTGAAATGAGGGGCGCTATTGACTCTCAATTATTAAGAGCCCAACAAGACGGGATTTTGTTTCGCGCAGTTTATTTACGCAAAAATGGTGAGCGATTTCCGGCGGAAGTGAGCTCCCGGCGAGTACAGCTTTTAACAGGCGACGCGGTTGTTAGCATCGTTCGCGATATCACAGAAACTGTTGCAGCCGAAGCAGCTCTTAAAAAAAGTGAGGCTGAATTATGGCTTCGCAATAAAGAAATGGCGGCGACTTACGAGGATCTTATGGTAGCTCACGAAGAGCTTACCGCTACTTACGAAGAGCTTACCGCCTCTGAGGAAGAGCTAAGACAGCAATTTGACGAGCTGCTAAGTAGAGACGCAGAGATCCGTAGACAAAATGGCATATTGACATCACTTCATGATACAGCGATCGGTCTTATGCATCGACTTGACCCGGAGGAGCTGTTGCAGCAGATAGTCACCGGTGCGGCCGGGCTCGTCGGTACGCCCCATGGGTTTATTTATCGTTTAGACAAGCATAAGGGCGTTTTTTACCGGAGTCATGGGGTGGGACTCTATGAAACTGATATTGGGCGCGAAATACCGGTCACCGAAGGTATCGTCGGTACTGTCTATCAGACAGGTGAGCCGGTAGTGGTAAACGAATATCCGGTTTGGCGAAACCGTTATCAGTCCTCAGCCCAGTTTGGAGAATTGAACTCAGTACTACAGATACCGCTGAAGTCTAACGGGCAGGTTGTTGGCACAATCGGCCTGGCATATTGTGAAAAGAAGAAAGTTTTCGGTGCAGACGAAATCGAGATTTTGAGTCAATTTGCCGAACTGGCCTCAATTGCCTTAGACAACGCCCTTTTGAACGCTTCACTGGAGGAAGAGCTGCGGGAACGCAAGGTTCGAGAACAAGCAATTTGGCGATTGGCCTACTATGACTCCTTAACCGGTCTGCCTAACCGGACCTACTTTCAGGAACGCTTGTCCGCAGAATTGGACAAAGCGCGCCGGGGTGAGGCAACCGGTGCTATCTTGCATATTGACCTAGATGACTTGAAATTGATTAATGACACGTTGGGGCATGCCTGTGGCGACGAAATTATCGCGAAGGCAGGCGAATATATTGTGGCCGGGGCCGGAGAAAACGCGTTAGTGGCTAGAGTTGCCGGCGATGAATTTACGATTCTCATACTTGGCGAAAGTGACCGTGGAAAGGTTGCCCATATCGCCGATAGCTTGATCAAGCAACTTTGCCGGGAATATGAAATTAGCGAATCTAAAGTTCATATGTCAGGCAGTATGGGTATCGCCTTTTATCCAGAGGATGGAGATACAGCGGCAGATGTCTTAACAAAGGCAGATTTAGCTCTTTACGAAGCGAAGCGAAGCGGTAAAAACGCCTGGCGATTCTGTGAAGCAAAATCGCAACTCATTGCTTATGAAAACATGCTACTAAGACGTGACCTGCGTGAAGCGGTCGAGCGTGGCGAGTTAGCTTTGCACTACCAGCCGCTTGTGGATGCCCAATGCGGCTGTGTAGTCAGCTTTGAGGCGCTTCTGCGCTGGACAAGTTCAACGTATGGAGTGGTGCCGCCAAGTCGCTTTATCCCATTGGCGGAAGAGAGTGATATGATTCTGGGAATTGGCAAATGGGTGCTCGAGGAATCTTGCCGCTTTATTCACAAGCTTGCGGCAATGGGCAACGAAGATATTCACGTATCAGTCAACGTTTCGCCACGCCAGCTCGCGGCTGACGACTTTGTCGCCCTTGTCCGCGAAACAATCGACCGCGAGGGGATCAACCCTAAGCAACTGGAGATCGAAATTACCGAAAATGTTCTGATCACGTCGATGGAAGAGAGTACTCGTAGACTATCAGAACTGCGCGCCATTGGTGTGCGCCTTTCGCTTGACGATTTTGGCACTGGCTATAGTTCGCTGACCTATCTTAGAAGTCTGCCGGTGGGAACACTCAAACTCGACAAGTCGTTTATTGACCAGATCCTGTCTGATGTCAGACAATTACAATTCATTTCCTCGATCATCAATATGGCGCATGTATTGGGATTGGCTGTTGTTGCCGAAGGTGTAGAAACGGAAGAACAGTTAGAAAAGCTGGTGGAATGCCAGTGCGACTTCATACAAGGTTATGTGTTTAGCCGCCCGGTTACAGAGAAAGAAGCGCTGTTGTTTTTAGACTGGTGAGAATAGAATACGTTATTACCAAAACGTAAAAGCCTATTAAGCAGGCCGTTCAGAAAGGCCGAGATGCTAGGCAGCCCCGCCAGCCCAGCAGCGACGCATACTAAAGGGTACGCTAGCAAGGGGTTGGCGGGGCTAACAACGCAGATTGGCCTTTATCAACGGTCTGAGCTGGCCTATCCTAATAAGGGTAGGCCAGCTCTCTATGTAGGGGGAAAGATAAAACATGTCACTTATCTACTTGCAGTGCCTCACCCGGTTTAGCCGGAACCCATAGGCTTTTTTGATAACCGGCAAAGTCGGCTGGCGGCGTCCACGGTTGGCCGCAGTCATGCATGGTGACCAAATGGTTAATATGTGTCGCTTTGACTAGTTCTTTTATCCCGAGGTCGCGGTATTCTTCCAAGCGACTGTCTACCGGGAAGAAGGCTACATCAAACTTCTGGCCGTTTAAATATTGAAGTTCGCGGAAGAAGTCTGTTTTAGCTTGGGCAATATTCTCCGGTGTGTCTTCCTTCCAGTGCCACCAATTCAAATCGCCAGCATGGAAAATGCGCCAGCCATCGACTTCGACCAGAAAGGAACCGCCCTCATCAGTCGAACCGTAGGCGGTTATGTGCAAATCATCCAGGGTTATCGCCTCATAGGGAGCTAAATAGTGAACCTTAGCGTGATTCACCGTTGGCAGGCCACCCGCTGACCGGATATCGCTGTTTAGAATATAGGCGGCAGTTTGCTCTTTCCAGGCAGCAATGGCTGGATTAAAATGATCACCATGAGCATGGGATGCAAAGACATATAAAGGTTTGTCTGGGGTTAACGTAGCCGCCTGCGCCGGGTCGCGGTAGTAGTCAAAGACCAGTGTGTGCCGGGCGCTCTCCACGATAAAGCCGCTGTGATCTAAATATGTGATACGGATGGTATCATCCATGATAATCCTCCTTTTGTAGCCTGCTGGTTGTTAGCTTCTCGCCGTTTAGGGGAAATCCTGCTAGCCCTTCGTCAATCATCCTGTTTTAGACTAGGGTTATCCTTAACAACTATTTTTTTTGTTTTAGGAAGGAACCGGCAATCTAAAACCCGAATTGAACTGAATAACGTGAAAATTTAGAACTGTTTTGTTGCAGTTGATAAAAACATCCTGTCTCCCGATAGGTAAGCTGAACTATCTTTGCAGGCGGGATTCCAGCGCTAAGAGTCTTAGAATTATGCGAAGGGAGAAATACTATGGCATTAAAACTAGTAGCTATCGGAGTCAATGCTACTAACATTGAAGAAGTTAAAACCGTAGTTCTCGCGACAGTAGGAAATATGGCGGCCATTGAAACGGCAACACTGGAAACCTATAAGCAAAAAAGAGACGCTGACCTTTACATCTGTCTGGTTAACCGCCAGCAGGAAGTAGCTGGTGTCTTTGGTACCGACAAAGTTGTCGGACTAGAATTGCTTCCGCCGACCGAGTACTTTATCAAAATTAGTCAAATCCCCGCTGGCGAAACCGTGGTAGTGTTCAATAACAGCATGGCGGGTACGGTGGTGTTATTGAATTATTTAAAACAGTTTAATTTGAATCATGTCCACTACGAAGTGGTTCCCTATGACGAATGGAGCCAACAGCAGGTTGCAGATAAACTTGCCACTGCTAAATACATCACCGGCGGGGTTGCCTATGTCGGTGAGGGCAAAACCTTATATACCCGTTTTTCCGGCTGTCTGCCCAAGGATGCTGTTATTGTCGCCAGTCCGCCCCGCATCGCCGCTTCGGATTCGATTAGTCGCTTAGCCAGTGTGTATTCAACTCTGGTGCATAACAAATCGTTGGAACGACTAACCGGGATATCCGGCCATCTCAAGCGCAAGACTGCCGAAATAGCAGCCCTGGCCAATAGTGTCGCCGAGACAATGGCGGCGTCGATTACAGACACAACCATGATTGCTCAAGAGATCAACGCCCAATTGCAGCAGCAAGTAGCAGAAATCAAAGCAACAGCGGCAGATACGACAAGCCTAACCGGTGCAGTGGAGAGCATCGGCGGCGTCACCGAGACCATTCAAAGTATCGCCTCACAGACCAACCTGCTGGCGCTGAACGCCGCGATTGAAGCAGCGCGGGCCGGCGAGTCGGGCCGCGGCTTTGCAGTTGTCGCCCAGGAAGTGCGCAAACTTGCAGAGCAAAGCAATAACTCGATTAAGGACATCCGCAAATCAATCACCGGCGTTCAGGAAATCGCCAAAAAAGTCGCGCCCGCGATGGAGAGAATAGTCAATAGAATTACCGGCATTGAGGATAAGATGAGCAAGATATCGGTAGGCATAGCTAAGCAAGCGGCGCTAGTGGAAGATTTAGTGCGCGAACTGGATCAACTGAATGCAATGAGCGAGGAATTGTCGGCGGCGATTCGTCAGGAATAGTTATTAAAACTATCTATTTACTGAACAAAGCCTTGATGATCTCGCCAATTGCTTTTGAATACAGAGTAATCGTTTCCAGTCCATCCCGCAGGTCGTCGACAGTGCCAGCAACCTCTGTTTGCCATGAATCTAGGGTATTATTGGCCATGTCTGCACTTTGCTTTAGCGAAAGCGTCAATGCGTTAAGATTTGCCAGCAGACCTGGTAATTGGGCTAGAGATTGCTGGATCGCAGAATCTTGGGCGGAAAGGATACCCCGAATCCGGCAGAGGGTCTTGAACGCCTGGCTCAAAACCAGGATTAGATAGACGCCGACTGCTGCGGCTAACAGGAACAAGATGATCAGAGCAATATCAGACAGAGCAATGTACAATATAATCCCCTTCTTTCATAGATGATATGCATAAGCGGCCGGGCGGTTGCCCGGCCGCTTATGCATGCCTTGACTATTCTTTATCTGATACTTGGGTAGCAGCAGTCTCTAAATCCGCCGCTGTTATTTCTTTGCCTTCCTTTAGACATTTATTAACTTCTTCGAGTTTTGCTTTGCCTAGCTCAGCAATTTCTTTCGCTTTCTCGGGAAATTTCGCTGCCGCGTTGGCGATATCTTCGCGTATTTCCTTACCTGATTTGGGGGCGAGTAAGACTCCGGCGGCTGCTCCGACCACGGCGCCAACCGCTAGGCCTGCCAAAACCTTTTTGCGGGCCTTGTTTTCTCTCGCTTTTTTCGTTTTTTCAAGAATACCCATAATAGACATTGCGGCCACCTCCATTCATGATACTACTTCTTTCGACAAAAAATGTGAAAATCCTGGAAGATGTGAATGCTTTGGTCGAAAAAACGAAAAAATAGAGGAAAGATACTATTAAACTGCGTTATAGGACACAACAGACGTTAAACGCCTGCGCCAAGAGACGCTTTTTTCTTGTATTTAAATTTATTCCAGACCTTTAATTTTTAACTCATCGTTAATGCTAGGCAACTTTGAGTCAAGGCAGGAAAATTCGCTATTTAAGGGGAATATTGACAATATTGCTTCATTCAGCCCCAAACACAGCTAAGAGGTGTTTGTCCCGTAGCAGACATCTCGACTGAAAAAAGATAATCCTGTAGGGGAATTGTGATTGCCGTCAATTATCCGACCCAGAGAATATGCTATTCTTGTAGTAGAGATTGCAACCCGCTGTATTCACGGACTGACAATATTATTCTATGGAGGGATAACAATGGATAAAAGATTTGATGGCACTGAAGCTATAGGAGCGATAGTAGCAGACTTCCCGGGAGCGGCTGAAGTGTTCAAACACTATAAAATTGATTTTTGCTGCGGCGGCGATAGGCAACTGGTGGCAGTCATGCGAGAACAGGATCTGGATGGGGCAGCAGTCCTTGCTGAACTTAATCAAGCCTATATTACCTGGAAGAGTACGGCTAAAGTTGAAACAGACTGGAATACCGCTGATTTTAGCAATTTGATTGAGCATATTGTCAAAACCCACCATGCGTATTTAAAACAGGAATTGCCGGCTATTGGTGAGCTAACGACAAAGATTCTCCGTGTTCACGGCGCCAAACATCGCGAGTTGTCCCAGGTTCACCGACTGTTTAATTTATTGAAAATGGAACTGGAACAGCATCTGATCAAGGAAGAGGAAGAACTGTTTCCCCAGATTATCCAGTACGCCGCTAATCCATCGTCCGAATTGCTGGCTTCAGTCGTAATTTTGATTGACACGATCGAAAGCGAGCACACTAATGCTGGTGACATCCTAAAAGAGCTTGATGCGTTGACCGGTCACTATGCTGCGCCTACTGACGGCTGCACGTCATACCGACTGACCTACCAAAAACTGCACGAGCTGGAGTCGGATTTGTTCCAACATATCCACCTGGAGAACAATATTTTGCATCCGCGCCTAAAAAATTTATAAGATCTTCTTGACGGAAACACTGACGCATAAAGCGAAAGTATAAGCGCCAAAAGATAGAAGCAAGGTTACGTTTTCCACAGAGGAAACGGAGGTCGCACAGAGGATACAGAGGTTTCATCCGTCGAGTTACACAGAGTGGGAAAAATGTTTTATATGCAGCGTAATCACTCTGTGGGGTACCCTCTGTGTTACCTCTGTGTACTCTGCGGCAAAGTAGTCCAGTCCTCAAGAACTGTATCAGCGACTTTACATACAATCAAATGAAAATATTGGGAGGATTCGAAATGGCTTTTCAAATTAAACCTGGTGTCAATTGGGTTGGCAAAATCGATTGGGAACTGCGGCGGTTCCATGGCGAGGAGTATTCTACTCATCGCGGCTCGTCCTACAACTCTTATCTGATTCAAGATGAGAAAACGGTCCTCATCGACACGGTCTGGATACCGTTTGCCAAACAATTTGTGGACAATCTGGCGAAAACAATTGACCTCAAGAAAATCGACTACATAGTTGCCAACCATGGTGAGATTGATCACAGCGGTGCGCTGCCTGAACTGATGAAGCACATTCCTGATACACCAATTTATTGCACAGCTAATGCGGTGAAATCCCTTACAGGTCAGTATCATCAGGATTGGAACTTTAAAGTCGTCAAGACAGGCGATAAGCTCAATTTGGGTAGCAAAGAACTAATCTTTGTCGAAGCGCCGATGCTGCACTGGCCTGACAGTATGTTCTGTTATCTGACCGGCGACAACATCTTGTTCCCCAATGATGCCTTTGGGCAGCACTATGCCAGCTCGATGATGTACAACGACCTTGTCGACCAAGCAGAGCTCTATCAGGAATGTATCAAGTACTATGCCAACATTCTTACCCCCTTCAGCAAACTGGTTGATAAAAAGATCAAGGAAGTTGTCGGCTTTAACCTGCCGGTAGACATGATTTGCCCTAGCCATGGCATTTTATGGCGGGATAATCCACTTCAAATTGTTGAACAGTACGCTAAATGGGCTAACGACTACCAGGAAAATCAAATCACAATTATCTATGACACGATGTGGAACGGAACACGCCGCATGGCGGAGGAAATCGCCTGCGGGATTAAACAAGCTGACGCCGATGTTACTGTAAAAGTATTCAGCAGCTCACGCACCGACAAAAACGATATCATCACTGAAGTATTTAAATCAAAAGCGATTTTGGTCGGCGCGCCGACAGTGAATAAGACGGTCTTGTCATCCATCGCTGCTATCATGGACGAAATCAAGGGTCTGGCCTTTAAAAACAAAAAAGCTGCTGCCTTTGGCACCTATGGATGGAGCGGCGAATCTGTAAAAGTCATCAACGGTATGATCGGGGAAGCTGGCTTTGCCCTAGTCAACGAGGGACTGCGCGAGTTGTGGTACCCGGGCGACGAAGCAATCGCCAAGTGCCAGGAATTCGGCAAAGGGTTTGCTAAGGCAGTGAAGTAAGCAGTCAAGGCAGAAAGCACGGAATTTTGGTCGGGGGCTAATTGGGAAAATAAACGGAAGACGACCTCAGTTTTCAATAAACGAATTCTGTTTGCTAACTCCTGCCTTTAAGTCCTGCGAAATGAGATTAACAGAGTATTTGCCACAATTTTTTTATTGTGACAGATACTCTGTTTTATTGTTTTTATTTAATGAACAAATATTTTACTATAATAATAGTCGCAAGATTCGATAATTACAGAAAGGAGGGTTTGGCTTAAGGTATCTCATGAATGGAGATGCCCAATAGAAGGGGACTTTCGAGAAATTTTATGTAAATGTAAGGAGATGTCGCCAATGGTTTACTGATTATCAGTCTGATCCCTTTTACCAAGGCAAAAATTAAAAATCAATTATTAGTAATGGGGCGATTTTATGTTACCACAATTTATGCTTGTTCGGCAAAAATTTGAAGACTGTAGTATTAAAGATATCTCATTGACAGTTATCAAAGAATTAGAGACATTTAAACTAAAAGAAAAACTGCCTCAGGGAGCAGTAGTTGGGATAACGGCAGGAAGTCGCGGGATTAACAATATTGTAACTATCTTAAAAACAGCTGTAAATTATTTAAAAGAGCAAGGGTTTAAACCGTGTATTCTTGCTGCTATGGGAAGCCATGGCGAGGGTAAAACGGAGGGGCAACTTGCAGTTCTAGAGAGTCTGGGAATTACCGAAGAATCTATGGGGGCACCCATCTTAGCGGGCAGTGAAACCATTGAGGTTGGCAAAACGTCTAATGGTCTATCTGCGTACATCAATAAGAATGTATATGAAACACAAGGCGTCATTGTTATTAACCGCATTAAGCCTCATACAGCGTTAACCGGTGAGATACAAAGCGGTTTGATAAAAAAGTGTGTGGTAGGTTTGGGTGGTCCGAGCGGCGCAAAGCAATTTCACAGTCTCGGTGTTTCCCAATTACCTTCATCTATTCGTGAGATTGGCACTGTTTTGGTTAATAAATGTCCTATCATCGGTGGGCTGGGGATTGTGGAAAATGCCTATGAACGCACGGCTGTCATCAAGGCAATTAGGGCCGACAAATTTATTGAAGAAGAACCGGCACTGTTTCGGCAGGCATTGCAGTTAATGCCTCGGTTGCCTTTTGAGGAATGGGATGTTCTAGTTATTGGTGAAATGGGCAAAAATTACAGCGGTACCGGCATGGACACCAATATCATTGGCAGATTTCGCGTTCAGGGTGAGCCTGAGCCTGAAAAACCGTTCATCAGGCGAGTTGTCGTCCTTGACTTAGCTGAAGCGTCCCATGGCAATGGCAACGGCATTGGTCTTGCAGACTTAACAACTAGAAAATTAGTTAACAAAATTGATTTTAAGGCCACTTACTTGAACGTTCTGACATCCACTTTTGTACCTCGCTGCTTTATTCCATTAACCTTTGATACAGAAAAAGAAAGCATTGAAAATTCAATTGTCAGCTTGGGCAGATCAGATCCTGAAACACTTCGTATGGGCATTGTCCCTAACACACTTTATCTTGAATATGTTTTTCTATCAAAAGCATTTTCAGAGGAAGTCAAAAAGCGGGATGACCTTGAAGTTGTTGAGGACAATATCCAACTAGAATTCGATACAGACGGCAATCTGAAAAATATCAAATTTGGCCACTAGAATAGATGCTGGTTAATCTTTCAATAGTATGAAGTTTACAATTAGCGTTAGGAGGCGTAATAATGGGCAAGAATTTTCGTATTGCAGCAATCCTAATAACTGGCCTTTCTCTCTGGTTCTCGCCTGTGCCAGCAGGCCTATCAGTAAAAGCATGGCATCTTTTTGCTATTGTTGCATCAACAATATTAGGTTATATATTACAACCTATTCCAATGGGAGCCATCGGCTTGACCAGTGTCGTTCTTTGTGTAATCACAAAAACAACGTCTCTCCCTGAAGCACTATCAGGATATAGCGATTCAACAATTTGGTTAGTTGTTTCAGCAATTCTATTTGCAAGAGGCTTCATTAATTCCGGTCTAGGAACCCGAATTGCTTATACGTTAGTAAAAGGGATTGGTGGAAGTTCCTTAAAACTAGGTTATGCAATGCTAATTAGTGATTTAATTATCGCACCCGCAACTCCTTCAAATACGGCGCGTGCAGGAGGCATATTGTTCCCGATTGTACGGAGCTTGGCTTCTGCATTTGACTCAGAACCAAATCCTGAAACACGAAAAAAACTCGGAGCTTATTTAACCCAAACACTGTACCAAAGCGTGGTTGTCACCTCAATGATGTTTGTCACTGGGATAGCGTCAAACTCTTTGGCCGTGACGTTTGCTAAAAGAATCGCCAACGTGGAAATTTCTTGGTTTACCTGGGCTTTTGCCGCTAGTGTACCTGGCATAATTTGTTTAGCCTTTGTCCCAATTATTATGCACAAATTATATCCCCCTGAAATTCAAGAAACGGGAGACGCAAAACGCTTTGCTGCCAAGGAATTAGAAAAAATGGGACCCATGACCAAAAAAGAGAAGATCGTTACCTGTATTTTTATTGCAGCATTGGTATTATGGGCCACCTCTTCATGGACAAATCTTTCTGCTACAATTGTTGCTATCTTAGCTGTAGTAGCGATGATATGGCTTGGTGCAATGTCATATAAAGACGCCGCAGGAGAATCGATGGCTTGGGATAATCTACTTTGGATGGGTACATTGATTGGGCTTGCTGGCTTATTAGAAAAATTTGGTTTTATCAAATGGTTTGCTACTCTTGTTGGAAGTTCGATTGTCGGGGTTTCTTGGATTAGTGCTTTGTACGTTCTGGCAATAGTCTATATCGTATCACACTACTTTTTCGCAGGAACTTCTTCACATGTTACAGCAATGTACGGAGCTTTTTTAGCTGTCGCAATTTCTGCAGGTGCACCACCTTACTATGCAGCGCTAGTCTTAGGGTTTGCCAGTGTAATTTGCGCAGGATTAACTCATTATGCTATGGGGCCATCTCCGGTATTATTCGCTCCTGGTTACGTTACCCAAGCAGAATGGTGGAGATTAGGTTTAATTTTTACTGTATTTAATGGAGTTATCTGGTTTGGTATTGGCCCATTCTGGTGGAAACTAATTGGTCTGTGGTAATTAGTGATTCATCTTTGTTTTACACCTATTAATGATTTTAGGAGATGATAAAATGAACAGACGTGGTAATGAAAAAGATATGACAGAAGCGTATTTTGTTGGCTTGATGAGTTCAGCAGGCTATAGAAAAAAGGATATTCAAAAGCCTATCATTGGTATTATTAATTCATATACCGATGTGAATCCTGGACATAAGCCATTTGCTGAGCTTGTGCAGTATGTAAAAGAGGGAATTTGGGCGGCAGGCGGAACGCCGGGCGAGTTTGGCGTTCCGGCACCGTGTGACGGAATGGCGCAAGGACCTGGGATGCATTATATATTACCGCAACGCGACCTGATTGCAGCCTCGGTTGAGGCAATGGTCGAGGCGCACGGCTTTGATGGATTGGTGTTTTTAGGATCTTGCGACAAAATTATACCCGGCATGTTGATGGCTGCAGCACATCTTGATTTGCCGGCAATTTTTCTAACAGCTGGAGCAATGCTGCCCTATCAGGAAGCGGGAAAAGTTTACTGTACCAGTGATTTAAAAGAAGCCATTGGTAAGTTCAAAAAGGGAGAGATTGACGAAAAAACCTTTGATCGTTGGCGGGAAAATATGTGCTCTTCGGCGGGAACTTGTTCGATGTATGGAACCGCAAATACGATGGGCGCCTTTTTAGAGGCGACAGGGGTTGCGCCTTTCGGATCGTCAACAATGCTCTTTTGTGATGGAAGAAAGACAAGACAAGCTAGAAATGTTGGGGAACGAATTGTTGAACTTGTACAAGAAGGTAAACGTTTTTCCCATTTTATGAATGATGTTTCTTTACGAAATGGGATTAAGCATATTTCGGCCAGCGGCGGTTCGACGAATGCGGTTTTGCATACCTTGGCATTGGCGAAAGTAATGAACGTGAAGTTTGATCTTCAGGATTTTGACCAGGTACAGTCGTCCGTTCCGGTAGTAGCCAAGTTCAAACCGTCTGCAGCTTTGAACATCAATGATTTCCATCAAGCCGGCGGAGTTCCCGCTGTACTTGCTACCATTAAGGATAAACTTGATCTTTCCGCGCCTCTTGCTATGGGCGGGACGTTGGGTGCTTTTCTGAATGAGTTTGATGAAACGATTGATAGAAATGTTATCAAGACTCAAGAAGAGGCTTTGCTGCCCGATGGTTGCTTCTCCATTATAAAAGGTAACCTGGCTCCACTAGGCGCGGTTGTGAAAAAGAGCGGCGTCGAACCGCAAATGTATCATCATGTCGGGCCGGCAGTCGTATTTAACTCGGAAGAAGAGGTGCGGGATTATCTAATCAATAAAACGGTGGAGCCCGGATCGGTTCTGGTTGTTCGGTATGAAGGACCGAAGGGCGGACCCGGCATGAGAGAGCTATCAATTCCGGCGGCAATGTTAGTGGGTATGGGATTGCATACCTCAGTAGCGATGATTACTGACGGACGTTTCTCGGGGGCTACTCGCGGTCCATGTGTAGGCCACATTACACCTGAAGCATGGGTTGGCGGTCCACTTGCCTTGGTAGAAGACGGTGATATCATCGAGATTGACCTAGAGCGCAACTTAATTGAGCTAAAAGTGTCGGAAGCTGAAGTCGAATTGCGCAGGAAAAATATCCAGAAACCGACACGAAAGTTGAATGGCGTATTAGCTGCTTACAGGAATGGGGTCGGTGGCGCTGAACAGGGGGCAGTTTGGCTTTATAGAGATGACTGGAATGATTGATCTAAGCTGAGAGGGGTGGTCATCGGATAAATGTAGACTTGCTTCAGGTGGAGTTTCAACTCCATCTGAAGCTTAGTCGAATTTAGACTGAGGCTCGAAATCTTTGATTTCGTTAAGCCGAAGGCTCCCTTTAGGGGAATCGAGCTACAGCCTGTTATCTCCGACCTAAGAGGGCGGAGTCTTACAGGCTGTGCGAAGGATAAAGGGACGTATCGCAAAACGTTTATTAAAAAACGCAAAGCGGCACGCCCCTTATTCCACATTTCGCAGGTTTAGAAATGTAGTAATAATTACATTTTCCATAGTTGTATGGTAATCAGACAACTTATTGAAATTACTGTCAAATTAACGTATTGTCTTATAATGTTTGTCAGGACAATCGCTTACGAAATAAAATGAGGTAAATGAGGGAATGTTTTGGCCGGCGTAGCCGGTAAACTTCTTTCGCCTCTGTGTCCTCATTTTTCCTCACTTTACTCTGTGGAATCGTTCTTCGCCTTTTAGCTTCTACGACTTTTGCAACAAGTTCCTAGGATAAAAAACAGGTTATTTCAAAACGATGCCGTCTTCTTCTCCGTAAGCGATTGCCCTGTAATGTTTGCTATTTCGAATTGACAAACTAGTCGAAAAAATGGTATTAATAAGATAATGATTTCCCGCCGAACTTTATTTAAAGTTGTCTGATTACATGACAAATGAGAGGAGAGGAAAGATAATGAGACTATCCACTATTACCATGAATGGAGCGGAAGTCGCCAGTATCGTGACAGCATGCGGACTGATTCCGGTTGCAACAGTAAATGAGAAGCTCAGCAAACAATGGTCAACTAACCTGTTCGAGCTTATTCAAACCGGACAGCTTGAGGCTATGAATGACTGGTATCGTGCTGGCGGCAAAGCAGAACTGGAAGGCTTATCCCAATACGCTATCCCCAAACACGAAGCCCAATATGCCCCCCTCTATCGCCACCCCAGGAAGATATGGGGTATTGGCTTAAACTATGTTGAGCATGCTGGAGATCTCGCTGAGAAAGCTCCCACTGTATACCCCGGCACTTTCCCCAAGTATGATACAACTATTATCGGTCCGAACGATATCATCAAAATTCCTGTTCAATCAGAGAAAACCACTGCTGAAGGCGAGCTTGGCGTTATTTTCGGCAAAAAATGCAAAGATGTTGAAGAAAAAGACTGGCTAAGCGTAGTGGCAGGCTACACGACCATCATTGACATGACGGCGGAAGATATCCTCCGCATCAATCCGCGCTATCTCACGCACGCCAAGAATTTCGACACCTTCTTCAGTTTCGGTCCCGAGCTTGTCACTCCCGATGAAGTTGAAGATGTCATGAAACTCAAGGTAGCTACTGTTATTAACGGTGAAATCTACGCACAAAATATAGTTTCCAATATGACCTTCCCGCCCTCCTACCTGGTGTCCTTCCAAAGCAAAGTGGCTACTATGCTGCCTGGTGATGTCATATCCACCGGCACGCCCCGAGCTGTACATATTAAAGACGGCGATGTAGCAGAAGTCTGGATTGACGGATTCGAGCCTTTGAAAAATCCTGTCGTGGATCTAAAAATCCAGAAGTGATAAACAAAACTTGGCTTGCGCCAAGTCTTTAGACGCAGGCGGAAGCCTTAGTTGCGTTATCCAGACAGAAAGGATAAGAAAACTTATACTTTCTGGTCGGGTAAAGAAATGCGCTAGATGATTAAAGGAGTGGAAAAGTATATGGATTTAGGATTAAGAGAAAAATCAGTCCTCGTTATGGCCTCTAGTGCCGGGCTTGGCAAGGCAGCAGCTTTAGAGTTTGCTAAAGAGGGTGCCAACGTCATGCTCTTCAGCCCTTTTGAGGAAGAGCTTATCCAAGCCCAAACTGAAATAAAAGCAGCCACAGGCCGCGAGCCAGCCTACACAGTCGGAGATATTACTAAGGCCAATGATATTACGACGGTAGTAAGAAATACCGTGGAAAAATTCGGTCCCATTTTTGCTTTGGTAAACAATGCGGGCGGACCTCCGGCAGGCACTTTTGACAATTTTACTGATGATGCCTGGCAGAAAGCTTACGAGCTCAACCTCCTTTCCTATATCCGCAGCATTCGTGAGGTTCTGCCGTATATGCGCCAGCTTGGTCATGGCCGCATCGTCAACTACACTTCTTCATCTGTAAAACAAGTACTAGAGAACCTCATTCTTTCGAATACTTTCCGAATGGGAGTTGCCGGTTTAAGCAAAACACTATCGCAAGAACTGGGTAAAGATAACATCTTGGTAAACGTCATGGGTCCGGGGCGAATCGGCACAGCCCGTATCGCTTATCTGGACAAAGTGCGTGCTGACAAGGCCGGTATCTCGGTGGAAGCTGTATATGAGAACACCATCAAGGGTATTCCGCTTGGCCGCTATGGCACTCCCGAGGAATACGCTAAGCTTACCGTATTCCTCTGTTCAGAAGCCAACACCTATATTACCGGTCAAACCATGTTAGTCGACGGCGGCATGACCAAAGCGTTTTAAATTTTCTCTTTTTTGGCTTTACGTGTCGATGGCTTGAGTAGTTATTGGGAAAAGAAAGCAGCCATGAGGTGAATGTAATGAACGATATGGTTTTCAGCTCCATTAGCGGAAAAAAAACTGCCCTTGTACTGGATCAGAAAGACAATGCTGGCGTCGCCTTAGTCGACCTGGCTGCTGGCGACGTTTGTACCGTTATCGAAGACAGCGGAACTGAGTACGAAGTAACGGTTGTAGAGAATATCGCCTTTGGCCATAAGTTCGCGCTCGCCGATTTGGAAAAAGATCAGCCTGTATTCAAATACGGCGAAGAAATTGGCAAAATGAAGATTGGCCTCCCCAAAGGCGGCTGGATTCATAACCATAACATGTATTGTGACAGGGGGATGAAGTAATGGGCGATAAATTTTTAGGATATCGCCGAGAAAACGGCAGCATAGGAGTTAGAAACCAGATTGCCATTATTCCCTCTGTTTTCTGCTCCGCTAAAGTCGCACAACGAATTGCACAGAATGTCCCGAATGCCGTCCCGTTCACTCATCCTGTTGGCTGCAGTCAGGTAGGCGAAGACCTGGAAATTACAGCCAAGACATTGATTGGTGTTGGCAGAAATCCTAATTTTGCCGGCGTAGTCGTTGTTGGTCTTGGTTGCGAGCGTTTTACTCCTGCCGAGTTGGCACATGGTATCGCATCAACAGGTAAAATGCTTGAAACCGTTGTAATTCAAGATATTGGCGACTCGATTGCTGCCATTGAGCAAGGCACCCGCTATGCCCGTCACATGCAGCAGACTATCTCGCTTCAGCGCCGGGAAGAATGCGATGTTAGCGAGCTGATGATCGGCCTAAACTGCGGCGGCTCAGACACTACCTCCGGACTGGTAGCTAACCCCGCTCTGGGCATTGCCTCTGACAAGCTGGTTGCTCAAGGCGGATCGTCGATCCTGACCGAACTGACTGAGCTCATCGGTACAGAGCACATCCTGGCTCGCAGAGCAGTTAACGAAGACGTTGCGGCAGATATTCTAAACGCCATCCGCACTATGGAAGAACGCCTCAAACGACAAACACAAAACTCTAGCAATGAAAAACGCAAAAATCTTATTTCCACCGGTAACTTTGATGGCGGCCTCTCCAGTGTTGTTGAAAAATCACTAGGCGGCATGAAGAAATCAGGCAATGCGCAATTTGTTGAAGTATTCAAATATGGAAATTACCCGACAAAGAAAGGTCTTTTACTGCTCGACGGCCCAGGGCATGACGGTGAAGTCACCACTGGTCAAGTTGCCGCTGGCGCCCAAATAGTATGCTTTCCTACCGGACGCGGTACACCATCAGGCTTCCCAGGCGTACCTGTGATTAAAATAACAGGTAATCCGAGAACTTATGAACGCATGAAAGAGAATTTGGATATTAACGCAGGAACGGTCATTACCGGTGAAAAATCACTGCAGCAGGTCGGCGAAGAAATTTACCAGGAAATTTTAGCTGTAGCTTCTGGTAAGATGACCAAAGCCGAAGTACTTGGCCATGACGAGCAATTCTGCATCTGGCGGATGCCTGATTAAGGCCTAATAAACAAACAGGAGTGAGATAGATGAGTACAATTGACAGGCTCCTGGACCCCATCGCCATACCCAAAGTGATTCGTATACGGCAACGATTTGACCGCCCTGTAATTGCCGATGTCGTCGCAGAACTAAAAAGCAAACTGCAGGCCAAAGACATATTCGCAAAAATTCAGCCTGGTCAAACCGTAGCCATCACCGTTGGCAGCCGCGGCATTACGAACATGCCCCTTCTGATTAAAACCCTTGTCGAGCAAGTGAAACAGCGTGGCGCAAAGCCATTCCTTGTACCGGCTATGGGCAGTCATGGAGGAGCTACAGACCAAGGACAGCACGAAATGGCGCTAAGCATGGGTTATACGGAAGAGTACATTAACGCGCCCATCAAGTCGGATATAGAGCCGGTCCAAATCGGCGTATCCGAAAATGGATTCCCGGTTTATTTTGACCGTAATGCCTATGGAGCCAATTGGACCATCGTCGCCAACCGTATTAAGCCTCACGTTGCTTTCCGCGGTCCTGTCGAGAGCGGTCTGCAAAAAATGATTACTATCGGCCTTGGCAAACAAAAAGGCGCCGATATCTGCCACGAGCTAGGCTTCGGCGAAATGGCTGTTAACATCCCGGCTATGGCCAAGGTATCTCTGGAAAAGGCCAACATTCTCTGTGCTGTTGGCGTATTGGAAAACCCCTTCCATGAAACCTGCCGTATTGAAGTCCTCGCCAATGAAGAAATTGCCGCCATGGAACCCGTCCTGCAGGAGGCCGCCAAGGAACTTTGCCCTCGCATCCATTTCAACAAGCTTGATGCTGTTATCATTGACGAAATCGGCAAAGACATTAGCGGTACCGGCTTCGATACCAACGTAGTCGGCCGCTATCACACTCCCTTTATCAGCGGCGGGCCTGATGTGAAACGACTTGCCATACTGGATATTACCGATATCTCCCACGGCAACGCCAATGGCCTAGGCATTGCCGACTATACGACTAAACGAGCCTATGCGAAGCTATCCTTTGAGCATACATATCCCAACTCACTAACCTCGACGGTACCGTTGAGCGTAAAAATTCCCATGGTACTAAAAAGCGATAAACAAGCCATTCAGGCCTGTATCAAGTGCAGCAACCGCCTGGATAAGGAAAACGTCGCTATCCTCAGAATGAAAAACACCAATCACCTAGAAGAACTTGAAGTTTCCGTCAGCCTCAGAAAGTATGTGGAAGCTCATCCCTATCTGGAAATTGTCAGCGAACCTTATGATTGGACCTTCGACGACCAGGGCAACCTACTATAGAATGTTTCGTAATGCGCTATTGCTACAATTAGCAGGATTATACCAACCATTGCTGAATTAATTAACAAAATACATCTGCTTGGGAGTTCAACATGCTGGAAAAAATCGAGAGAATCAAGTTATCAGAAGAAATTTTACGTCGCCTTAAGGAAATGATAAAAAGCGGTAAATTCGGCTATGGAGATAAACTGCCGGTAGAAAAGCGCATTGCCGAAATTTTCGGTGTTAGCCGTACAACAGTCCGTGAAGCTTTGGCCGTCTTAGAAGCAGAAGGTTGGGTAACAACCAAACACGGTGGCGGTACTTATGTAAAAAGAGTTCATGGTCATGATCCTATAGAACCATTAACGGTTATGCTTGGCGGTAACGACACCGCTATTTTGGAACTCATGGAATTACGCCGGATTCTCGAGGGTGAAGTGGCCATGCTAGCTGCCTCACGGGCAACTGATGATGATATTGTTGCGCTTCATCAAGTTTTCCGTGATATGTCGCAAGATATCGCACTAGGCAAAGATACTGCTTCTTCCGACTTCGCTTTTCATTATCGAGTTGCCAGAGCAGCAAAAAACAATACTATCCTATCAGTAATAAGCAGCCTGCACGAACTCTACTACCAAGTGGTACATACAAACCGCTGGCACTGGTCCAAGCCGAAAGATTATGACCGTATTCTCTCTGAGCACGGTGCCATCTTGCACGCAATTGAAAAACGACAAGCGGCAGCAGCTAAGAAACAAATGGGCATCCATCTCGAAAGTACGTATCACATGATTGAAGAAGTCCTTTTGAAACAAGGTGATGCCGAAAGACAAGATCAATAGCAGCTTGCTAGAGCAACAATTCGCCGCATTACCAATACAAAAATACCCCCATAAACCAGAGTAGCAACGAGATACTCGTATTGTAATCCGGTTTATGGGGGTATTTTTGATTTGCGAGATGACGAGTTAATGTTAAATGATAAGGAATTCTAAGGCGGTGATCTCTGATGGATTTAGGGTGTAAAATGTTTTTGTTAGCGGTGGAAGAAATGAACTTTACAAAAGCTGCTTGCAGGGCTTTTGTAACTCAGCAATGTTTGAGCTCTCATATCAAAAAGCTAGAAGAAGAGTATGATGTCAATTTATTTGAAAGAACACCGCAACTACGTTTGACTCCAGCCGGAGAATCTTTATATTATTCATTACGTCAAATACAAATTGCTGAATCAGCCATGATAGAGAAATTATCCGAGATTAAGACCGAAATGAGAGGGAAAATTATATTTGGAATCAACGCAACAAGAGCGCGGGTTTTATTACCTGATCTTTTTACAGAATACCATCAACGTTTCCCTTTGGTAAATTTGTCAATTATTTTAGATGACATGCGAAATCTAGTTCCTAAATTATTGAATGGAAAGATCGATATGTTTTTGGGCATTGACTGTATATCAAATAATGATTTTAATGTTTTGCCATTAGGACAAGACGAAGTATTCTTTATCGCCACCGAAACAATACTACAGAAATTCGCCGTATCACCTGATGCCTACAAACAAACTATTTCCTCTGCCGAAATCGATTTATTGAATTTTCCGAATTTGCCGTTTGCGGGGAACTATATTGGTAGTTCTTTTAATAACCTTGTAAAAAGGTATTTAGATTCCCGTAATATACACCAAGAAATTGTCCTTTCTGTCAGCGATTACGAATTACAAATAAGTTTATGTATAAGAAGCCAATTAGTTGCATTTTGTCCCAAGACAGGCTTAGACAAAGTAATTGAACAAAATAACAGAAATGATAAACCACTTCGGATTTTTAAGCTTTACGGCATGAAAGATTTTCTTCGCATTGATTTAATTACACATAAAGATGGTTATCAACCGCATTTTGCCAAAGAATTTATCAGTTTATTACAAGAGCATATACAAAAACATGACCAATTTATAGCAGGCTATATAGGTCTCGAAAGCCGTCTCCCCGTTTCCCCATAGATAATGTCATCTTACCGCATCATCTTACACAGTTCTAGAAACGCCTGCATCGCCGGAGTCAACCATTTTTCCTGGTGGTAGATTAACTGTGCTTTTACGTCAAAGCTTGCTTCGCTGAAATCCAGTTTAAGTAATTTTCCCCGTTCCAGTTCATCTCGTACCGCCACTTCAGGAATAACGGCAATACCTAAACCGCACATGGTGCATTGCTTGATGGCGCCGATGCTGGATAACTCCATCAGCGAGCCTGGAATTACGTTGTGTTCGCGCAGCATCGCGAGAATCAGCGGGCGATAGCCGCAGCCGGGCAGAGTGACAATCAAGCATTCGCCTGCGAAATCGCCGGGGGTAATCTTTTTCTTTTCCGCCAGCGGATGCAGCGGGCTCACGACCACAGCCAGCGGTTCGTCCTGGAGTGTACGCACCGTCATTTCCGGTGCGGTGATGGTGTCAGTCAGTACCAGGGCAATATCGATATCGTTCGATTTAAGCAGGGTAAACAAGTTATCGCACGCCTCAGTCTGCACCCGGATTTCCACCAGCGGATACAGCTTGCGGTATTCAATCAGGATCTGCGGCAGCCGGTAAATGCAGATTGTTTCCGCTGTGCCAATGTTAATGATGCCGCGAAAAACCTGGGGAGCGATCTCTGCTTTCGCTTTGTCGCATAACTCCAGGATGTGTTTTGCATTGACCAAAAACTTTTTGCCCTCGCTGGTCAGTTGAATCCCCCGTCCCAGACGTTCAAACAGCTTTACCTGCAGCTCTTCCTCCAACTGCCGAATTTGCCCGGTGATGTTGGATTGGGCATAGCCTAACTTCAGGCCGGCCTTAGTAAAGTTAAGCGTTTCGGCGGCGCTGCAAAATATCTGCAATTGACGCAATTCCATGACCTCACCGTCCTTTTATGTATCAGTTAAAGTGATTGAAATCATATAAAACAGTCATTTTTTTCATTACTAACTTCATGATATAGTGAACTGAGAGATAAGTCCACTGATTCGGCGTAAAGAAATAGTTGAATATTGAATTAAGGTGGAGGGGTGAGGGAATTGGATAACGTATTTTATCGGGCGGTAAACAAAAAACTTCTCGAAGTCGATCGCGGCGAGGGTATCTATCTGTATGACACCGACGGCAATAAGTATATTGATGCCTGTTCCGGTGCGGCTGTGTCCAATTTAGGCCATGGGCATCCCGTGATTATCGAGGCGATAGTCGAACAGGCACAAAAAGTTGCATTCAGTCATCTATCGCGTTGGACATCTCGTCCAATTCAAGAATTAGGTGATCTGGTGGCCAAGTTGGCGCCTGGCTCGTTAAACAAGCTTTATTTAGTGTCCGGCGGATCGGAAGCGACCGAAGCGGCGCTAAAGATGGCGCGTCAGTACTATGTTGAGCGTGATGGTCAGAGCTCAAAGTACCGCATAATCTCTCGCTGGAAAAGCTTCCACGGCAACACGATCGGAGCATTATCGATGACCGGCGATAAACGTCGGAAAAAGTATACACCGCTGCTGTTAAACTTCCCGCATATTGCGCCAGCTTATTGTTATCGCTGCCCGTTTGGCAAGTGTCAGGATACTTGTCAGGTGGATTGCGCCTTAGACCTCGAACGGACGATTAAAATGGAAGGTGCGGAGTATGTGGCAGGCTTTATCGCCGAGCCGGTCGGCGGTGCAGCCTGTGGTGCGATTGTCCCGCATAAAGATTACTTTAAAATTATCCGCCAGATTTGCGACCATTACGATATTCTGATGATCGATGATGAAGTTATGGCCGGTTTTGGCCGGACAGGATCGATGTTTAGCATCGACGATTTTGGCGTAATTCCTGATATGATCTGCGCAGCCAAAGGCATGAGCGCCGGCTATTCGCCGCTCGGCGCGGTGATCGCTAAAGAAGAAATTTTTAATGCGTTCAAACAAGGCTCAGGCATATTTGTGCATGGTCACACCTATGGTGGCAATCCCCTGTCAGGTGCAGTGGCCTTAGCGGTGGTAAAAACATTGATTGCAGATAAATTGGTAGAGAACTCCCGGACAGTTGGCGCGTATTTGCTGGCACAATTGCAGGAGAAACTGCTGCCGTTCTCGTATGTGGGAGATGTACGGGGCAAGGGGCTTATGCTGGGTGTCGAAATTGTTAAAGACAAACAGACTAAAGAACCATACCCGGTGAAGATGGGTATGGCCGAAAAATTGACAGTCACCTTAGTCAAACATGGCGTTGTTGTCTACCCCGGCACTGGCAACGCCGACGGCGAAAATGGGGACCAGTTCCTGCTGGCGCCGCCGCTGATTATTACAAAAGACCAGGTGGATGAATTGGTTGCGGCGATGACGAAGGGATTTAGCGAATTTGCGAAAATCATCGGGTAAAAGAGCTAGTGCAAGCTGCACATATCAATGCAGGCTTGCGCTAGCTCTTTTATAACCAGCTAACTAAAGGGTAATGCGTTTCGCGCACGAACCGCGGGTAGTTTCTGGAGCGGGGGATCTGCCCTTAGATGGCATTGCTGCTCAAGAAAGCAGACGGCTTGAACTTGGCTGCTACCTGAACAGACGACAGGAATCACTCATATAATGCCCATTTCGACAAAGACAATACTGAACACGGAGACGAACACGGGAATGACAACCGTACACCAAAAGAAGTGCTTGTAAGAATTCGCATGCGTCAGCCCCGCGGTATTGATCATGTTGATAACAGAGCCATTATGCGGCAGGGAGT